>JASBRL010000062.1 GCA_030149475.1 Marinobacter sp.
CAGGGTCATTCCGGACGATGCCGCCAGCGCACGAAGATCGGTCAGGTCCCGGATGCCCATGTGAGGTGCCTGGGCTCTCAGATGCTGGTCAAACCGGCGGTTGCTGTCACTCGAATAGTCGCCCTGATGGTTGAATGGCCCATACAGGCAAAAGGCCCCGTCGTCTGACAGTCTTTCACCGATACCCAGGAACATCTGCTCGACCTCGCGCCACGACATAATGTGGGCGGTATTGGCGGAAAAGGCCCACCGGAAAGCGTTGACAGGCCAGTGGGCAGCGCTGACGTCCAGTTCGATGACCGGCAGGACGTTGGGCAGGGCCGCCTGTGCCAGCCGGGCACGGCACAGATGAGCAGCCTCGGGATGATCACTCGGTTGCCACTGCAGGTGGGGCAGGGCCTGGGCAAAATGCACGGCGTGCTGCCCGGTCAGTGTGCCGATTTCCAGGACCGTGCCTGGCCCGTTGAAAATGGCCTGAAGCTTCTCCAGGATCGGGGCCTTGTTGTTCTCGCAGGCCTGGGAACAGGGAAGGTTATTGGTCATCGGGTCATCTCTCCTCGTGCGGGTAGCGCCAGTGAAAGCCGCTACCTGATGTCCTGGTGATTCGCTGAATCCAGTCATTGATCACTCCGAACAATTATTTCCTGATTCGGATATGATAGGTGTTTGCAGTTGGTGAATAAGTCAACCGTTAATCTGGAGAATATAATGAGCAAGAAACCCGAAAAAGCGACGTTAACCACCGCCATGATTGAGGAGCAGACCGCTGCATTTTTAAAGTCCGGCGGGGCGGTTGAGTATGTGGACAAGGGTAAAAGTGGGCAGTTCGCCGCTTCAGGGTCAAAACAGGTTAGCCTGAAAGCCCGCTGACAACCGGAACAGATCTGTATTCCCGGGCAAGGGCGAATCCGGAGGCCGGTTTACAAGGCTCATGATTTGGCATCCGTTTCAGACCCGGGAGCGCCCGTCTTTCGGGGGAGATCCAGTGTCAGGTTCTGCACGGGTGTGGTCGTTCGCCGCCAATAATAGCCCGCAGGCTCAAGGGTTCAATCCCCAGATCAGCGAAAGTGCCAACATTTTCACCCACCACGTTATCATTTTCCATGAGGATGACCTGGTCCCGGTTCAGCGGCGGTTTTGGCAGCAGGCCGAGCAGGGTCGCGAGCAAATGCCAGCTACCGAAGGGCAGGGGAATCTTTGGCCGTCGGATGCCCTTGTGTTCAAGCATGAGATCAATACACTCGCGGTAGGTATAGATTTCACCTCCACCCAGTTCGAATGGTTTGCCGGTCGTCCCCGACATTTCAATGCATCGGCGCGCAGCCGCCGCCACATCCCCGGCATAGACAGGCTGAAGCCGGGTGTTCCCCCGACCAAAAAGTGGAATCACCGGCAATCGTGTGACCATGTCCAGGGCGCTTACAAAACCCTGATGTCGACTGCAAAGGGTGCTCGGACGAAGGATCGTGGTGTCCCCGAATGCGCTCCGTGCAGCCTGTTCGCCCTGCGCCCGGGCCCGGACATAGTTTGACGCCGATGCCGTGCTGGCGCCGATTCCGGAGATCAGTATCTGCCGTTTGACGCCCAGGTCACGCGCGCAACGCGCTGCCTTGTGCGCGCCGTCAACATGTATCTGGTCAAAGGTGAGACCGTGCTTTTCTTCGTAGAGAGCGACGGCATTGACCATGGCCGCCGAGCCTTCAAGGGCAGGTCTGAGCGAACGTTCGTCCCGAATGTCGCAGGTCACCCTCTCGACCCGGTCCGACTCCGGGCGGATGCCGCGACCCGGGTGCCGGCAGGCGACTCGAACCGAATAGCCGGCCTCGACCAGGTCATTCACGATGAAGGAGCCGAGAAACCCTGTCCCGCCCAGCACTGTCACCAACGGATCAGTCATCAGGTGCTCCCCCCTGTGTCCCGAATGATACGTACAGTCCGTTCAACTATAAACGGTATAGGCAGGGTTCCTTAACCAATCAGACCCCGCTCATCTCCACCTTCAAATCGCACGTCGCAGGTACCGCCGGTAACGGGGGCGCCAAAAATGCCGTTCGATGGCCCGGTGGATGGTGTCGTCATCGGAACGCAGAGCGACGCCGTCTTCCTGCGCCTGCCTGGCGACATCGAAGGCGATCTTCCGGCTGATGTCCTGAATGCCGGCCAGACTTGGCAACAGCCGTTCGCCGGTCTGCCGGACAATGGGGGCCTGTTTGGCCAGGGTGTTGGCCGCGGTAATCAGCATGGTGTCGGTCACCCGGGTGGCCCCGGCGGCAACGACCCCAAGACCAATGCCCGGGAAAACGTAGGCGTTGTTACATTGGGCGATGGGGTAGCTATGGCCATCCACTTCCACGGGCTTGAAGGGGCTGCCCGAAGCCACCAGGGCTTCGCCGTTGGTCCAGGTCAGGATGTCAGCGGGTGTGGCTTCGACGCGGGACGTGGGGTTAGACAGCGGCATCACCAGGGGTTTTGCACAGCCCGAGTGCATCGTTTTGATGACATCTTCGGTAAACAGCCCGCGTTGGCCGGAGACGCCAATCAACACCGTTGGTCTGGTCTCTTTCACCACGTCAATCAACGCCCGCCCCGACCAGTCCCTGATCTGCTCTGGATCCCGGGCAAATGCTGACTGGAAATCCAGCAGGCTGGTCATGTCGGTCGTCAGCAATCCGTTGCGGTCGACCATGTACACCCGTTGTCGCGCTTCGTGTTCGGGCAGCCCCTCATTCGTCATGGCGACGACGATCTGTTCGGCGATGCCACAGCCGGCTGAACCGGCGCCCAGGAAGGCAACCGTCTGGTCGCTGACCTTTTCGTTCTTCACTTTGCACGCAGCCAACAACGTGGCCAGGCAAACCGCGGCGGTCCCCTGGATGTCGTCGTTGAAGCAGCATGCCTCGTCGCGGTATTGCGTCAACAGGCGCATGGCATTGTTCTGCGCAAAATCCTCGAACTGCACCAGGGCTGTGGGCCAGCGGCGATTCACGGCCGCCATGAATTCAGCCACGAAAGCGTCGTATTCTTCCTGTCCGATGCGTTCGTGGCGCCACCCCATATACATCGGATCGTCCAGCAGTGCCTGGTTGTTGGTGCCCACATCCAGGACGATGGGCAGGGTATTCGCCGGGCTGATCCCGCCGCAGGCAGTGTAAAGCGACAGTTTGCCGATGGGGATGCCCATGCCGCCGATGCCCTGGTCGCCCAACCCCAGGATGCGTTCGCCGTCGGTCACCACGATGACCTTCACGTTGTCCTTGGTGGCACTGCGCAGGAGGTAGTCCATGTGTTCCCGGTCAGGGTAGGATACGAAAAGGCCGCGATGGTTGCGGTAGATCTTGGAGAACTCCTCACACGCTTCGCCCACGGTCGGGGTGTAGATAATCGGGAGCATCTCTTCCAGATGGGCTTCCAGCAGATGGAAGAACAGGGTTTCGTTGTCGTCCTGTAAAGCACGCAGCATGATGTGCCGGTCGAGATCGGTCTGACACAGCTCGTATTGACTGTAGGCTCGTTCGGCCTGTTCCTCGATGGTTTCCACGTTATTGGGTAGCAGGCCGATCAGGTTGAAATCCACACGCTCCCGGAGCGAGAACGCACTGCCTTTGTTCAGCAACGGCATTTCCAGCAGGGAGGGGCCGGCATAGGGAATGTACAGAGGGCGCTTTTCTGTTTTGCTCACAATCACCTCTTCAATCGAGCGGTTTATATAAGGTGCCGGGTGTCGGGGCACGCTGCCTCCCGACACCCGGCATGTCCACTCTGTCTGTTCAACAGTGCGGGAAAATGGGATTATGATTTCATCATAGCGTTCCTGTCGCACACTGGGAACGCAGGATTGCGCACTATAACAACAACCACGGCGACCGACCCCGAGCCGCCGACCGCGAGACGAGGAGAACGCGATGCCATCCGCAGATGCATTCAGGGCCGCACGCCAGCAACTGCTGAACCTGCGCGAGGACTATGACCGCGCGTATGAAACCTTCCAATGGCCGGAACTGGATGAGTTCAACTGGGCGCTGGACTGGTTCGACGATTACGCCAGGGACAATGACAAGACCGCGCTCTGGCTGGTGGATGCCGATGGGGGCGATTACCGTTACAGCTTTGATCTGATGCGACGGCGCTCCAACCAGGTGGCCAATTTCCTGCGAGATCAGGGCCTCGGCCGGGGTGACACGTTACTGATCATGCTCGACAATGTTATTGAGCTCTGGGAAACCATGCTGGCGGCGATCAAGCTGGGTGCGGTAATGATCCCTGCCAGTACCCTGCTGTCGAAGAAGGATCTCGGTGACCGTCTGGGGCGCGGCGGCGTCAGCCATGTTCTGACCACCAACGAACACGTGCCGAAATTTGAGGGCGTGGCCGAGGGCCTGACCTGTATCGTCGCCGGTGAGCCCGGCGGGCAATGGATCGATTACCGGGGCTCACATCAGTCGCCCGTCAGCTTTGAGCCGCAGGGCGTAACCCGTGCCACCGACCCCCTGCTGCTGTATTTCACCTCCGGCACCACCTCCCAGCCCAAGCTTGTGTTGCATACCCATCAGAGCTATCCGGTAGGCTCGCTTTCAACCATGTACTGGCTCGGCCTGCAACCGGACGATATCCATTTCAACATCAGCTCGCCTGGCTGGGCCAAGCACGCCTGGTCCAATCTGTTTGCTCCCTGGGACGCCGGCTGCACGGTCTTTATCTACCGACAGCCGCGCTTCGATGCGCCCGCTACGTTGCAGGTCATTGCTGACAAGGGCGTGACCAGTCTCTGCGCACCGCCCACCGTCTGGCGCATGCTGATCCAGGAGGATCTGGCCATCTATGACGTGAAGCTCAGGAGCCTGGTGGGCGCGGGCGAGCCGCTCAACCCCGAAGTGATCGCGCGGGTCGAGAAACACTGGGGGCTGCGGATTCGGGACGGCTATGGTCAGACCGAGACCACGGCCCAGATCGGCAATCCGCCGGCGCAGCCGATGAAGTCCGGCTCCATGGGCCGGCCGCTGCCTGGCTACAGAATTGCCCTGCTTGATGTGAATGACAACGAAGGCCGCGAGGGCGAGATTGCCATTGATGTGCGCCAGCAGCGCCCGCTGGGTCTGATGCAGGAATATCGCGACGATCCCGAGCGCATGGCCCGGGCGCTGCACGATGGCTTTTATCGCACCGGTGACGTGGCCAGCCGCGACGAGGATGGCTATTACTGGTACGTCGGCCGCGCCGACGATGTGTTCAAGAGTTCAGACTATCGGGTCAGCCCGTTCGAACTGGAGTCTATTCTCATTGAGCACGAATCCGTGGCCGAGGCGGCGGTCGTTCCGTCACCCGACGAGTTGCGACTGAACGTACCCAAAGCCTATATCGTGCTGCGCCGCGACCACGAGCCAGGTCCGGAGGCGGCAAAGGCCCTGTTTGCGTTCAGTCGCGAGCGCATGCCGGCGTACATGCGGATTCGCAAGCTGGAATTCGCCGAGTTGCCCAAGACCATCTCCGGCAAGATTCGCCGGGTTGAGTTACGCGCCCATGCTGCCAGCGGGGATCGCGGCGATCATGCCTATTCCGAAGCGGATTTCCCGGAGTTGAAAGATTGATAGGTTCGTCTGCCGCTATTCGTACTTGTAACCGGGTTGACGGGGGCTTTTTGTGAAGCAGGCGGGGAGCAAAAAGCGGGCGCGTGATTGGGGGTTGATCCAGGTAGTGGGGTTGGTGGTCGCATGGTTCAGTGTGGCGGCGCAACCCGTACCATTGGAGGCCCACACCGTCACTGTGGCCACGGGTGACTGGCCGCCCTATGTGACCCGGTCGGAGAATCAGCACGGCCCTCTGGGCCAGGTCACTGAACGTGTGTTTAACGAGGCCGGTTATCGCGTCAGCTATATATTCCAGCCCTGGAAGCGCAGCAAAGAGCAGGTTCGTGAGGGGGTGGCTGACGTGCTTATGCCGGCCTATTGCTCGCCGGATCGAATAAAAATCTATCGCTGTAGCGATGCCATCATTACCGGCAAACTGGTTTTGTTTCATCGCAGTGATATGCCGTTTACCTGGACGTCAGTGGCCGACCTGAGGCCTTATGTCATCGGCGGCACGCTCGGCTACTACTACGGCAAGGCGTTTGAGGCGGCGGAACAGCGGGGTGAACTGAAGATCCTGCGCATTGCCAGCGATGCGACCAACATGCGGCTGCTGATGAAGGGCCGGATTGAGCTTTATCCACAGGACAAGGCCGTCGGGCTGGCCATGCTCCATAACCTTTTCCCGCCCAATCGCTGGCCAGAACTTACCTATGATGAAAAACCATTGCACGAGCAGTCCCTGCATCTGCTTTTTACCCAGCAAACGCCCCGCGGTGCCGCGTTGCAACGGGTTTTCAACAGGGGGTTAAAGCATTTACGTCATACCGGGGAATTGTCGAAAATCATGAGCGGCCTGACCCGGCGTAATGACATCATGCCGGTATCGAAGGACCCGTAAGAGCCGGGTTCAGGCGTCCCCGACCGACTCTCCTCAGGACTCCAGCATGGGGATCAGTCTTGAGTCATCAATGGCTGCTGTGCGGTGATGGACAATGCGTTTGTATTCCGGGCTCTCAATCATCTTCAGAAAAGCGTCAAGCGAAGGATAGCGCACCAGCAGAACCTCGTCCCACTGCTCGTATTCCGGTCCGATCAGGACGCCTGTCGGTGCTCCGGACCACACCAGATCGCCACCGACGGCCTTGATACAGTGGATGGCCCCGCGTCCGTATTCCTGGTACGCCTCCCGTCCGCTGACGCCCTCCCGTTGACCCTCATAATTCGCGTGTTCCCGAAACTTCAACAGGTTAAGCATGACAACCGGTTGGTCTTTCGGTGTGTTCGACAGTACCTCGGTCATGGCTCTGGACGTGGGATTTATTGTTTTCACGGCATTATTCTCCATTCATTCAGCGGCATAAGAGTAGAAGGCTATCAAAAATAATGCCGCAGTCCCGCTTATTGATGCAATGCCGGCGACCCTGTTGGGCTACGAAGTCGGACTACGAACTTTAATACCGGGATCTGCTGCTTTCGCGGCAATTCCATTTCATCCGGATGATGCCAGGGTGGGCCGGCCCGTCAGGCCGGGGCGGCCACTGGCTGTTCATCGGACGTATGGGCCGTTTCCGGTTGTTCGAAGTGCAGGATGCCGTCCTCCACCGGCTCATCCACCAGCATCTTTTTGTCTTTGCCGTAGTGCATGGTGACCTTCCAGGGCCCATCTGCACCCTGGCGAGGCATCCGGTCCTGGGCGCGCATGATGTATCCCGGGGTAAAGTCGTCCAGCATGCCGGTGCCGGCTTCCTGGCCGATGGTGTCCACCGGCCGTACCGCACTGGCGCCCTGGCGTTGCATCGCATCGAACAGGCGACAGATGTAGCGACCACCGATGTCGCATTTGAGGGTCCAGGGGGCGTTGGTGTAACCGAAAATCCAGGCGTAGTTGGGCACATCCTGCAGCATGATGCCCTTGTAGGTCATCTTGCTGGTCATATCCACCGCCTGGCCGTCCAGTTTCAGGTTCAGCCCCCCCATCAGTTGAACATCCAGTCCGGTTGCGGTCACGATGATGTCGGCGTCGAGGGTCTGGCCGGACGTCAGCACGATGCCGGTCTCGGAAAAATGATCAATGTGGTCGGTGACTATGTCGGCGCGGCCAGAGCGCAACGCCTTGAAGAAATCACCGTCCGGGGCAGCACAGAGTCGCTGCTCCCATGGGTTGTAGGTTGGCGTCAGATGGCGCGGGTCGACGGTGGGTCCGGCCTTGCGATGCATGTGGCGGAGCATGATCTTGCGCATGGCGTTCGGCCAGCGCATCGACGCCAGATACAGGCCGCGCTGGAACAGGATGTTGCGTTTGCGGGCCATCTTGAAGACGAGCTTTTTGGGCAGGACCCTGTTCAGGGCCATGGAGATAGTATCGGTGTCCGGCATCGCCATGATATAGCTGGGGGAGCGCTGGAGCATGGTGACATGTCCGGCATTTTCGGCCATGGCGGGCACGAGGGTAATGGCGGTAGCGCCACTGCCGATTACCACCACTTTTTTGCCCCTGTAATCGAGGTTTTCAGGCCAGAGCTGGGGATGAATAATCTCGCCTTTGAAGTTTTCCTCGCCGTCGAATTTTGGCCGGTAGCCGTGATCGTAGTTGTAGTAACCGGCACAACTGAGCAGGAAATGGCAGGTGAACTGTCGGGTTTCACCGGTCTGTTCATGGGTGGCGGTCACCGTCCAATTCTGGTTGACAGTTGACCAGTCGGCGCCGGTAATACGGAGGCCGTAGTGCACCTTGTCTTCGAGCCGGAATTCCCGGGCGGTCTCCTGAACGTAATCGCGAATGTCCTTGCCCTTTGCCAGCACCTGATCGGAGTACCATGGCTTGAAGTTATAGCCGAAACTGGCCATGTCCGAATCGGATCGAATGCCGGGATACTTGAAAAGGTCCCAGGTGCCGCCCATGTTCTCGCGGCGCTCCAGAATGGCGAGGGTTTTCTGTGGGTGCTCACGGGCAATATGACAGGCACTGCCGATGCCGGACAGGCCCGCGCCAATGATGATCAGGTCATAGTGTGGCGTCGTCATGGGCTTTTCCCTGTTATTTGTGTCGCGACCGATAACCTGAGCATGCCAAACCTGCAACTTGACAATATTGCCGGATCGGGACATATTTTTGACGAATCGCGACAATCTGGGCGTTGTCGTGACCGGGTCTGTTCAGGCCATGACGGCTTGAGGTCGACAGACCCGGCCAGCAGGAGGGAGGCGTGTCGAGTCTTATCCGGGCGACAAATTTGTGGGGTTATGATGATCTGGTCAGGCGCAGCGGGGGTGACCCGCTGCCGCTGCTTGGCAGATACCACATACCCCCGGCGGAGCAGCGGGATGACCAGTCTTTTCTGGTATTCAGGCATCTCACTGCATTGCTGGACGACACTGCCCGGGAGCTGGGCGATCCGGCGTTTGGCATGAGACTGGCGAAGTATCAGGGTATGGACATTCTTGGACCAATCTCGGTCATCGCCCGAAGTTCGCTGACGGTCGGTGACGCCATCAGCAATATTTCCCGCTATCTGCACCTGCACTGCCCGGCGCTGTCGCTGGCTCTTTCGCGAGTAACGGTGAACGGCAACCTGGTTATCCGGTTTGTGTTCATGATTGATGAGGAAGGCGGCGGGTATCGGGCGCAGTCCCAGGAGTTGAGCCTGGCCAATGCGAAGCAGGTTATGAGGCTGTTGTGCGGCGATGAATTCAGGCCTCTGTCGGTACACTTCCGGCACGCCCGCCTGGCGGATGAAGCGGCCTACCACGAGGTCTATGGCTGTGAGGCTTACTTCGAGCAGGACTGGTGCGGGTTCTACCTGCCGGTGTCGGTCGTGTCCATGCGGCTCGCCAGCGCCGACCACCAGACCTGGCAACTGGCCGAAAACTATCTGGAGGCTCAGCAGGCTCCCAACGCCGATACGCTTGTCGAAGACGTCATCCGGCTGATCAACACCTTGCTGCCGACCGGCCAGTGCAGCAGTGGCACCATCGCGTCACACCTGTCTCTGCACAGACGAACCCTGCAGCGCAGGCTGGCGCAGGAAGGCGTCACCTATGAGCAGTTATTCCATAACGAGCGCACACGGCTGGCCCGGCAGTATCTGATGGAGCCCGATCTTGGCTTCAGCCAGATCACCGGATTGCTGGGCTACTCCGAGCAGTCGGCGTTTAATCGCGCCTGTCGGGACTGGTTCGGGGTGACGCCAAAAACCTACCGGAGGCAGGTGCTGGGGCACTAGACATCATGTCTAGCCCGTGGATGACGACTCGTAGCGATGGATAATACTGAACAACTGATCCTTCAGAATCAGGCGCTGTTTCTTGAGGTCCTCAAGATGCTCGGCTGAGGTATTTTCAGCCCCGGTTTCGAAGCGGTGAACCTCTGTTTCGATCCCCTGGTAATCCTCGTAAAGTCGTGCAAAGTGATGATCATGGGTTTTCAAGTGAAGGATGGTCTCTTTTGACTCGGGTTTCTCGTGTTCCAGATCGTGTTTTTCGACAGACATGTTGACGACTCCCTGGATCGGCGTGAATGCAACCAAGAGCCTCTCAGGCTACTCGAATCTGAATGTGGGTCAATGCGTGAGGCGGCACGGTTTTGCAGGTGAAATGGCGCCGGGGCGCTACTGGGCAAGGCATCGTGGTAGATGTCAACATGGCACAGCAGATCCGGGATCTGGAGATTTCAACGTCCCGGGAGCTGAAGAACCTCTTATTGCTTTTTACCAAATCCGTCCCTTGATTCGCCGTGAAGGAGGCCGACAATGACAGCAACATCACTCAAGGAACAATTGAGCACCGCCGTGAAAAACGCCATGCGGAACAAGGAAAAAATCCGACTGGTTACCTTGCGGATGGCTCAGGCCGCGATCAGGCAGATCGAGATTGACGAGCGCCGTGAGCTGGATGACGAAGACGTGCTCAAGGTACTGGATAAAATGCTCAAACAACGCCGTGATGCTGCCAGCCAATACGATGCAGCGGGCCGCGAGGAACTGGGTGACAAGGAGCGGGCCGAAATGATCATTATCGAGGAATTCATGCCCGCCGCACTGACCGAGGATGATCTGGACGGCCTGATACGCCTGGCGATCAGGTCAACGGATGCCCAGGGTATGCAGGACATGGGCAAGGTCATGAACCACTTGCGCCCCCAGGTGCTGGGTCGGGTTGATATGGGCCACCTGAGCAAGAAGGTTCGGACCGCGCTGGCGGACTGATAAAGAGAGTTACTGAAGAAGGCAAAGCGCCAGAGCAATGAGGTCACCGTGATCCCGCTCCGATATGTTGGCCGGCTTTGACATTTTGGACCGTGCGAGGCTTGTTTTTCTGGCTGGCGGCTCAACCATTGTGTCATTACCGCAAAGATAGCGGGTGCGTCGACCTGTCGTAAGGCGGTTGGCCGAAGGCAGGGCGGTTTGAGGGGCTCTGCTCCGGTCAGAGCCGTCGCCACGGAGGTCGAACAATGCATCAACAATCCCGGGAGAAATATTATGGATACCGATAACGCACCGGTCTGGTTCATTACCGGCTGTTCAACGGGCTTTGGCCGAGCGCTTGTCACCTTGCTGCTTGATCAGGGGTACCGGGTCGTTGCCACTGCGCGGGACCTTTCGACAATTGAAAGTCTGGTCCGGGGTCATGAGAAAAATGCCCTTGCGCTTCCACTCGACGTGACCAGACCCGACACGATTTCCAGCGCCGTCGAGCAGGCCGAAGCGTATTTCGGACGCATCGATGTACTGGTCAATAACGCGGGGTATGGGTATCTGGCGGCTATCGAGGAAGGCGAAGATAAACCCGTCCGGCAGATGTTCGATACCAACGTGTTTGGCCTGGTTGATATGACCAAAGCGGTGCTGCCAGGCATGCGCGCACGCAAGCACGGTCACATTGTCAACCTGTCCTCCATTGGTGGGCTGGTGAGTTTTGGTGCGACCGGCTACTACCATGCCACCAAATTTGCAGTTGAAGGGCTGTCGGGTTCACTGGCGGTTGAACTGGCACCGCTCAATATCAGGGTCACCCTGGTCGAGCCCGGCCCGTTCCGCACGGACTTTGCCGGCCGCTCCATTGCCACGTCCGCAACGATCATTGATGATTACGCAGAAACCGCCGGTGTGCGTCGCCAGAAGACTGCCGAGGGTTCAGGTAAGCAACCCGGTGATCCCGTTCGGGCGGCCCAGGCGATTATAGATGTGGTTGCCTCAGCTAACCCACCCCATCATCTGGTGCTTGGCAAATCGGCGCTGGAACTTGCCCGCAAGGATCTTGAGGCGAAAAAGCGTGATTTTGATGCCTGGCAGGAGACGTCTCTGGGCGCTGATTTTCCTGATAGCTGACGGATCGCTCTCCGGACTGATACCGGTTTGATGCCACTAATGTCCCGTTTCAGGAAGCGCTGAACAGTTCGGTTAGCCTTCTGCAGGACCTGAACGGTCAGTGGCAAGGCGCGACTCGCCGGGAAAGGCCACAAGGGTCAATGAATTGTTCAGAGCTTCCTTAGCCTGTCAGCGTTTGCCCCGGGCCCTTCCTTGCCCGGGTAACATGTTCCTCAGCACATCGGTTTTGAACCAGAAATGGTTTGTCAGTGCACCTGCTATGTGCAGAGCTATAATTCCCAGAAGAATGCTGGAAGCAAGGACATGTTGGTCGCCCAGCCATTCGTTACCAAGCAACCACGCGGTCAGTCCGACAATGGGCATTGTCAGAAGAAAAAAGTAGAGTGCAGTGTGGGTTAATTTGGCCAGCTTGATCGCCCAGTTTGGCTCATTCTTGCAGTGCTCCGGTCGTCCGTGGGTGAATCGGTCCCATAGCCGCAACAATGCGGCGATCAGAATCGATACGCCAATGACGATATGCAGATACCCGAATACCACTGTGCTGCCGTCCAAAGCCTTACCGTCAAGGCCTCCATCGAAGAAATCGACCATCCATTCACCGATAAAATATTGCACAGAAATCAATACAACGATCAGCCAGTGAAGCGTGATATTGAGGCGGCTCCAGTGATCAGGAGCAAGGTCCTTTGTTGAAGTCATATCCGTCATGCATGGGCCCTTTCAGCGTGTGGTGCGGCAGAGCGTTGTGACCTACAGAAGAAAATGGCGCTGGGCGGCGAGCGCACAGTGCTGTAGCACAGACACCTGCTGTGTAGTGAGATGGATAAAGTTGTCCTCCTCAACGCTTCCTGAGAGTATTGGTCGACATTGAGGTTTCATCCGTTGACTGCTTTGGTGAGAGATTACAGGGCGGTTCTGACATCAACCTGACAGGGACGATCAATTTTGCAACCTGAGGGAAACCATTTCGCGCCTTTCAGTTATTGTCAGGACGAAACTCTGATTCATTGATCATGCGGCTTTTATTGATTGAGGATAGCAAACGGTTGGCCTCTCTGATTCGGGACGGTCTTCAGGATCAGGGGTTTGCAGTCGATTGGTGCGAGACGCTCAACGAAGTCAAACTCCTGCGGCAACTTGTCCAGTACGACCTGTTGCTTCTGGATCTTGGGCTCCCGGACGGAGATGGCCTGAGCCTTGTGCGCTCGATGCGTCGTCGTGAAGATACGACACCGATCCTCATCATCACTGCACACGGGGAGCTTGATGATCGCGTCGTCGGCCTTGACGCAGGAGCGGACGACTACCTCTGCAAACCGTTTCAACTTCCTGAACTCGTGTCGCGTTGCCGCGCACTGTTACGTCGACCAGGCGCGTCGTTAAGCACTGTACTCTCTGCGGGTAACGTGCTGTTCGACTCGTCGACACGGGCGCTGCTGGTGTCAGGCAATTTGGTCGATGCAACGGCGCGCGAAATCAATCTGCTGGAGCATTTACTGCGCCGGACAGGACAAGTTGTGCCGAGGCCTGTTCTTGAGAATTCGCTTTATTCGATGGAAAATGCGGTGACGCCAAACGCTCTTGAAGCCTCGGTGTCCAGATTGCGCAAGCGCCTGAAGATGGCCGCCGCCAATGTACAGATCCGCACAGTTCACGGAGTCGGGTACGTGCTATTCGAGCCGAAATAGGCCATCAAGGGGCTCCCAGTGAAAAAGCACGAAACAGCAGGACCAACCCTGCTCAGACAACTGACCTATCGTCTTGCTGTTTTTACGCTTATTTTCGCGATCCTGGATGTCGGGCTTGTGGTCTGGACTTACACCTCCCAGCCTGAGGCGTTGGGTGAGCAACTTCTGACATTGGAAGCGAGCAAGCTTGAACGCTCACCGTTTCTTTCGCCGGATGAACTGACCGGGCCGCCAGGGGCACGAAGCTGGTCGGCGCGGGCTGTCTATCCAGCCCGCGCAAACCCAGACCACCCGAATCGCAGCGGTTCGCTTATGGACTGGACCCGACGGGAACGGCTGGAGCATAGCATACGGATCAGCGGAGTAAGGCGGATAGAGCGTGGTGGTTCGCCGGAATGGGTCTGGATGGAATTGGAGGCCGACAGCATCCGCCCATACATCCCTGTAATCCTGAATGAACTCCTGACGCATGTCGCTCTGCCCCTGGTTCCGTTGCTGGCGCTAATGCTCATTTTTAATGTTCTGGCGGCACGGCGAATTCTTCAACCGCTTCGTCAGGCCGAACGGGAAATTGAACGACTTGATGCTGAAAAAATGACGACGCGATTGACCGAGCCATCTGCGCCCCGGGAGGTCAATGCGCTCGTCAGGGCCGTCAACCGGGCGCTTCAGCGTCTGGACGATACAATGGTCAGGTTGAGGTCTTTTACCTCAAATGCGGCACATGAATTGCGTACTCCACTGTCAATTATTCAGCTTTCACTCGAGCGATTGCCGGAAAGCGATCATCGCACCGAACTACAACTGGACGTCTCGCAATTAAATCGCCTGGTTGGTCAGATGCTTGATTTGACCCGGGCCGATACCATGGAGTTTGATACCGGAACTATCCTGGATTTAGCGGATATTGGGCGCGATATCGTTTCAGATATGACGCCGATGGCGTATTCCGCGAATCGGGAACTTCACTTTGATGATTTTGGTTCAGCCATGGTCAGCGGTCATGCCGAGGCTATTTATAGAATTTATCGCAATCTTGTAGACAATGCGTTTCTGCATGCGCCAGGTGAAAGTCCGATTGAAGTCTCTGCAGGTCCGGGGCCTCAAATAAGCGTGCGAGATTATGGCCCCGGGATCTGTGAGGCTGACCTTTCAAATATTTTTGAGCCACTCTGGCGAAAAGATCGTCGTAGAAACGACGGAGCCGGGCTTGGTCTCAGTATCGTAAAACGGTTGGCAGAAGCGCACCATGGCACCGTATCGGTACAAAATATGAATGGCTCCGGGGCTTTGTTTACGGTTCATTTTCAAGAAGGAATGCCTGAAAGCGGTGATTTGAAACAAACATTGCCTTCATAATACCGAGAGTTCCGTCTCTGTTTGATTCGTCATCCGCAAAACCTGATCCCGCAATAGCAGAGTAGGTTGTCGATACTGTTTTCTAACAGGCTGCTCTGGCAAATTTAAGTGCTTATGGTTTGTTATTTGTTTCGGGGAATGCAACGAGTTTATCGATGCAGTTCAGGTTTGACTTGTCGAGATCTTTTTTTGGAAAAGCGCTGACCAGTTTCTGTATGCATAGCCAGCCCCGCCCCGTATAACCATCCTGACAGACTCCGGGGCCGGAACTTGGGCTTTACCCGGGCTTACGTCGTAGCCGGCGATGACGACTCTGCGCGCATCATATCCGCGGCTTTTTCCGCAATCATGATGCTTGGGGCATTGGTGTTGCCGCCGGTTACGGTGGGCATGATTGACGCATCTACCACCCGCAGCCCCTCCAGACCATGCACCTTCAGCGACGGGTCCACCACGGCCATGTCGTCAACCCCCATCTTGCAGCTTCCTACGGGGTGGTAAACGGTATCCACGCGCTGGCGCAGTATTGCGCGGATGTCTTCATCGGTCTGGACACCGGCGGTAAACAGATCCTTGGTGATGAAGCGCCCCAGCGGTCTGGCTTTCATCAGGCGTTCGGTCATTTTGTAGCCTGCCACCAGCGCCTCCATATCATCCGGGTGGCCGAGGAAATCAGGATCGATCAGCGGCGTGGAATCCGGATTGGCATCGCGCAGGCTGACGCTGCCGCGACTCTTCGGGTGCAACAGGCACACGTGACAGGAGAAGCCGTGACCGGTATGGAGCGTGCGGGCGTGGTTATCCACCAGCGCCACCACGAAGTGCAACTGGATATCCGGAGCATTGAGGTCCGGTTTCGTTTTCAGGAAACCGCCCCCTTCGGCAAAATTGGAGGTGACCATGCCACGGCGCTCACGCCGGTAGCGGTTAATCTGGCCCAGAAGGTCCCAGGCACCGGTTGGCGTCAGGCCCAGCAGATTCCGGTCCCGGGATTTGTAGGCAAAGATAAAGTCCGGATGGTCCTGCAGGTTCTTACCCACGCCCGGCAGATGGTGCACAGTTTCAATGCCATGCTCTTTCAATTCGGCCTCGTCGCCTATGCCCGACAGCATGAGCAACTGGGGTGACTGGAAGGCGCCCGCACTGATAATCACTTCACGGCGTGCCCGAACTTCGACCACTTGACCGTTCTGGACGTATTCCACGCCGACAGCACGCTTGCCCTCAAACAGGATGCGCCGGGTTCTGGCGCCCGTCTCTATCTTCAGGTTCTCACGTTTGCCCATGTGTGGCTGTACATACGCCCGGAAACTGCTCCAGCGTTCACCGTTGTCCTCGGTCACCTGGTACAGGCCGATGCCCTCCTGTTCCGGGCCGTTGAAGTCGTCATTGATCGGGTAACCGACTTCGCGGGCGGCGTCCAGGTAGTGCTGCTGAAAGGGATTGTCGGAACGCAGGTTGCTCACCCGCAGAGGACCATCGGTGCCATGCCACTCGTTCTGGATATCCCGATTGCCTTCGGACCTGATGAAGTAGGGCAGAACGTCATCGAACGACCAGCCCGCATTTCCCAGTTCCGCCCAGTGATCATAATCGCCGCGTTGGCCACGGATGTAGCAAAGCGCGTTGATTGCCGATGAGCCGCCCAGAGCCTTGCCCCGTGGCTGATATCCGCAGCGCCCGTTCAGTCCCCGTTGGGGAACCGTTTCAAAGGCCCAGTTGTGAATCTTGCGAGGCACGGTCAGCACAAACGCCGCCGGCGTAGTGATGGCCCAGGTGTCACCGCGGCCGCCGGCCTCCAGCAAGAGGACCGAATTCTGGCTATCTTCACTCAGGCGGCCCGCCAGGGCGCAGCCGCTGGAGCCGGCGCCGATAATGATGTAGTCAGTTTCTGTAGGCACGAAAAGACATCCTTCTGATTGTTGTTGTTCGACATTCTGCCATGGGGATGCGCCTTCACAGTGCCAGGATGGCTTTCTGGCGGGCCACACTATCTGAGCAACCGGCGCAGATCAGATAATGGGGGCAGACCGGACTAAAAAGCAACGACAGGGGCCGCACTTCAAGCCAACGGGAGCAGCGGTTCTGGCGGTTTTCTTCATTTTGTTGCTGGCCTGATGACTGTTGTTACCATCATTTAATGATCGTCGGCCACCAGGCCAGAACGCGATATCGGATCCGCTAAGTCCTCGCGTTCGCGCCGGCCGGTTAACCGGTTAAAGGGGGCATCACGGAGCCCCAGCGGGAGGCAGTAGCGCGCGCCCTTGAAAACGTCGCGCAAGGAGGCCATGAACAGTAAAGAGCCTTGCAATTCTGACACCTCATTGACGGAACGCTTCCGGGCCGTTTTGTAGAGAGCCAGAATGCCTAGACAGGTTTTTGAAACGCCCGGTCAGCCCCATGGAGAGATCTCAATGGCACAGCACCAGGCAAAGAAAGCAGGCAGCGCTTCCAGAGCTCGCCAACGGAGCCCTTCGCGTAAAGTGTACCTTGTTGACGGTGCACGGACCCCTTTTCTCAAAGCCAGAGGCCGTCCCGGCCCTTTCTCTCCCGTTGACCTTGCTGTCCAGTGCGGGCGTCCACTATTACTGCGCCAGCCAATTCCGGCCGATGCGTTTGACCAGGTCATTCTCGGATGTGTGAATGTGGTTGCCGACGAGATGAACCCGGCACGGATTGCCGCCCTGAGACTGGGCATGGGGGAGGCCATGTCGGCGTTTACCGTGCAGATAAACTGTGGCTCGGGCATGCAGTCCATTGATACCGCCTACAAATACATACGTGACGGCGCCAGTGACCTGATCCTGGCCGGTGGCACCGAAGCCCTGAGCCATGCGCCCATGGTCCTGAAAACCGGGGCGGTGGAGTGGCTGGCGGGGCTTAACGCCGCCTCGTCCCCCCAGGATTATGGTCGCCAGTTGGCGAACTTCAGCCCGGGGCAGTTCAAACCGGAAATCAGCCTGGCCAAGGGCCTGACGGACCCGATCGTCGGTCTGAGCATGGGGCAGACGGCGGAAGTGCTCGCCAAGCAGTTCAATATCAGCAGGGAGCAGGCTGACGAATACGCCGTTTCAAGTCACCAGCGACTTGCCAGGGCTCAGAATGAGGGCTGGCTGGAGAGCGAGGTGACGCCAGCGATATCGCCCGAGGGCGAGCTTTTCAGCCATGACGACGGCGTACGTTCCGATACCTCGACGGAAGCGCTGGCCAAACTCAAGGCGGCGTTCGAGCCACCATACGGGCAGGTCACCCCGGGCAACAGCTCTCAGGTTACCGATGGTGCCTCCTGGGTCATCCTCGCCTCCGAAGAGGCCGTCAAACAATACGGACTGAAACCGAAAGCGGTGCTGGTCGACAGCCATTGGTCCGCCCTTGATCCGGCCATCATGGGGCTGGGTCCGGTGCTGAGTTCCACGGAATTACTGAAGCGACACGAGGCGGGGCTCAACGATATCGACCTGTGGGAAATCAACGAGGCTTTTGCGGCCCAGGTGCTGGCCTGTGTCGAAGCCTGGGATGATGCGGAATTCTGCAGGGTGGCCCTGGGCCTGGAGCAGCCAATGGGCCGGCTTGAAACCGAACGCCTGAACGTGGACGGTGGCGCTGTCGCGATCGGTCATCCGGTCGGAACCAGTGGTAACCGGATTGTGCTGCATCTGATGAATACTTTGCAGCGAAAGGGACTGAAGCGCGGCATTGCCACGGAATGTATCGGTGGTGGCCAGGGCGGCGCCATGCTCATCGAGGCCGTTTGAACACCGCTTGAAGGACATCTGATTTCCGTGATTCGGGAGGACGCACATGACGGGGCATATTCTTGAAGCACTGAGCGCACGAGACATGGCTCTCGGGCCCTTTGGCAACGAACACACTGCGACCGGAAGTGGCGCCCGATGGCAGCACTGGCGACTGGCGCATGATGACGATGGTGTTGCATGGCTGATTATCGACAAAAAGGATGCCAGCGCCAACGTGCTCTCCGAAGCCGTGCTGAACGAACTCGACGAAGTGGTTTCCGAACTTGAGCAAAAAGCGCCCAGGGCCGTTGTGCTGCGCTCGTTCAAGGCCACCGGCTTTTGTCTGGGGGCCGATATATCGGAATTCTCCGAGCTGTCCTCCGAGACCGGGCTCGTTGACAGGCTGACCCGCGCCCACCAGGTGGTTGACCGCTTCGAGGCGCTGTCCTGTCCCACTATTGCCGTCATTCACGGCTCCTGTCTCGGTGGAGGTCTGGAACTGGCACTGGCCTGCTATTACCGGCTTGCGGTCCCCGGCGCCCGGCTCGGGTTCCCGGAGATTCAGCTTGGCTTGCATCCAGGCCTGGGAGGGACAGAGCGACTGACGCGCCTGGTCGATCCCGTCGAAGCCATGACCATGATGCTGACGGGCAAGACCGCCGCTCATGGCAAGGCGAAGAAACTGGGAATGGTCGACCAGGTTGTGGAGGAGCGACACGTGGCGGCTGCTGTGCAGGCGGCTTTGGCGGGGGAGATTGAAGCGGGCGGTAACGGAATTCGTGGCCGTGTGCTGTCCAGCAAGCCCGCACGACAGCTGGAGGCCCGGCAAATGCGGTCGCAGAGTGCCGGCAAGGCGCCCCCGGAGCATTATCCGGCGCCGGAGGCTCTGATCGAACTCTGGGAGCAGTTTGGGGGTGGTTCGGCCGAGGCAATGCGTCTGGCGGAAATCGCCTCCTTTGCCAGACTCATGATGACCGAAACATCAGGTAACCTGGTCCGCGTCTTTCATCTTCGCGAGACCATGAAAGGTTTAACCCGCACCACGGCGGATCCGGTCCGGCACGTGCACGTTGTCGGTGCCGGTGAGATGGGCGCGGATATCGCCGGCTGGTGTGCCATTCGGGGACTCAGCGTGACCCTCTTCGACATGGAGGCCGACAAGCTTTCGCAAGCGGTGAAAAAGCTGTCCGATCTGTGCGAGAAAAAGCATCGTTCGGACGCCGAACGCCGGGCTATTCTTGACCGCCTGACTCCGGATTTTGCCAATCAGGGCGTGGGCAGGGCCGATCTGGTGATTGAAGCTGTGCCGGAAAAGGTGGATCTCAAGCAGAAAGTCTACGAAGAGGTAGAGCCGAGGCTGAAACCGGGTGCCATTCTGGCAACCAACACCTCCAGCATCCCCCTGGAAACCCTGCGCGAAAAAGTCAGCGATGCGAGTCGCCTGATTGGCCTGCATTTCTTTAATCCGGTGGCGCAAATGCCGCTGGTGGAAGTGGTCAGCCATGACCGGGCTTCGGAAGCCGTGCTTGATCGTGGCCGCAGGTTTGTCGGGCAGATCGACCGGTTACCGGCTCCGGTTGCGACAGCCCCCGGATTTCTCGTTAACCGGGCTCTGACACCCTACCTGGTGGAAGCCATGCTCATGCTTGATGAAGGTATACCTGCTGAGTCCATTGACAAAGTGGCCGAAGATTTTGGTATGCCCGTGGGGCCGATCGAGCTGGCAGATCAGGTTGGTCTTGATATCTGCCTGAGTGTTGCCGATATGCTGAAAGAGCGGCTGGATAGCGCTATGCCACCGGTTCCGGACTGGCTCCGGCAAAAAGTGGATGACGGGATGCTGGGCAAAAAGACCGGTGAGGGTCTGTACCGCTGGAAAAAGGGCAAGGCCGATAAGAAAGACCAGACCGGCAACGCCCCTGATAACGCCCTCGACCGCCTGATTCTGCCCATGCTGAATGCCTGCATGGCGTGCCTTCGGGAGCAGGTAATTGCGGATGAGGCTCTCGCCGATGGCGCAATGATTTTCGGTACCGGATTTGCGCCCTTCCGTGGTGGCCCGATGA
>JASBRL010000065.1 GCA_030149475.1 Marinobacter sp.
GCATCGGCGATACCGTCGAACCCGGAGGCGAGATTCTCCAGTTCCACTGAGCTGATCCACTCGCCACCGGACTTGATGATGTCTTTTGAGCGATCCTTGATGGTCACAAAGCCGTTGCTGTCCATGACGGCGACGTCCCCCGTGGGGAACCAGCCGTCGCGGTGTGGTGGCGGGGTGTCTACCGCAAAGTAGTTACTGATCACCCAGTAGCCCTTGGCGTAAAGATCACCCTGGGTCTCGTTGTCCCATGGCAGGTCTTCGCCGGCGTCATTCATGATTTTCAGGTCGACACCGAACGGCGGCCGGCCCTGGGTGCTGCGCAGAGCTAGCTTCTCGTCCTCGGGCAGGCTGTTGTGCTTGAACAGCAGGGTGTTGACCGAGCCAACCGGGCTCATTTCGGTCATGCCCCAGGCGTGCAGGGTTTCCACACCGTAGTCCCCGGCGAAGGTTTCGATCATCCACGGCGGGCAGGCGGAACCGCCGATCACCGTGCGGTTGAGCGAGGGAACCCCTTCGCCGGACTCGCGCAGCGCATTGATCAGCCCCTGCCAGAGTGTGGGTACACCGGCTGCAATGGTCACGCTTTCGCTGTTGATCAGGTTACGCAGACTTTCGCCATCAAGGTTCGGGCCCGGCAGGACCAGTTTGGTGCCCATCATGGCCGCCGCGTAGGGGATGCCCCAGGCGTTGACGTGGAACATGGGCACCACAGGCAGCATCGAGTCCTGGGCGCTCAGGCGCATGGAGTCGGGCAGGGCAATCGCCAGTGAGTGCAGCACGGTTGAGCGGTGGGAGTACAGGGCACCCTTGGGGTTGCCGGTTGTGCCAGAGGTGTAGCAGAGACTGGATGCGGTATTCTCGTCGAAGGTCGGCCACTGGTAGTTGTCGTCACCACTGGCGACCAGGTCCTCGTAGAACTTGATATCGGGTATGGTCTTGCCGGCCTCATCGTTTTGGGGGCCCAGAAGCACGATGTGCTCGAGGTGCTCCAGACGCTCACGAATGCCGGCAATCAGCGGCAGGAATGTTTGATCGAGAAACAATACCCGGTCATGGGCATGATTGATGATGTAGACAAGCTGGTCCGCAAACAGCCGCGGGTTAATGGTGTGGCAGACCAGTTCGGCGCCTGAGGTGCCAAAGTAGACCTCCAGGTGGCGATGGTTGTTCCAGGCCAGGGTGGCAATCCTGTCACCTGGTTTCATGCCCAGAGCGAGGAGCGCGGAGGCCAGCTTGCGGGCTCGCAGCTCGACCTGTCCGTACGTGGTCCGGTGCGTGCCGCCGGCTGTCTCGACCGAGACGATTTCGGTGTCATTGTGATAGCGGGCCGCATGGGCAATCTGGGAACTGATCAGCATGGGCTGGGAAAGCATCTGACCTAGCATCGTCTTCCTCCTACGGCCATCAGGCCGGTTTTGTTGTTGTTGGGTGGGGCAATCGCGCAAATAATCCACCCTGAGGGTTTATCGAAACTGGACATTTGTCAAATAAAAACTGGGCAGTCGTCCAGAATAGCGTTGATCGAAGTGAGTGACAGTGACCGCCTGGCCAGAGGCAGCCTTGTTCAGGGCGCCGGCATCATGAAGCCCGGCGCTGCTCGGTACCGGTGTACACGGTGGTGATAGCAACCAGCAGTACGGCCGCAAGTCCGGCAATGAACAGTGACCACCCGCCAAGGCTGAGCAACAGGCCGGGCAGGAAAGAGCCTATGGTTCCGCCCAGGTAATAGGCCGACAGATACAACCCATTGACCACTCCCCGATAGTCCGGCGCTAACTGGTTGACCACCCCGGGCAGCACGCTGTGGACCGTGAACATACCGGCGCAGAACACAAACATGCTGACAAACAGAACCAGAATGGACGGGGTCAGAAAGCACAGAGTCGCCAACAGGTAGATGACCAGACCCGCCAGAACAACCCGGCGTTCAGAGGCCAGTATGCGCACCAGTCGACGGGCCAGCAGCGCCACCACAATGCCCATCATATACCCGGTGTACATCAGGGAGATTCGTGCCGGGTCTGCGGTTCCGGCCAGTTCGCTGACCCGGAATGGCAGGTAGTTGAGTAGCGAGGCGAACACAAAAAAAGCGCAAAATATGGTCAGGTAGGCCCGCGCTAGCCCGGGCCGACGCAACAGCCCGGGCAATACGTTGAGCGACACACGACCAAACCGGGTCTGGGCGTCTCCCGGCAGCCAGCATAAAGATATCGCCGACAGTCCCAGCCCGCCGCCCAGAATACCGAACATGGTGGGCCAGTTCAGCCACTCGGCCACGTGGCCGGAAAACGCCCGTCCAAGGAAGCCTCCGGCGATCGTCATGGCGACGTAGGTTGCCATGGCGGTGGTGACCTGGTCCGCCTTTGCCGTCGCGGCGACGTAGGTCATCAGCCCGGTCATCATCGCAGGCAATATCAGCCCCTGAATCAGCCGGATGATCAGGAAAACGTCGTAGCCCGGCCCCGTTGCCAGGACCAGTGACGTGATGGCCAGAGCACTGGCGGCAGCAATCAGCATCGATCTGGCGGGAACAGAGGCAAGCAGAAACCCGTAGGCGATGGGGGCGATGCTCAATGGCGCCATCGTTACCGAAACCAGCAGCGCGACAGCTGATTCGCTGACCTGGAACTGCTGTGCAAGCAGGGGCAACAGGGGCTGTGGTGCATAAAAGGTGGTAAACGTCAGCAACACGGCGCACCCGATCAGCACAAAGTTTTTTCCATTCACCCGAAGACTGGCCCTCTAAGCAGTGGTGGCAATCCCGAAGTCTGCCCGGCATTCGTCGCCGCGACAAGGGCCAGCATGGCATCGACGTTGGGGCTGACGGAATTGCGGATCAAGGAGCGTCGTCGGACCGGCTCTGGTTAGTCCTTGAACCAGTTCTCAAACCCGGATTCCAGGGGCGGCGAAGCGGGGACAGATTTGAGGCACAGTTATCTTTCGGCGACAGCCTTATCCGGTATCGTACCGTAACAAGATGTAACGGAGTGGTGTTCCGCCAGACCATGCCGGTATGTTCGTCTGTTTAAGTCGGCGACAGGTCTGATTGGCGGCCACACGGTATACAGCTTTGAAGGTTGGCTGATAACTATAAACAAGGATGCCCTCGAATCATGTTGTTGGTGCTGGCAGGATCGCTTTTGACCCTGGCAATGGTGCGGGAGGCTACCATTGTCGAGCCGTTGCCGCCGGGCACGGTCATTCTCGAACAGAATGTTGATGACGGACCCACCAGGCTACGAACGCAGGTTCAGGTCGAGCCGCTGGTCGAACAGAAATTCCGCAACATCGTCCGTCAGGCCTACGACTACAGTTGCGGCAGCGCGGCGCTGACCACGGTTCTCAAATATTATCTGGGACGAAATCTGGACGAACGGCAAGTCATGGAGGGGCTGCTGCACTACGGTGAGAGCGAACGCATCGTGGAACGGCGCGCATTCTCCATGCTGGATATGAAGCGCCTGGTGACCGCGCTGGGCTATCCGGCGGGCGGGTTTCGCGCCACCCTCGATGACCTGCGGGAGCTGGATCATCCGGCGATCGTGCCTATCCACCATGCGGGCTTCAAACACTTCGTTGTACTCCGGGCGGTTCGGGGTGACCGGGTCTTCGTTGCTGATCCGGCGATCGGAAACTATTCATTTACCCTGGCTCAGTTCGCCGAAAAGTGGGACGACAACGTGCTGTTCATCGTGTTTCCCGGTGGCGAAAAACCCCTTGATGGCCTGGAGCTCAAAGAGGAAGACCTGCGGTACGTTGACGATCAGACCATGACACTGCTGGCCCGGCATCAGTTACCCGAGTTCTATGAAGCCACCGAACGTCGCATACAGAATCTGCTGGAACGCCAGAAAAACAACCCGGATGGAAGTGTGGAAAACACGCGCAAACAGCTGTTCTATCGGAGAAATTAAGATATTTCTGCTCGGGAGAAGCTGGCGAAGACAGCATTTTTTTGCGCGAAAAATCATCGCGGCCGAGAACCCGCGGGGACTGGTCTGGATAAAATCATGAGAGAGTACAAGGAAGCTGGGATGAATCGTTGGATAGTGGGAAGCCTGCTTCTCTTTTCGGTGTCCGGGTATTCGGCATTCTGCTCTGCCCAGTCACAGGGCTCTGACGTCGATAAGGCAAGAAGCGCACTGGCGCAGAAAAACCAAGACGAAGACGCGTCCCGCCAGCTGGAGGAGGTGTTCCAGTCCGCCAAGAAAAACTATTCCCTGCAAAAGAAGGGCTCCCATGCGCTGACCTACTACTTTGACTACTCATATACTGGTGATCAGCGTCTGGATCTGGCCATTTCCAATGGTTCGATTCGAAATATTGATGTGGTGCCGTCAGCCACGCACACTATGACGAACTCGTTTTATTACGAGTACGGCCTCGACGACAACATCACCGTCAGTGGGCGCGTACCTCTGGTTGTAAAATACGATACCCAGGACGAGCTCAGCCTCTATGACGTCGGTGATATGTCGTTTACAGCCCGCTGGCAGCCGCTGGCCTACGTGCCGGGCAAAATGTCCACCACACTGTTTTCAACATTCATCTCGAAAACCGGCACCAGCCCCTATGAAATTGACGTCAACCGGCAACTGTCATCAGGTAGTGGGTATTACTCGCTGGCAGGCGGGGCGAGTGTCTCACGATTGCTGGACCCGGTTATTCTGTTCGGCTCGCTGAGTGTCAGCTACAACATGCCCGTATCCGGACTGAATCAGGTACGCGGGGCCCGGGTACTTGAAAAAGTGGAGCCGGGATTCGGCCTGTCGGGATCGTTCGGGTTTGCCTACTCCCTGTCGTATGACATCTCGCTGAGTATCTCCACCCAGCTTACCTACAGCAACCAGACCGTGCTCACCTTCCGCAATGGGGAAAAGGCGGTGGCCCAGGACCAGATGTCGGGGTTTCTCAGTCTGTCGCTGGGCACACGGATCAGCGAAACCACCATCATCAATACCAGTCTGGGTATTGGCCTGACTGCAGGCGCACCGGACTTCAACGTCGGGTTATCGCTCCCTCTCAACATCTCCGGCCTCAAAGAGTGATTCCCGCCGATGATGCCATCAGGTAAGTGACAATTTCATGGGATACACAAACAATACCTTACGCCTTCTGGGCACCCTGCTGATCGCTCTGCTCACCGGGAGTGCTCATGCACAGCTCACCCAGAACCTGAGTATCAGCCCGAAGGCTCTGGCGTTGGGCAATGCGGTCACTGCCGACCCGCCGGGCATTATGGCGATTCACTACAATCCGGCCGGTCTGACCAAACTGGACGGGCGCCAGCTCGAAGTGAATCTGCTCAGCGTTTACCTCGATGTCGATGCCGATTTCAGGGCACCGCCAGGCTATAACATTTTTGGCATCGATGGACTGGAAACCGATCCGTTGACCGGCCAGCAGAGAGACCCGGTCGCCAACCAGCACAGTCACACCAATACGGTGGCGTTGTATGTGCCCGGTCGGGGCATACAGCGACTGCCGCCGGGACCGGCTATTGCGCCGTCCGCAGCGATCAGTATCAAGCCACCAGGCTCCAAACTGACGTTTGCCAATGCGTTTTATCTACCAATGGCAGCGGGCTTTGTCAGGGGCAAGAACGATCCGGCCCGGTATCAGCCTCAGGCAACCGCCCTGCAGCGCACAACGTATCTGTCACCGACCGTAGGCTACAAAATCAATGATCAGTGGTCTGTCGGTTTTGGCATCCAACTGTCGCATATGGGCATAGCGGCAGACCAGTACATGCGCGCGCCCAACCTGCTGCTGGGCGTGGCGGAAGTGCTCCAGGATGCGTTCAACTGCAAGTCTGGTGATGAACCCCTGGCTCCGTGGATCGCCCTGTGTGGCGGCAATGTCGGACCGTGGGACGATATTGGTGCACTCAGCATCAATGTGCAGCAGTCGCTCTCGCCAACCTATTCGTTCGGGGTCATGTGGGAGCCCACCGACTGGTTCAGCTGGGGAGCAAGCTATACGTCCCAGGCCTCGATGAACCTGAAGGGAAAGTTTGCGATCCAGTATACCGATGACTGGTCCGGGTTCTGGCAGAGTGTCAACAGCTCGATTATCGGAGCCATTGGATCGGCTATTCTCAGTCTGCCCTCAGGCGTGCCAAGAGAGGCGGGCAACGTATCCATGGACCTGGTCTACCCCCAGCACTTCCAGACCGGTATCAGTGTGGATGTGCTGCCCAAACTGACCCTGAATGCCGATATCGGCTGGACCGACTTCAAGCAGTGGGATGCGTTCAAGTTTCGTTTTGATCGTAATCTGGAATTTCTCAACGCCGCCAAGATTCTCTCGCCAGAGAATGCGACTGCCAACAGTCTTCGCCTGCCTCTGGGCTACACGGATCAGTGGAACTGGGCTTTTGGCGCAGAGTTCCATGCCTCCACACGCCTGGACCTGCGGGCAGGCCTGGAGATCCGCGACTCGGTTATTCCCAATAACCAGCGCTCGGTATTGGCACCATTCGGCGGTGCCAACCTCTACAGTGTGGGCATGGGTTATCGTTGGGACAAAAATACCGTGGTGGATATGAATCTGAGCTACCTGCACTCGATCGAAACGATTCCCGCCAATACCAGTTGCAACGTGAATTGTGACAACATCACCAACATTATATACAACCCCTATGCCGGACTGGACGTCAAGACCTCGTTGCGGGTTGTCATGGCAGGCCTGAGCTTCCGGACGAAGTTCTGACAATACCCGGCCAGGCTATGGCCAGGAGAGACTCATGAAGACGATCGTCAGGTTGGGCAGTCAATGCCTGTGGATTCTGCTGCCGATGTTGCTGAGCGGATGCCAGGGCGGTGGCCGGTCACTGCTGCCGGACAAACAGGGTTATTACACCTGGATTGATGCCAGTGGCCAGCTACGTACAACGCTTATTGAGCGGTCCGGGGAAACAGCGCCCGATCCTGCGGCCACACAGCCGGGCCCTTCAGGCACCGGCGTAGCTCCGGAACAGACGCTGCCTGGCAAGAATCAGTCTGCCGGGCGAGACGACGATGGGTCCGAGTACACACTGGCCAATTACCCCGATGCCAACGCCCTTGAAAAATCGGGGTATCTCCGCCCCGGAGATCCGCTTCCCTATTTTACCTGGCAGGATGCGAGTGGACGCATCCGGGTCACCTATTACCGCCCCGACACTCGTTCCGACGTGGCAAAGGGCCTGGTGCCGCAACCGATTGAGCTGAGCGACGCCAGTGTCTACACCGTCGACTCCGGTCGGACATTGGTCAACGCGCAGCCATGGGTCGACGCCAGGGTGCCGGAGGCCTTTCGGGTACTGGGCATTGATCCGGACGGTGAATCACTGTTCCAGCAATGGCGGGCACTGTGTTGCAAAGATCTGACCGTCGGTCAGGTCCTGGACTGGTCCGCGGACCGCGAATTTCAGTTAGACCTGGACGCCACGTCGCCTACCCACCGGTTCAGTACCGGCGTCAGTCATTTTCGCCTGGTGCAGTTGCCGGCGACCAGCCCGGCCGGCGGGTTTGTGTTGAGGCTGCGGTCGTTCAGTGATCATGGAGTCTTCGTGCCGTCACTTGCCTTTCTCGATCAGGATCTTGAGCCGGTGCGACTGGTCACCGATCTGGTGATGCCCTTTCGGCCTGAAAGCTGGCATCGGCAGGGCTATCTTGAGGCGTTCGTGCCGGTGTTTCCGGCGCGGGGCGAGCGGTGGCTGATGGTGTTCACACGAGCTGAGGATCTGGCTTCGCAGACGGTGACCGAGACCCGGCACGGGCCTCGCCGTATATCTCATGAGCCCACCGGAACCCTCAGCCTGACCGGCATGACGCCCTAATTCTCTGTTTACTGGTTGACGGGGCTGGCCAGTCGTTCAGCGGCTCAGGTCCACCCATTGGTGGGACAGCCAGTAGAAGCGGCCCTGGCCGGCTGGGTAGGTGCAGTTGTAGCGAAAGCGCCGGCTGGTGAACGGTGAGTCCGCCTGTACGCTGACCCGTTGACCGCCTTCGCGTTTGACGGTTTGCCGCCCTTTGCCGGAGGCAAAGCAGGTGAGGCGAGCGGGGTTGAAACCCGGGGGCAGAGTAACGGATAGCGTTGGTGGGTTACGTTTGAGTACCCCGCTAGGCAAAGTGCGGGCATCCACCGGGAGTGCCAGGCTGAGCAATTTGTCTTTCAGGGCGTTGAGTTGGCCGTACGCTGTTGCCATCGGGAAACGGGGCAGGCGGGTTGCCAGCGAGGTCGGACCAATCGGCCCTGATTGCTGGCCGTAACCGAACCAGCCGCGACTGGCGACGGCCTTTTCCAGGTTGTCGCCGAACTCCCCATAGGGGTAGGCGAGCATTGGCGTATGGGTGCCCAGTTGTTTTTCCAGCGAAGTCTGGGCATCGTCCAGGCTCACTTTTATTCGCTGTTGCCAGGTTTCCATGGATTCGTCGGGACGGCGTGGCAAATGTTGGTGATTGGCGCTGTGATTTGCGATTTCAACGGCAGGATTCCCCGCCAGTTCGCGCAGTTGGTCCCAGCTCATGAAATCATTCCCGCCAATGGCTCCGGTGTTTACGAAGACGGTGAACGGGTAGTGGCGGCGGGTCAGTTCCGGGAGCGCGGTTTCCCAGACCGAACGGTAGGCGTCATCAAAAGTGATGGCGACTTGTTGCTGACCGGACAGGTCACCGGCAAGCGCAGCCCGGGTTCCCTGCTGCAGCGGCACGACTTTCAGTCCAAGCTGTTCAATCATATCCATTTGCGCCCGGAACAGGGATGGTGTGGTGCTGGTTGATGCGGGGCTGTCATTGCTGATGTGATGATATTGCAGGACCACAAGATCCGCTGATGCCGCTGTGGCCGCGCTCAGCAGCAGCAAAGCCAGGGCGGACTTCGCAAGGGTGCGATAAGTCATAATATTCCTCGAGTGACAGTGTTATTATGCTGAAGCGGAGTCGGGCCGGCTGAAGTGGCGTCGCAGCAGTGCAAACGCCTCGTTCAGCACCTGCACCCGGGCCGTATCACCGCCACGATCAGGGTGGGCCTGCATCACCGCCCGACGGAATCGGTGCTTGACGATATCCAACGACTCCGGCAGTTCGCCGAAGCCCAGAATGGCAGCTGCTTCCAGGGCCTCTTCCGGAGCTGGCTCGCGGCCGGCCTGACCGGACCAGAAGTCCTCCATCATGCGACCAATGGCGGCCTTTGACAGTTCGTACTTTGACAGATCCAGGTAAAAGGCCCGCAACGGATCTGCATGGGCGGGCGGCCCCGTGCCAGCAACGACATCCATGGCCCGCAGCCTGATCGACAGGGGCGAAATGGATAGTGTCTCACCCTGTGATCCCAACTCGTCCCGCAATCGATACAGGGCATGGAAAACCAGAAAGTGGACCGGATAGAGTCGTGACGGGTCTGAAAAATGCACGGGGCCCAGAAGATGCCAGGGGCTGCGCTGCAGGCTCTTGATCAGGGCCAGTTCGGACAGTCCCTCGTGGTTGTCGCGCAGGATGACCTCCACCGCAATCATCAGATGCTGGATCTGCTCGGCCAACACGGGCGATGTGTGGTCGGTTACGGACACAGGTCTGGTCGTTGAGGGCGCAGATGAACGGGTTACCGGGAGCATGGTCTTCATGTTAGGCCAATAGCCGGGTTTGCGAAAGCGGCCTGATCGGAGCGCAGGGCAGAATTCCGACCTGAACGGGGTGTGACGCAGGCGGCTGCCGTCCCGTATAATGCCCGGCCAACCGTTCATCGATCTGTGTGTTTATTATGTCTGAAACTATAACGCCTGCAATGCCCCGCGCCATTGACCCGGAGCACGACCGCAAAGCCCGGCTGGAGCAGAACAAGCTACAGAAGCGTTTGCGCCGCGAGGTGGGGCAGGCCATCGCCGATTTCTCCATGATCGAGGCGGGGGATAAAGTCATGTGCTGTCTGAGCGGTGGCAAGGACTCTTATGCCATGCTCGATGTCCTCCTCAATCTTCAAAAGAGTGCGCCGGTGGACTTCAATCTTATTGCGGTCAACCTGGATCAGAAACAGCCCGGGTTTCCCGAGGAGGTATTGCCTGCGTACCTCGCCAGACTTGGCGTTGAATATCATATCATTGAGAAAGACACCTACAGTATTGTCAAAGAAAAGGTGCCGGAAGGGAAGACGACCTGCGGTCTATGTTCGCGTCTGAGGCGCGGTATTCTCTATAATTTTGCCGAACAGCACGGGGTGACCAAAATCGCCCTTGGTCATCATCGGGACGATCTTCTTGAAACGCTGTTTCTGAATATGTTTTACGGTGGCAGACTCAAGACCATGCCGCCCAAGTTATTCAGCGACGATGGTCGCAACGTGGTCATCCGTCCCATGGCCTACTGCCGGGAAAAAGATCTGGAGCGTTATGCGGCAATGCGCGAATTTCCGATCATTCCGTGCAATCTGTGCGGGTCTCAGGAAAATCTTCAGCGCCAGGTCGTCAAGGACATGCTCACCAACTGGGATCGTCAGCATCCGGGCCGGATTGAGTCGATGTTCCGGGCCATATGCAATGTCGAACCCTCTCACCTTGCTGATCCGTCCCTTTACGATTTTGACAACAACAGCCGGTCGTCGCCGTCTGCGGCGGGCGCTGTCGATCCGGCGGTGGATTTCGGCCGGCTGGATGTGCTCAACCTCTGACGACCGGAGAATCAGTGGGCCATCATCCACATGTGGAACGGAATGGTCCAGAGCCCGAATCCGATCAGCAGCACCGCGGCGAGTCGTCGGAAATAAGGCTGCTGACGGAGTTGCTGAACCGCACTGGCTGCGTAGCCGGTAGCGAGCATGGACGGCAGGGTGCCGAGGCCAAAAAACAGCATTGTCAACGCCGCTGACCCGACGGTCGGTTGCAGCGCCGCCCAGCCCAGGGTGCTGTAAACAAGCCCGCAGGGTAACCAGCCCCAGACCGCACCGAGCATCAACGCGTGTGACGGCGTTCTGACCGGAAGCAGGCGGGACGTCAACGGTGAGAGTCGCCGCCAGACTGGAGCCCCGAGCCGTTCAACGTAGCGAATGCCTTGCCACCAGCGTGCCATCGACAGGCCCATGGCGATCAGCAGCAGGCCGGCGACGGTTCTCAGCCAGGGGCCGAGCTGCGCCCACTGGCTGGTCGCCGTCGTGCTGAGCAGGGCCACCAGTGCAGCAATCATTACATAACTGGCGATTCGTCCGCTGTTGAACGACAACAACATAGCACTCTGGCGCCAGCGAAAACCGGCCCCGACCGGTAGCGCCATGGATAATGACGCACTGATGCCCCCACACATGCCCAGACAGTGGGTGCTGCCGAGAAATCCGATCATGAAGGCGCCGGGATAGCTGAGATAGAGCTCCGCGGCCATTTACCGTGACCACTCCTGAGCAGATGCTCCGGAGGGATCTGCGCTGCCAGGGGGGCGATCCGACGGAGGCGGACCCGCGCCAGTCGTCGGGTCTTCATTGTCCTGGCGGGCTTCATCAGGAATCATATCTTGATCGTCGTCATAGAGAATGCGGTGCGCCGGCCCTTCCAGGTCATCGTACTGACCGTTTCTGACGGCCCACACGAACAACAGGATACCGAGGGATACCAGCATCAGCGTCAGCGGAATCAGTAACAGAACAATTTTCATGGCGTCGCTCACCGAATGTTCAAATAAGATCGATCCCGGCCGTTATCGGTCGCCCGGTCTCACACCCTGTCAGCGGCTGATACCAGCGTCCATAACTGTTTTACGCTGACGCTTGCCAGCCGCGGCTGGCCCCGCCCGGCTCAGCCGGAGGGCGTTCAGCACCACCAATAGCGAGCTCAGTGACATGCCTATGGCCGCCAGCCAGGGCGGGACCCAGCCAGCGGCGGCGAGGGGCAGGGCACATACATTGTAACCGATGGCCCAGGTGATATTCTGCCGGATGATACGCCGGGTAGACTGGCTGACGTCCACTGCATTGACCAGTGATCTAAGTTGACCGTTCAGCAACACCGCATCCGCCCGCAGCCGGGTCAGATCCGCCGCTGATTCCATGGCGACCGATACGCCGGCCCCCGCCATGGAGGGTAGGTCGTTCAGGCCGTCTCCGACCATCATAACCCGTGCACCGTCCGCGGTCAGGCGTTTCAGAACGTCGAGTTTCTGCTCTGGCGTGGCTTCACCGATGGCTTCATCGATACCCACTTGGGAAGCGACCTGCCGCACATGGACTGAGTGGTCACCACTGAGCAGAAGTGTTCGTATGCCTCTGTCCCTAAGTGCGGCGACCATCGCCCGGGCGTCTTCGCGCACGCTGTCATCGAGTACGAAGCGGGCCAGCCACCGGGACCCGGCCGCAAGCCATAATTCAATGCCGCCGGCCGGGTTGTGATGGGGTGGAGGGCGCCCCACCCGGGATTCAGCAAACGTCCGGTGGCCGACCAGCAGGGCCTCACCATTCCAGAGTCCGGACAGACCCTGGCCGAGGTGGTTGTTAACGCCGCTTACCGGGGCCGCAGTGCAGGTCTGAAACGCCCGGGCAATCGGATGTTCGGAAAACTGTTCCAGACCGGCCGCAAGCGCCCGGCACTGGTCGGCAGACTGGTCACTGAAACACTCGATATCAACCAGCGTCAACTCGCCCCGGGTCAGCGTGCCGGTCTTGTCAAAGACCACGGTGTCGATCGTGCTGAGAGCTTCAAGCGTATCTCCCCGGGTCGGTAAAAAGCCCAGGTTACGCAGTCGCATGGTGGCGCTGGTCACCGCAGTCGGTGTCGCCAGCGACAGCGCGCAGGGGCAGGTGACCACCAGCACAGACAGCAGAATGTCGAAGGCATTGTCAGCGCCCGCCAGCCACCAGCCCAGCCAGACCAGCGAGGCAACGACCAGGAGCCGGCTGACAAGGACACCGGCGACACGATCTGCCATGCGGGCGACCGGGGCCTTTTCGGCCTGAACCCGGTCGAGGATCCGCAGAATGGTGGCCAGACGGGTCTGGGCGCCGGCCCTTACGACTTCAACCGTCAGCGGATGTTCACCGTTGATGCTGCCGGCATGCACCCTATCCCCCGGGCCACGGGTTGCAGGCAGGTATTCGCCGGTCAGAGCCGCTTCATCAAGCGTCGAGCGTCCGTTAAGGATCACGCCGTCAATCGGCACTGTGGCGCCGGGTTTGATTCGAACCTGTTGTCCGACCGTGATCTCATGAGCCGCCACAATGCGGGTTGTGGTGCCTTCAATCAGCGTGGCAATCGTTGGCTCGGCGCCACCCAGAGCGCCACCGGTCAGTCCCGCCCGGTATCGCGCCTGCATCTCGATATAACGGCCCAGGGAGAGGAAAAAGGTAAACATGCAGACCGATTCAAAATAGACGTCGTCGCCACCGGTGAACGTCACCCAGGCACTGGCGATATAGGCGAGTCCGATGGCCAGGGCCACCGGAACATCCATGGTCAGATGGCGGGTGGCGATGTCCCGCGCGGCATTGTTGAAAAACGGTCGCGCACTGTACAGTACGACCGGAGTCGCCGTCAGCAGACTGAACCAGCGAAAAATTTCGATGAAGTCGGTGGACAGGTTGTCAATGAACTGAAAGTACAGGGGGACCGCCAGCATCATACTCTGCATGGCGCCGAGCCCTGCAACGCATAGCCGGATCAGGGCGGAGCGGCGCTCGGCCTGCAAGTGCTGCTCAGCCTGGCCCGGCTGATAGGGGCGGGCCGTATAACCCACCTCATGGATGGCCATGAGCAGTTCGCTCAGGTTGGCCTGCTCCGGTGACCAGACCAGCCGGGCCCGCTGGGTGCTGTGATTCACGGAGAAAGCGACTACGCCCGGTTGAGCGGCCAGGTGATGCTCCAGCAGCCAGATGCACGCCGCACAGGTGATCCCGCCGATCAGTAGCCGGGCTTCAAGGCCGGCGCGAACCGGCGCAACGAAGGCTTTCTGGGCCAGCGCATGGTCAAGCTCGAGCATGCGCTCGCGTTCCGCGGCGGTCAGGGATTTCGGTGTTACTGCCGGTTCTGTTCGATGGCGATAAAAGCCGGTCAGTCCTTGGCCACGGATCGTCTCGCAGACGGCCTTGCAGCCCTGGCAGCAAAACCGGCGGGCGGTCCCGTCAACCTCAAGGGTGATGGGCGGATCCCCGGTCGCCGGGTCCCCGCAGTGGAAGCAGGCGGTCTGAGTCACCCCTGACCTTTGGCTGCGTCCAGTTCCAGGGGCGTGGCTGAGGGCAGAGTGATTTGTCCCTTCAGTCGCCAGTCGTTGGCCGGGCCTCGCAGGTCCAAATACCACCGCCCGGCCACGTCCCTTGGCAGACGGGCCATGTAGTGCCCGCTGCCAGTGGCCTGTAGCTGGATCGTCCGGTCCCGGGCTTCAAGGGTGGGGTGAAACAGGTTCAGTATCAGGTAGGGAAATTCGTTCTGTCCGGTGGTGCTGTCCATGGTCAGCGTCAGTTCAGACCCGGAGAAATTGAAATGGGCGGAAAGGCCCATGACCATCGCCCTGTCATCGCGCGCCCGCTCCTCGTTAATGGCGCGGCCCTCTTTGGAGTAATCGTCACTGATCATGTCCGAATGACTCGTGACCGCGGCCGTAATGGCGACGGCACAATACAGGATCGACGCCGCCGGAAACATGATCAGAAACCATAGCCAGGGCTGTCGGTACCAGGGTGCGATGTCATTGTCCTGATTCATACGTTGGTCTCGCTACATTTAAGCTGTTCTGGTAACCCGGTACCTATTGATTGGAACATTCGGGAACCTCTGATTACGACGGTTCGGGGTGTCAGGTCATCAGTCACCGTTTCCGGTCGAATTTATCGCTTTTTTTCAGGCCCCACAAACCGACTTTCGGTCTCCAGAACCAGCGAATCATCGGTGGTCGAACGAGCCCGGAAAACCAGCCGGCTGTTACTTTCCGTGATGACGTCCGGACTGACTTCCACCACCGTTGGTACCGCCAGGTTTTCTCCGCTAGCGACTTTGACCGGTTTATTGGCGACGATACGCGCCGTTTCCAAGCCGCTTACCGATACGGTGAAGGTCTGGGGAACTTCCGACAGATTGGCAATTTTAAGTGTGTATGAGTTTTCCACCAGGCCACGGCCGTTCATTTTGAACAGGGCGCCCCGGTCACGTTGAACGTCCAGCTCCGCCGGCGTGCGGGTCAGCAGGGTGAATACCAGGGCCCCGATCATCAGCGTCAATACCAGTCCGTAACCAAACGTGCGCGGCCGCAGCAATTTCGAGGATAGACCGTCCAGCTCGTTTTCCGTTGCGTAACGGATCAGGCCCCGGGGGTAGGCCATTTTATCCATCACTTCGTCACAGGCATCGATGCAGAGCGCACAGCCGATGCATTCGTATTGCAGACCGTCGCGGATATCAATACCGGTTGGGCACACCTGCACGCACATCCCGCAATCGATGCAGTCGCCCAGTCCGAGTTCTTCTTTACTGGCGTCCCGCCGACGGCCTCCCCGGGGTTCACCCCGGTTCGGGTCGTAGGACACAATCCGGCTGTCCCGGTCGATCATCACCGACTGGAAGCGGGCGTACGGACACATATACAGGCAGACCTGTTCCCGCAACCAGCCGGCATTGAGGTATGTGGCGACGGTGAAAAAGGCCACCCAGAAGTAAGCCCAGCCGTTGGCCTGCAGGGTAAAAAGATCAATGCTCAACTCACGCACCGGATAAAAGTAACCGACAAAGGTGAGACCCGTTGCGAAAGCGACCAGCAGCCACAGGGCGTGTTTCAGGGACTTTTTGATCAGCTTTTTCCGGGAATTGGGTGCCTTGTCCAGCTTCATGCGCCTGTTGCGACTACCTTCAACACGTTCTTCAATCCACATGAATATGAACGTCCACACAGTCTGCGGGCAGGTGTAGCCGCACCACACCCGGCCAAACAGCGTAGTCACAAAAAACAGGGCGAAGGCCGCAATGATCAGCATGCCTGAAAGCAGGATAAAATCCTTGGGGAAAAACGTAGTGCCGTACAGATGGAACTGGCGGGCGGGCAAATCAAAATAGATCAGCGGTTCGCCGTTGATCCGGATCCAGCAGAACAGGAAGTACATGCCCATCAGCGCCCACAGGGTCACTGTCCGGATCTTCTGGAAAAAGCCCTTGACTTCCTTGACGTATATTTTCTTGCGGCTGGCGTAAAGCTCTACGGTTCGGGTGTTGTTCTTGTTGTCGGAGCCGTCAGTCGCGGGATCAATCTGTTTGACCGGAATCTGACTACTCATTGCTACCTCCGGGAAATGAGCAACCTGGCTGAGACGTTCTGTCAGGTGTCTGGCAGCCTGGAGCAGAGGCCAGTACCCGAAAGCACTGGCTCACAGAGCTTCAGTTGGACAAGCTGTAAACGTACGCGGCCAGGATGTGAATCTGATCATCACTGAGCCGGCCTTCCTGAGGTGGCATATGATTCTGGCGACCGTAGGTCACGGTCTCTTCAATCCAGTCATAAGTGCTGCCGTAGAGCCAGGCGTCGTCTGTCAGATTGGGCGCGCCGATTTGCTGATTACCCCGGGCATCCGCACCGTGGCAGCCGGCGCAGCCCTGGGCAAAAACCGCTGCTCCGGCCTTGGCCGCTTCCGCATCTTTTTCCCGACCACTGAAGCTGAGCACATAATTGACAACCTGATCCATCTGTTCGGCGGTCATGTCTGGCATCAGGCCCTTTGCCGGCATGGCACCATTGCGGCCCTTGTGAATGGTTGTGAGAATGTTTTCGGGCTTGCCGCCGTATAGCCAGGCATTGTCCGTCAGATTGGGAAAACCAACGGCACCACGCGCCGCGGAACCATGACAGAGCGCGCAGTTGTTGGCGAACAGACGCTGACCCATTTTCAGGGCGTCCTCGTTTTTCGCCAGTTCCGGCACCGGAGTCTGACCGTACCTGGCGTAGAGCTCGCCGTATTTCGCCTCAGCCTGTTGTACTTCAGCCTCCCACTGGTTTTGCTGTGTCCAGCCCAGCAAGCCCTTGAAATTTCCGAGGCCGGGGTAAAGAGCCAGGTAGCCCAGGGCGAAAATGCAGGTGCCGACGAACAGATAGAACCACCACTTGGGCAGCGGATTGTCCAGTTCTTCAATGCCGTCAAAGGAGTGGCCGGTGGTCTGATCAGTTTCAGTATTGGTGGTCTGGTTTTTTCGGGTTGCCAACAGCAGCCACCAGCAACCAAAAATGGTACCGAGCACGATCACGCTGACCCAGATGCTCCAGAAGGTACTCATCGCTTCTTCTCCGTTTTTTCGTGTTCCCGGGTGCGCTGATCGATCTCATCGTCATCAAAAGGCAGATGCGACGCCTCCTCATTCGGTTTTTTGCGGTGGGCGCTGTAGGCCCACCAGCAAATGCCGAAGAAGGCGATCATCACGAGCAGTGTCTGAATTCCACGCAGGTCATTGATATCCATCATGAATCAGCGCTTACTGGAAATCACGGTGCCCAGTTGCTGCAAGTAGGCGACCAGTGCTTCGATTTCAAATTTACCCCTGACCTGTTCTTCGGCGGTGTTTATATCCTGGTCCGTATAAGGAACGCCGAGTTTGCGATAGGCCCTCAGCTTGTCGGCGGTTTCGGTGGCGTCCACCCTGGTGTCGAATAGCCAGGGGAAGCCGGGCATGATCGATTCAGGTACAACGCTGCGCGGGTCATACAGATGCATACGCTGCCAGGCGTCCGAGTACCGTCCACCGACGCGGGCGAGGTCCGGGCCGGTACGTTTGGATCCCCACAGAAACGGATGCTCATAGACATATTCGCCTGCTACCGAATAGTGACCGTAACGCTCTGTCTCCGCCCGGAATGGCCGGATCATCTGGGTGTGACAGACGTGACAGCCTTCACGGATGTAGATGTCACGACCTTCAAATTCCAGGGGGGTGAGGGGCTTGAGGCCACTGATGGGCTGATTGACCTCTTTGGCGAAGAACAGCGGGACCACTTCCGCCAGAAACCCGCCGCTGATCGTGAAAATGATCAGGACGATCATCAGGCCAATATTTTTCTCGATAATCTCATGTTTCATCAGGTGTTTCTCCCGCTCACACCGCTTGAGCTGTGCTGGGTTCCAACTCTGCCTGGTCTTTCTGACGAATGGTCATGCGAACGTTGTAGGCCATAACCAGCATGCCGGACAGAAAGATTGCACCACCGCAGAAACGGACGAAGTAGCCCGGCCCGGATGCCTCCAGTGCTTCGACGAAACTGTAGGTGAGGGTGCCGTCCGCGTTCACTGCTCGCCACATCAGTCCCTGCATGATGCCGTTGACCCACATGGCAACGATGTACAGCACCGTTCCAACGGTGGCGAGCCAGAAGTGCAGGTTGATCAGTGGCGTACTGAACATGGCCTTTACGCCCCACAGTTTCGGGACCAGGTGATAGATGGCTCCGATGCTGATCATGGCAACCCAGCCCAGAGCACCGGAATGGACATGACCGATCGTCCAGTCGGTATCGTGAGACAGGGCGTTGACTGTTTTGATGGCCATCATCGGGCCCTCGAAGGTGGACATACCGTAGAAGGACAGCGAAACCACCAGGAAACGCAGAATGGGATCCGTGCGCAGTTTGTGCCAGGCGCCGGAGAGGGTCATCATGCCGTTGATCATGCCGCCCCAACTGGGTGCGAGAAGAATCAGCGACATCACCATGCCTGCGGTCTGTGCCCAGTCGGGCAGAGCGCTGTAATGCAGGTGATGCCCGCCGGCCCAGACGTATGTCGCGATCAGGGCCCAGAAATGGACGATTGACAACCGGTAGGAATAGACCGGCCGGCCAGCCTGCTTGGGCACAAAATAGTACATCATGCCGAGGAAACCGGCCGTCAGGAAGAAACCCACGGCATTGTGTCCCCACCACCACTGCATCATCGCATCGGTGACACCGCTGTAGATGGAGTAGGACTTGAATGCGGAGACCGGGAGCTCAAGATTGTTACCAATATGCAGGATGCCGACGGTGATGATAAAGGCTCCGAAAAACCAGTTGGCGACATAGATGTGAGGCGTCCTCCGGCGTGTTATGGTGCCGAAGTAAACGATGCCATAGAGCACCCAGACGATGGCAATCAGGATGTCGATGGGCCATTCCAGTTCGGCGTATTCTTTGGTGGACGTCAGCCCCATGGGCAGCGTGATGGCGGCGCCGGCAAGCACGAGTTGCCAGCCCCAGAACGTCAGGGCAGCCATCCCGTCGGAGAACAGGCGAGCCTGGCAGGTGCGCTGAACGACATAGTAGGAGCAGGCAAACAGCACGTTGCCGCCGAAACCAAAAATAACCGCATTGGTATGCAACGGACGTAAACGACCGAAATGAGTGAAGGGTAAGTCGAGATTGACGGCCGGCCAGACGAGTTGCGACGCAATCAGTACGCCCAGGCTCATCCCGATAATCCCCCACACCACCGCCATAATGGTGAATTGTTTCACCACCTTATAGTTGTATGTCAGGTTCGGATTGACTGTGCTCATAGCCCTACCAACGGGTTTAAGTGGGAGAATATGCCGGCGTAAGTATGGATAAAACATGAAACTTTTGCAATGTCAGGAGTGGCAAATGAAGCCCGGAAATCAGTCATTTGGCACCCGCATTCGGCTCAGGAGCCTTTTGTATCTCTCGAATTACCTGGTCTTCCAGCGAGACTCAGCGTCGATGGCGATCTCCGGGGCGGCCCTGGCGACCATTCGATGACTGATCACAAAAATGGAGTGATAGCCCTGAACGACACATGGATTGACGGACACGGACAAGCGATACTGTTGCTCGCCCATGGAGCCGGTGCGCCCGCTGATTCGCCGTATATGGAGACGCTGACCAGGGCAATCGCCGGTCACCACGTCCAGGTGGTGAGGTTTGAATTCGGTTATATGTGGCGCCGGCGTCTGGACGGACGAAAGCGCCCGCCAGGGCCAGTCCTCAGGCTGCGGGATGAATTCCTGGCAAAGCTTGATGACCTGAACGGAAAGACTGAACCGGAGCGGCCGATCTTTGTGGGTGGAAAATCCATGGGCGGTCGCATTGCCAGCCTGCTGGCAACGGAACCTTCACTGGCAGCGCGGGTTGCCGGAGCGATCAGCTTTGGTTACCCGTTCCATCCGCCGGGAAAGCCGGATCGCTGGCGCACGGAGCACTTTGAACATCTGCGGTGTCCCTTGTGCATTGTGCAGGGCACCCGGGATCCGTTTGGTAAGCCCGCCGAAGTCGCCCGCCAGACCTTTGCCCGCCACAGGGTGGACATAAAATGGCTGGCAGGTGGTGATCACGATCTCCGGCCACCAAAGCGACAACCCGAGTCCCAGTCTGAGCTGATCGCTCAGGCGGCGCAGCAGGCGACGGATTTTATGGCCCGTTGCGCTTGCTTTTGTTGAGGCACACCTGACGGGACACTGCTGGCCCCGCAGGCCCATGGCAGCTTCGCTGCCTGAGACCATTTCCACGCGGTTGCGGCCCATCGCACTCAGAAACACTGCGGTGGAGAGCATGTAGAACGCATGGTAAAGGGAGCCGACGTTCCTGGCCAGGCAGCCTGCTGGTGGGCGGGAGCGTTTTGGCGTCGGTTTGAATGCTTCGAGTGTAGCGCACGGTTTTTATTCAGGATATTAAACAGTTAAAAATTACGGGGCAGGTAGGTCATGGGCCAGATGATGGTGTTTTGCCGGCCAGGGTTCGAAACTGAAGCTGGTCGTGAGCTTACCGATGTGGCGGCACGGGCCGGTCTATTCGGTTATTTTCAGTCCCAGTCAGGCAGCGGCTGGTTACGCTATCACCTGAGCAGTCAGGAAATACCGTATGAACTGCTGGCCAAGGTGGCCCTGGACGAGCTTGTCTTCAGCCGGGACTGGTTCGAACCGTTGGTGCAGGTCGAGTTGCCCGCCTCTGACCGGGTGGGCGCCGTGGTCGCCGGGCTCAGGCCATTAGCTCATGCCGTCGCTGGCTGTGACCGGGTGGAAGTGCGCATTCCGGAGGATAATCAGGATCGCGACCTGGGTAAGTTTGCGCGTAAATGGATGGCGCCTCTGTCCCGCGGCCTGCGCGAAGCCGGGTTGTTGGGTGAGGCTACCGGCGGCGAGCGTTCAGTACGTCTTGAAGTCTTCCTGCCCGATTTCGGTTCGGCTATCGTGGGACTCAGTCGTGCAGGTAATCGATCGCCGTTTGCCGGCGGTATCCCCCGTCTCAGGCTGCCTGCGGTGGTACCCAGCCGGTCAGCACTGAAGTTGGAAGAGGCATGGAAGGTATTCCTGCCTCCGGAGCGGCGTCTGCCGGTGCTGGGGGGCGGGAAAAAAGCCGTGGATCTGGGTGCGGCACCAGGTGGCTGGACCTGGCAGTTGGTGCGAGAAGGCATGCTGGTGACCGCCGTCGACAATGGGCCGATGAACCCGGGTCTGATGGCCAGCGGTCATGTTGAGCATGTGGCGGGCGATGGATTCCGGTGGCGACCACACCGGGCAGTGGACTGGATGGTCTGCGACATTGTGGATCAGCCCCGCAAGACCGCCGCTCTGGTTGTAGACTGGTTTGCCGGACGGTTTTGCCGGTACAGCGTGTTCAACCTGAAACTGCCCATGAAAAAACGCTATGACGAGTGGTTGGTCTGTCGGCAGATTCTGCTTGAGGGTCTGTCCGGTTTAACCGGGGACCACCGTCTCCGGGCACGGCATCTGTACCATGACCGGGAGGAAATTACCTGTTTTGTGGAGCGCCTGGAATGATCAGCATTGCTCCAGTACAGTGATTTTTTCATCGCGGTCCATCATTGGAACCAGGCTGTTCATCAGAGCGTGTCGGTCCGGCGAATGATACCAGCGATCCCAGTCAGCTCCCGATCTCCAGTTGCAGAGCGTGAGCCGGTGATTGCTGTCTGCGGAATCGACCAGGGTTTCTCCTGAAATGAAGCCCGGCGCGTCAACCGCTCGACGCAGCAGTGTCCGCGAACGTTCTTCGTAGGCGGACTCGAGCGTTTCAGCAATGTGGCGTTCGATAATGACCCGAATCATCAGAGGCACCTCACTGTAGTCAGAGGTTTCCGGATAACTTAGCACGGCCGTGAATTGATCGATAGCAGGCGGGCCGGGCCCAGGCAAGAGGAAAAGACGTGACTGAGCACGAGAGTCAGCCATTCGATCAGGAACTGGATGCCCGCGGGCTGTTCTGCCCCGAGCCGGTCATGATGCTGCATACCGGGATACAGGAAATAGGTCCGGGGCAGGTTTTGCGGGTCGTCGCGACAGACCCTTCAACGACTCGTGATATCCCTCGATTCTGCCAGTTTCTGAACCACCAACTGCTCGCCGAAACGCACGACGAAAAGACGTTTATCTTCTACATCCGCCGGGGGCAGTAGTGGGCTTGTGGAGATGACATCCGGCCTGACCGGAACGGCGTTGCCAAACACGCGCCCTGATCAGGATGCCAGCGGAAAGTTCCCGCTGGTATTGGAGAGAGTAAAGTCGCACAATAGCGAACGCATGAACCACCATCCAGACGATCTTATCATGCTGTTTAATGACCTTTTCCGGGAAACGTTCCGGACAGAACTGGTCGGCGGCGGCGATGAGCCGGAGTACATTCCGGCCCCAACCACTGATGGGGTGGCACGGGTCGTTTTCGCCCATGGATACTATGCCAGTGCCCTGCATGAAGTCAGCCACTGGTGTATAGCCGGCGAACGGCGGCGAACGCTTCATGATTACGGATACTGGTACTGCCCGGACGGTCGTACCCGAGAACAGCAACTCGCTTTCGAGCAGGTTGAAATCAGGCCGCAGGCGCTGGAATGGCTGTTCTCTGTCGCGGCCGGGTCGCGGTTCACGATCAGTATCGATAACCTGTCGGGTGAGGGTGCCGGCGATGCGAACCGGTTCCGGCATCATGTTCTGACTCAGGCCAACACGTATCTCAGGGATGGATTTCCCCGGCGTGCACACGGGTTTTATCAGACACTGCTAACATTTTACGGACGGCAGACTCTTTTCAGTCAGGCTTGGGAAGCCGAGTGTCAGTCGTCCATTGCATAATAAGGTAACGGCACATTATATGACTTTGCTTGCCAAAATCTGGCACTGGCTGCTCAGACGCTTCGGCGCGAGCGATCAGCCTGCCCCGTTCAAACCCCATAACAACCGAACGACCAGCCGCCCGGCAGCGCGCCCGGATAGCCAGCTTGAAGAGGGCCCGGGAAGTCGGACCCGGCCAACCTCCGGGCGGTCGTCTCGGCTCTCGCCTGATCAGGCAGCAGATTCTGCATCACCTGCACCGCAGAGAAAGCCGGAGCAGACGTTACGCTCCGAACCGGAAAGCCCTGCAGTAGCCGATCCTGAGTCGCAGCGCCCTGAACCCGGCGATACCGGGCCAGCCGTCGTTCGGCAGACACCGCCGGAAGCTGTCAAGCGCAAGGTCGTGGATATTCCGGCCGTTGACGGTAAAACCAGGTTCATGGATCTGGGGCTGGACCAGCGTCTGCTCGATGCGATTACCGATATTGGCTTTGAATACTGTACGCCGATCCAGGCTGAGACCCTGCCGTTTACCCTCTCCGGACGGGATCTTATCGGGCAGGCCCAGACCGGCACCGGTAAGACGGCAGCCTTTCTGATCAACGGTATTCAGCGAATGCTTGAACGTCCGATCGAACCGGAAGACCGTTTTGCCTCGGAACCACGGGTTCTGGCGTTGGCACCGACCCGCGAACTGGCCATGCAGATTGCCAAGGATGCAGAAGAATTGTGTGGTTATACGGGACACAATGTGGTGACCGTGGTCGGCGGCATGAATTATGACAAGCAGCGAGACCAGTTGCAGAAAGAAGTGGTCGATATACTGGTGGCAACGCCGGGAAGGTTGATTGATTTCCTGGGCTCCCAGGACGTCTTCCTCGATCAGTTGGATCTTTTGATTCTGGATGAAGCGGACCGGATGCTGGATATGGGGTTCATTCCGGATGTTAAACGAATCATCCGCAAGTGCACCGACAAGGAAGATCGCCAGACGCTGTTGTTCAGTGCGACATTCAACCAGGATGTCCTGAACCTTGCTTCGATATGGACCCGTGGCGCTGAGTTTGTGGAAATTGAACCCGAACAGAAAACGGCTGAGCGTGTTCAGCAGGCCGTGTACCTGGTGGGTGCGGACGAAAAATTGCGGGTGCTGGTCAATTACCTCAAGCGGCCGGAGGTGGAAAAAGCCATCGTCTTTGCCAACCGCCGGGACCAGTGTCGGGATCTGGACGAAGACCTGAGAAACCAGGGTGTCAAAACCGCGCTGATGTCGGGTGAGATTCCCCAAAACAAGCGGTTGAAAACCCTTGATCAGTTCAAACGTGGTGATATCCAGGTTCTGGTTGCGACTGACGTAGCCGGCCGCGGCATTCACGTAGACGGTGTCACCCACGTGTTCAACTACAACCTGCCGGACAACGCCGAAGACTATGTGCACCGTATTGGCCGCACGGGGCGAGCGGGACAAAACGGTGTTTCCGTGAGCTTCGCCAGCGAGGACGATGCGTTTTCTTTACCCGCTATCGAGTCCTATATCGGACAGAAACTGACTACAGCGGTACCGGAAGAAGCCTTGATGGAAGCCCTGGAAAAACCGCCGATCAGTCGCCGGCGCAGCAGTCATCGGCGTCCGCCCACCGGCCGTAACCAACGCCAGCGGCGCGCCTGAACCCGGGACGGTCCCATGCTGATTGTAGCCGACGAAAACATTCCATTGCTCGACTCATTTTTTGAGGATATCGGCGACATACGGCGGGTTTCCGGGCGCCACATAGCGGCGTCCGATGTGAAGGATGCTGACATTCTTCTGGTCCGTTCAGTCACCCGGGTTGATGCCACCCTCTTGGCCGGAAGCCGTGTCAGATTTGTCGGCACCGCAACCATAGGGACCAACCATATTGATCAGGACTGGCTTCGCAAACAGGGTATTGCGTTCGCCAGCGCACCCGGCTGCAATGCCCGCAGCGTGGTGGAATATGTTTTGAGTGTACTGAGCCTCTATGCCGAGCAACGCAGCCTGGAAGACTGGGCAACGCTGAGCGTGGGCATTATTGGGGCGGGCAATGTGGGTGGTGCGCTGGACCGTTGCCTGTCCCGTCTGGGCTTTCAGGTCCGGGTGTGTGATCCGCCCCGGGCGCTGGCCGATGAGGACGGAGCGTCGGATTTTGTCAGCCTGGATGAGGCTCTCGGTTGCGATGTCGTGACGCTGCACACGCCTTTGATCGAAACCGGAGACTATCCGACGGTTCACCTGCTGGGTGCCGTCGAACTTGCAGGTCTATCGGCTGGACAACTGTTGATCAACAGCAGTCGTGGTGAAGTCGTGGACGGCGAGGCCTTGCTGAGTCGGTTATCACAGCCCGATGCCCCGACCGTAGCGCTTGACGTTTGGGAGCAGGAACCGCGGATCAGCGTAGACCTTGTGCGGCGGGTGTGGCTGGCAACCCCGCACATTGCTGGCTACAGCCTGGAGGGCAAAGTGCAGGGCACGGAAATGGTTTATCAGGCTCTTTGCCGGTTTTTGGGATTGCCGGTACGCAAGAGTGCCGGCCAATACTTGCCTCAACCAGCGCTGTCAAAACTCGGTTTTACCCGTACCGCCGGCCCTGCGGAAGCCGCGGGTATTGCCATTCGCGCCTGCTACGACCCCCGCCGGGACGATGCGCACCTGCGCTATGCGCTGACCCAGGACTCCAATGGTGAACGCGGCCAGGCGTTTGACACCCTGCGTCGTACTTATCGTGTCAGGCGCGAGTTTTCCAGCGTCAAGGTCCAGCTCAAGGGTGGCAGTCGTTCACTGCAGGATGTATTCCGGCATCTTGGGTTCAAGCTCAAAGTATAAACGCTCCTGCTCGTCAGTGTCCTGTCCGGAACCGGCATGCCATGCTGCTCAGGGTCATCGGCGCTGGCGGCAGTCCAGTGTCGCAGAGTTACCTGACGGGCGCCTGTTCAAGCGCTGCAATGCGCTGTTCCAGCGGCGGGTGCGTCATGAACAAAGCGCTTAACCCGTGCCGCGCCCCCCGGTTGATGCCGAATGCCTGCAGGCTGTCGGGCATCTGATCCGGTATCTCGGTTTCCCGTTTAAGCCGGGTGAGAGCACTGATCATTGCGGGTCGCCCCGCCAGTGCTGCACCGGCTGCGTCCGCACGGAACTCGCGGCGGCGGGAAAACCAGAAAACAATAGTACTGGCAAGGATTCCCAGAACGATCTGGGCGATGATGCTCACGATAAAAAAGCCCGGACCGTGGCCGCTTTCGCTCCGAAATACCGTTCGATCAACGACAGAGCCGATGACCCGCGACGCGAAAATCACAAAGGTATTTACGATCCCCTGAATCAGCGTCAGGGTGATCATGTCGCCGTTGGCCACATGGCCAATTTCATGACCCAGGATTGCCCGGATTTCGTCCTTGTCAAACCGATTCAGGAGCCCCTCGCTTACTGCCACAAGCGCGTCATTCCGGTTCCACCCCGTGGCGAAGGCATTGGACTGCTCAGCCGGGAAAACGGCCACTTCGGGCATACCGATGCCGGCGCGGCCTGCCAGTTCGGTCACGGTTTCGATCAGCCAGCGTTCAGTCGGTGTCCGTGGTTTGTCGATAACCCTGGCGCGGGTACTCCATTTAGCCATTGGCTTGGATATCAGCAGTGAGACGAAGGCACCGGCGAACCCGAATACCCCCGCGAAGATAAGCAGAGACTGGTACTGGATACCGTTTTGGGCAAGGTAGCTGTCTACGCCGAGCAGGCTCAGGGTAATGCTGGCAACAATCAGCACGGCGATATTAGTCGCAAGCAATAGCAAAATTCTCATCAATAACCCTCTCTCACAAAGGCGCCCGATCTTTATAGCCTACAAACGCTATAATGGGTACGGGTTCGCGGGTTTCAATTGGCGGATCACGCCGCAGGCGTGGCCGGACTGAAAAAGGTAGCGTGTACGATTCGCGAGATCTGCAAGGAGCTGCCGCTTCGCAGTGCGTCACGAAACAGATGAATAAAGGACGACAAGTCCTGTTTGACAGAGGGAGGCGCCTCGGCAGCCGAGGCCAGCGTTTGTGGGGCAATGTCTGCCATCAGTGCTGAACTGGCCGGGGAACTCAGGCGGACAAAGGCCTCACGGGTCAGCACAGCCTGGTCCAGGGCGTCCTGCCGGATCGTGTCCACATAGCGCAGCAAACCCTCTTCGCTCAGCCATAACAGCGCTCCGAAGCAGGCCATGTGACGGCGGCTGTGCAGGCCGAATTCGTCGGGTTCGTCCACGCCGGCAATATCTTCCACAAACAGGTTTATCCGGCGGGGGAAGGCGTTGTAGAGCTGGACGAGGGCGATGGCGACATCCTTGTAGAATTCGTCAATGTGAATATCGGCCATGACCGGGATTCCTACTGCTGATACGTTGACAGGAAGTGCGCCAGCCGTTTGATCGCGTCCTCGAGGGTGTCCTCCCTGGGCAGAAAGACCACGCGCAGGTGCTGTCGGTCATCGAGGTTAAAGGCTGATCCCTGGACCAGCAAAATCTGCTCCTGTAGCAGCAGGTCAAGGACCAGGCGCTCATCATTCTGGATCGGGAAGCGTTTAGGGTCCAGATGAGGGAACAGGTACAGGGCCCCTTTTGGCTTGACGCAACTGACGCCGGGAATATCGTTGAGTAACGACCAGGCTGTTTCCCGCTGCTCGAATAGCCGGCCACCCGGCAGGACCAGGTCGTTAATGGACTGGTATCCGCCCAGCGCAGTCTGAATGCCCAGTTGTGCCGGCACGTTGGCGCACAGGCGCATGGACGCGAGCATGTCGATACCTTCAACCAGATCCCGGGCCTTGTGCTTTGCGCCACTGATGATCATCCAGCCCGAACGATAACCCGCCGCACGGTAATTTTTTGATAATCCGTTATAGGTGAAGAACAGTACGTCATTCGCCAACGAGGCTGTGGATACGTGCTGTACCCCGTCGTAAAGAATTTTGTCGTAGATCTCATCCGACAGAATAATCAGGTTGTGCTGTCGGGCCAGTTCAATGACCTGCTCCAGTAATTCCCTGGGATAGACGGCGCCGGTCGGATTGTTGGGGTTTATCAGCACGATGGCGCGGGTGCGGGAAGTGAGTTTGTTTTTGATGTCGTCGATATCGGGAAACCAGTCCTGTTGCTCATCGCAGCGGTAATGCACCGGCTTGCCGCTGGACAGGGTCACAGCGGCCGTCCAGAGAGGATAGTCCGGTGCCGGGATGAGGACCTCATCGCCGGTGTCCAGCATCGCCTGCATCGACATCACGATCAGCTCGCTGACACCGTTGCCCAGGTATATATCATCGATATCGACCTTGTCGATGCCGCGTTGCTGACAGTAGTGCATAACCGCCTTGCGAGCCGAAAACAGCCCCTTCGATTCCACGTATCCCTGGGCGGCGTGCATATTGTAGATGACGTCCTGCTGGATTTCTTCCGGTACGTCCAGTTCAAACGCGGCAGGGTTGCCGATGTTCAGTTTCAGAATTCGGTGCCCCTCTTCTTCCAGGCGACGCGCCTCCCGCAAAACCACGCCCCGGATTTCATAACAGACGTTATCGAGTTTTGCCGATTTTTTGAAATGCTTCATGGGGTTGCGCGTTCCTGATTCTGATTCGAGGCCAAAACCGCTATTCTAGCGGAGCAGGCCGGCACGGTAACAGGGCAAAAGTGATGAATTGTGACCAATCATGGGAGAATCACCATCCGTTACCAACGACTGTACGATGGTACGGGTCCGTGTGTTGGCCTGCTTTTCTGTTTGCCGGGCGAAGTCTGCATTATCGCTGGTGACACGTCATTATATAGTGTGCACTATTGGGTTTTACACAATTTAAAAAGGCATCGCGATGGCGTCGATACATGACATCGAAGTTCAGGACATAAAGGGCCAATCACGGACCTTGGGGGAGTTTCGCGGCCAGGTGCTGCTGATTGTCAACACCGCCAGCAAGTGTGGCTTTACGCCTCAGTTCGAAGGCCTTCAGACCCTGCACAAGGACCTGAAAGACCGGCAGTTCGAGGTGCTGGGGTTTCCCTGTAACCAATTCATGAATCAGGATCCGGCTGATAACGATGCCATCAGCGAGTTTTGCAGTCTCAATTACGGCGTGGACTTCCCCATGTTTGCCAAAATTGAAGTGAATGGACCCAGCACACACCCCCTCTACGCGTTGCTGAAAGCAGAAGCCCCGGGCTTGCTGGGGTCCGAAAAAATCAAATGGAATTTCACCAAGTTCCTGGTCAACCGTGAGGGGCAGGTCGTTCGCCGTTATCCGCCGACGGCCAAACCGGAAGCCATCCGAGAGGACATCGAAACGTTGCTCTGATCCCGTGCCAGCGCAGTCGTCGGATGCATTGGCGCTGGGTGGGCCAGGACATGCGGGTCCAGGCCGCGGCCATCCCCGACAGCTGTTGTGTGCCAGAGGCCTCGAACCTTCGCAGTTGGCGGCGCTGCGTGATGAGTTGAAAGCGATACTCAGTCGTCTTGGTCAGACGGATCCGACCAACGTTCAATGACCCGGACAAGGTCATCCCGGTCATAGGGCTTGGTGATGTAATCATTCATGCCGGCCGCCAGGCACTCATCCTTGTCGCCTTGCATAGCGTTGGCCGTGACCGCGATAACGGGCAGAGACTGCCATTCAGGGCGTCGCCGGATCTGGCGGGTGGCCTCATAGCCGTCCATCACAGGCATCTGACAGTCCATCAACACCATGTCATAGCGGTTTTTCTCCAGAGCAACCAGGGCGCGCTCGCCATTCTCCGCCAGATCAACCGTAAAGCCCAGTTTGCGGAGGATCGCGCTGGCGACAATCTGATTGACCCGATTGTCTTCCACCAGCAGCAGGCGCAGAGCCTGGAAAGAACGGCCGCGGGCTGTTTCGTTTGTTTCGACATCGTCCGTCAACCCGTCCTCGCCTATTGCCTGACGCAGGCATTGCCATAGGGCGTGGCGCTGAAACGGCAGTGGTACGCACTGCCAGCCCGATTCAGGAATTGTCTGGCCGTGACGGGCCAGCACTATGATGCGCTCAACCGGCCAGTCAGACAGGGCTTCCGGCAACTGCCCGGCGACCAGTTCCGTCAATGCGGCCGCACCGCCGTCCGCGGGAGACGCAGGCTCAGGCTTTGCCTGACTGTCGCGAACCGGGATATTCCAGGCCTTGAGTTGCCGCTCGAGAGGTAAGCGGTGAGGGTTTGCATGAGACAGGTAAAGCGTAACGCCGCGCCGTAGCAACACGTCTGAAATCGGAGGGAATGACGTTGCCTGATCCTCGGCCACCGGGAATGGCAGGATGACGGTGAACTGGGTGCCCTTGTCGGGCTCCGAGTTGACGGAGATGTGGCCATGCATACGTTCGACCAGTTGGCGACACAGAGCGAGCCCCAACCCTGTGCCGCCGTAGCGGCGGGTGGTATCCGTGTCAGCCTGGGCGAACGGCGAGAAAATCCGGCGCAGGCCGTCAGCGGACATGCCAATGCCGGTATCGATGATGTCGAGTCGAATCTCGCGGTCAATGTAGCGAACCTGAATGCGCACTTCGCCCCTATCGGTGAATTTGATGGCGTTCCCCATCAGGTTGTTGATTACCTGGCGGGTGCGGGTGGGGTCCCCTATAAAGTAGTCGGGCAAGGCCGGGTCGATATCGACCACCAGGTCGATCTGTTCCTGCGGGGATTGCTGGGCGAGCAGCGCCGAACTCTCCTCAACGAGATGCCTGACGCTGAACGGGATGCTTTCCATGTGCAGTTTTCCGGCTTCTACTTTGGAAATATCCAGAATATCGTTCAGCAATTCCAGCAGACTTTGACCGGCGGTCAGGGCTATCTGCAAGCGGTTGCGCTGGTCCGGCCGTAATTCGCCGTCAAGGCTCAGGCTCAGCATGCCCAGTACGCCATTAAGGGGCGTGCGAATTTCGTGGCTCATATTGGCGAGAAAGCTGGCTCTGGCATGGGCTTTTCGGACTGCCTCTTCCTTGGCCCGGACCAGCGCCCGGTTGCCGCTCTGAAGCGCCTCGTTCTTCTCGGAAATTTCCCGGGTGCGCTCATCAACCTCTCTCTCCAGTTGGGACGAGTAGTTTTTCATGGTGGCTTCTGCGGCCCGTAACTGGTTCAGGCTCGAATCGATCGTAGCCAGATGTTGATTGATGATGTCCACCATGGTGCCGATTTCATCCTGCTCATGGGAGGGCGGAATTGGCAGCCGGGCTTTTTCCGGTTTTTGAGGCTCCACCTCGCTCAGCGCAGCGATGACCCGGAGCATGGGTTTGGTAAGCACGAAATAGAACACGAACAGCAGCATGATGGACAGCACGAGGCTTTTCAGAAAGCCGCTCAGTATCGTGTAACCGGCGCGGTTCAGAAATTCGTTACCGTAGTAGTAGGTGTCGATGGTAATCGCCAGTTCCCCCAGCGGCATTTCTGCCAGTTGAGACACCTGAAGATGATCTGTATAGGAGCGGCTGGATCCGAACAGCAGGTCACTGAGCCAGCGATAGTCAGAATCGACACTGCTTTTGCTGGACGCAGCCAGAATGCGGTTTTCCGGATCGATAATTCTTGCGTCAACAATGGCCGGGTGCTTGAGCAGCCCCTCCAGTAGCTCTTCGGCAAGTCGCGTATCAATGTTATAGGCGATCTGTGATGCAGGGCTGTGGCTGATTTCGATCAATGCACGAATTTCATCATCCATGGCTTTCCTGGCATGGAAGTAGTCGAGCGTCACCTGGACCATGTTGAGGACAAATCCCAGCAACATCGCCAACAGCACGGTATTCCGGGTCAGTCTGAACGATAAGCGTTTACGGAAAGCAGATATCACAACGTAAGCATCCCTGTATTAACCGGCCCAGTGCTGATCGAACGCTGTTCTGACACGCTCACCCGCAAAGTCCTGATCAATGTCCCTGTCTGTTCAGTATCGCTGAACCAGCGCGGCGTCGCAGCGCCTGGGTGGTAAAATCATACGTTCCCTGAATTCCCGGTTACCCGGATCGCGGCCGGTGTATCGGATTCAGTCATCGTAGTCTGCCTTTTTCTTCCATTCTTCCTCATGGAGAAAACTGTCCCATTCTTTGTCCAGTTTATGCTGCTTTTCGCCCGCTTCGGTGGTGCCCGGTGCGCCTTCGACGAGCATGGCCTCAAGTTCCTTGATTCTGAGGCGGAAACTTTTGACGGCTTTAATGGCCAGCGGGTTGTCACGGGACTTGCCCATTTCGGTACTGGCCAGATGATAGGCGTGAATCGCTTTTCGGATTTCGTTCTGGCGAATCAGGTCACGGGCCTGAAATACATGCATATCCGCGTGGCTTTTATGGATTAGAAACAGCACATATTTAAGGTTTTTCCTGGCCCTGGTCTGGTCGATTCTGCCGCGTTTGTGCAGCGCCTCAATCATTTTAAAGAGGCTCTGCAGCAACTCTTTAATGTAGGCGGATTTTTCACCTGAATCGACTTTTTGTGGTGTGCGCTGGTCAGATCCATCGACAATCTGCTGCTTGAGAGTGGCCATGTCGCTTTTCCAGCGTTCGACGGGCAGGTCTGGTTTGAGCGGCGCGAGCTCCCGGCAGATTTCCTCGATCCGCGCAACCAGAATCAGTTTCAGTTCCTGGTTGAGATACTGGCCAGGGATTTCATTGAGCATCCGGCTGGTTCGGTTGTAGCTGTCTTCCAGAGCAGTAATACGCCGCGCCCGTTCAATTCTCGCGCGTTCCCGCATCTGGCTGATCACGATCAGCAGGATTGAAATCAGAACTACGATCGCGAAAAAAATGACAATGGCCGTGGTGTTCATAAATTCGGTTGCTACCTCGACTCTGGTGAGAACACGTATTCAGTCCGGGGGTTGCCTGGGGTGAGCCTTCGACTGACTCCTGAGCCATCTCAGAGTACTCTGAAAGATGCAGTTACTCATGAGTTGCCGGATTTCATGAAGATTAGCAGAGAACCGGCAGGTTATCTGTTGTCCGGATGTTACAGAACAGTGTGCCGGACAATCACTCAGGGAACCCCCTGAACAGCGCTTGCCAGGGTGTCACATGACCACTCGACCGGCTCTTGATCGGTTTGTATCATTGAGCCTTATTGATATCTTCGCAGGTATAGATATCATGAATAATTGCTCTGATGCATGGTACATGTTCTGATCCGTGGTGGGTCAGTGCCTGAAAGGACAAACTCATGGATATATCGCGGGTCGACCTGAATTTGCTGGTGTACCTGGATGTGCTGCTGCGAGAAAAAAACGTCACCAAGTCTGCCAATCACCTGGGAATTACCCAGCCCGCGATGAGTAACGGGTTACGGCGACTGAGAGACCTTTTTGGCGACCCGCTCCTGATTCGTACCAGCGAGGGCATGACCCCTACCGAGCGGGCAACGGAATTGCAGCCGTTGGTGCGCAGTATCCTGGCCGATATCGAGCGGGCGGTCCAGGAAAAAACACCGTTCGCAGCCAGCGACAGCCAACGGGTGTTCCGGATCATGGCGAGTGATTATGCAGAATCGTGTCTGATGCCCCGGGTATTACGCCGTATCCGACAGGAGGCGCCGCGAGTCACGCTTGACGTGCTGACGCCGAGTGACGTCAGCTTTCTGGATGTAGAGCAGGGCCGGTTGGATATGGCCATCAACCGGTTTGATAAAATTCCCCAGTCGTTCCACCAGAAAACGCTCTGGACGGAATATTTCGCCTGTCTGATGAATGCGCGGAATCCGATTCTGCGAGAGCCTTTCACCCTGAACAGTTACCTCGACGCCAATCATATCTGGGTCAGCAAGACCGGGTTCGGTGTTGGTGTCGGGGTCAACCCGAAAGACGTTCAGCGCCTTGGCTGGGTCGATGAGGCGCTGTCTTTGATGGGGCGGAAACGTCAGATCTCCGTATTCACCCGGCACTATCAGGTGGCGATGCTGCTGGCCGAGCAGCACGATCTGATCGCCACGCTCCCCAGTCGGGCTGCCTGGCTGCAAAGGGATAACCCGGGGCTGGTCGTCAAGGTGCCGCCGTTTGATATTCCCCCATTTGAGCTCAAAATGGCCTGGAGCCCGCTGCTGCAGCATAACGCCGACCACCAGTGGCTCCGGCGTTTAATCGTGGAAGTGGCCGAAGAAGTGGATGAGGAATTTGCGCCGTTTGGTAGCCGGTTTGAATCGGCGGAGCTTCAGGACGCTGCGGATCACGTTTCCTGAGCATTGTGCCGGTGCCGGAAACAGGACAGTTGGCGAACCTGTGCGGGGCGATCCTTCGTTCTTTGTTCAGAGTGGTAACTCACGCAGTTCAAGGGATGTTCTGCCGGCCTCCCACATACGCTGGTAGGTTTCGCGCAGCCGTTTACTGTGCCCCGGGTCCGAGAACTGCGCGAAGCCGTCCGGCTTGTCGAACTGATGACGGTAAACAAGCCCGTGACGATCCGCGAGCAGGAAGGCCTGTGCTTCGGAGGGATAATCCTGGTTGATCAGACGCAGTTCGATCTTGCTGGGTAATCGTCGCATCAGCTCCACTAACTGATGACGACGCTGGACCAGTGGCCGGTCATCGTGAATCAGCAAACGAACGTCGCTGAGTCGGTGCCGGCGCGCCACTGCCGAGATGATTTCACGTAGACGAAAACGGTCGTAACGGTCGTGATCCAGGAACTGATCGTAAATCCACAGACTCTGACGCGCCTGGCTCGCCAGGGAGTCCATGGCATCGATCAGGTCGCCCTCGGACTCAAACACCCAGGACCTGTCGTCCTTGCCGGCCACCATCGGCCAACGGTGATCCTGCCAGCGTGCGGTGATCAGCTGTGGGGCCAGGCAGCGCATGTCGACGTGGGGAATGCCTGCATCGTCGTAGGTTCCAGAACACACGTGAAACCCTGAGCGCTGGTAAAAGGCCACGGCCTGAGTCTGGGCGGACAGGTAAAGATCCTGATAGTCCCCGGCGGCGTCGGTCATGATGTCCCGCAGCAGCTGTTCGCCATAGCCCCGGCCCCGGTAGGCGGGTAACACCGCCATGCGACCAATATGAGCCGTATCCATGATGGACGGATAGAGGCGTGCCACAGCCACCGGGGTATTATCCGGGGTCAGGGCGATAAAGTGGTCAGCAATCGCGTCGGTATCGTCCCACTCCAGTTCTGCAGGTACCTGCTGCTCATCAATAAAGACGGCCTGGCGGATATCCCGTAGCGCCCCGGGCGCCAGTTGCCAGCTGTATTTACGAATGCGCAGCGTCATTTCAGGTCCCTTCGTCGTCATCGTCCGGTTCGTCCAGGTAAAGGCTGCCCTGGTTATACAGTGCGGTGATCAGGCCGGCGAGGGCGTCATCATCGATAAAGCGCGCCAGCTCATGGGCGTTAATGCGGTTGCTGCGGCACAGCACGGGTGCCAGGGCACAGGCATCGCCGTTCAACAGGTAGCGCTCCCCATCCACAAACAGCGCCGTCTGATCTGTCCAGTCATAGTGGGCAAAGCGAGAGCCCTCATTCCAGCGCAGTTCGGTGCCTTCCGCCAGGGCCGCAGTCAGCTCTGGTGTCGTCATCGGCGCGTCCGGAGGCGACAGGATGTCCAGGTTTTTGGGCGCGGTTGAGTATTGGCCAAACCACAGTGCCAACTGCCGCTCGTCAGTCAGCTGAGCCGCAATAATCGCTTTTAGCCGCGCTACCACGTCGGCACCAATCAGCCCGGGGTCTGCCTGGTAGGGCAGGTCGGGATCAGCGACCGGCTGACTGGCCTCGGGGCGGGCGCTGAGAAAGTCTGTGAAGCCGGTCATCAGGTCGTCAACACTGGGCGCACGGAAGCCGATGGACAGGGTAATGCAGTCGTCCTCGGCGATCCCGTGGTGGCCAACGCCCGGTGGCAGGTACAGCATGTCGCCGGGGGCCAGAGCTACCGTCGTTTCTCCGTGCCAGTCGCTGAGGATACGCAGGGGCGTCCCCTCAACCCGTGCGGAGGTTTCATCGCATTGGCCGCCGAAAGACCAGCGCCGGTGGCCCTCTGCCTGCAGCAGGAATACATCATACTGGTCGTAATGCGGGCCGACGCTGCCACCGGCAGGTGCGTAGCTGGCCATGATGTCGTCCAGTCGCCAGTTGGGAATGAAGCGGAAACTGTCCAGCAGGTCCGACACGTCTGGAACCCAGTGGTCCAGGCCCTGCACCAGTAACGTCCAGTGCGTCTCTGGCAACTGGCTGAAGCGTTCAGGGTCAAAGGGACCGTTGTGGAGTTGCCAGGGCTTGCCGTCTTCCTGTTCAACAACCAGGCGGGACTCGACTGCCTGTTCGCAGGCCAGCCCGGCCAGTTCATCGGCCGATACCGGGCTCTGGAAACCGGGAAAGGCCTGGCGGATGACCAGCGGGTTTTTCTGCCAGTAATCGCGCAGAAACTGTTCGGCCGGTATGCCTCCGGGAAGCTCCATGGTTCAGATCGCCTGCGCCTGGTCGCCGGCATTGCCGGTGTAACGGCCGGGGGTCAGCGCCATGAGCTCTTCCTTGGCCGCCGTCGGGATGTCCAGGGAAGTCACGAAAGTCTGAATCAGCTCCGGGGTCATGGCCTTGCCCCGGGTCAGCGCCTTGAGCTTTTCATAAGGCTTCTCGATACCGTAGCGACGCATCACGGTCTGGATCGGTTCTGCCAGTACCTCCCAGGCGTGGCTGAGGTCTTCGTCCAGTCTGGCGGAGTTCAGTTCCAGTTTGTTGAGCCCTTTCAGAGTGGCTTCATAGGCAATCAGGCTATGGGCAAAGCCGACGCCGAGGTTCCTCAACACGGTAGAATCGGTCAGGTCACGCTGCCAGCGGGAAATGGGCAGCTTGGCGGACAGATGGCCGAACAGCGCGTTGGCGATGCCCAGATTGCCTTCGGAGTTTTCAAAGTCAATCGGATTGACTTTATGGGGCATGGTCGAGGAGCCGACTTCGCCTTCAACTGTGCGCTGCTTGAAATAGCCCAGGGAAATGTAGCCCCAGATATCCCGGTCGAGATCGATCAGAATGGTATTGAAGCGGGCAATGGCGTCGTATAGCTCTGCAATGTAATCGTGGGGCTCTATCTGGGTGGTGTAGGGATTCCATTGCAGCCCCAGGCTTTCCACAAATGCCCGGGCGTTGGCGGCCCAGTCGATGCCCGGGTAGGCGGACAGGTGGGCGTTGTAGTTGCCCACGGCGCCATTGATCTTGCCCAGCAGTTCGACTTGTCGAACGGTGTCAAGCTGGCGCCTGAGCCGGTGCACCACATTGGCGAATTCCTTGCCCACAGTGGTCGGCGATGCGGTCTGGCCGTGGGTACGGGCAAGCATCGGCTGGTTTGCATGGTCGTGTGCCAGCCCGGTCAACAGCGTGATGATCTGCTCCATGGCCGGCAGCAATCCGTGATCCAGCCCCTCCCGAAGCATCAGGGCGTGAGACAGGTTATTGATGTCTTCCGAGGTACAGGCAAAATGCACGAACTCAGTGGCTGCCTGCAATTCCGGAACGCTGGCGATTTTTTCCTTGATGAAGTACTCGACCGCTTTGACATCGTGGTTGGTGGTGCGTTCGATGTCCTTGATGCGCTGTGCATCGGCCAGCGAGAAATCCCTGACGACGGCGTCCAGGGCCTGGCTGGCATCGGCCGGGAAGGCTGGCACTTCGATAATCCCGGGGTGTGCAGCCAGGGTTTGCAGCCAGCGTATTTCGACCGTCACGCGGTTGCGAATCAGGCCGTATTCACTGAATATTTCACGAAAAACCCTGGTTTTCTCGCCGTAGCGGCCGTCAACCGGAGATACAGCGGTAAGGGCGGTGAGTTCCATAGAAAACCTCTCACGTAATCGAACAATCAAATGTTGAGACCGGGAGCCTCTGAAAAAATCCCGCCCGCCTGATGAGCCGTTTCAGAAATCGATGAGTCGACGGTTGCAGGTGAGCGAGCGACATTTTTTCAGAGGTTCTTGACCGGCGGTATGATACACCACCCGGGCGCCCGATTCAGTCGTAAACCGCCCGGTTTGCCTGTTCCGCCAGTGTTTTTGCACACGCAATAACCTTGCGACGGGACAGCAACAGTTGCCAGCGTCGGCCGCCGGTCTGTCGCCAGAGCACGGCCGAGCGGATGCCGGCCAGTAGCAGGGCCCGAACCCGGGCGGCGTTTTCTTCAATCCGCAACTGGTTGGGGTTCCCGGTTACCTGGATGCGCTGACGAAACGTGCTCAGCGTGTCGGTGTAAATGGACGCCAGATTGCGGGTCAGGTTGCTGTGACGATAGCCAAAATGATGGGCAGTATGACGGGCCTGCTCAATGCGGCTGGCAATCACATCCAGCATATCCGGGCGCTTTGTCAGTCTCGCTTCGAGTTGGATGATGCTGAGTGAGTAGCGCAGAATTTCCACATCCTGCTGCTTGCGCTGTTCGTTGACCACGCTGACCAGAGTCGCCAGGCCTTCCCGCAGGTCTTTCAGTTCGCCGTAGACCGCCAGGGCGGAGCCGGGGTCGGTTTCGAACAGCGAGCGGATGCAGGTTTCGTAGCTGGAGTCTGCACACTGGCCCTGATGGGCGATTTGCTGCACCAGCGCGGCGGCCTGGAAGACCCCCGCCAGTGCCAGGGTCTGGTCGTGGATGGATCGGGTCAAGATTGGCTGCCTGTGGTTCCGGTAAGCGCAAGGGCAGGGTGGGTCTGTTCGTCCCGCCAGGTCTGCTCGATGACGGCACCGCCCAGACAGGCGTCGCCCTGATAGAACACCACCGACTGGCCCGGGGTGACGGCGCGCTGGGGCTGGTCAAACACCACCCGCACCCCCTGATCGGTCACCGTTACCTGGCACTCCTGGTCGGGCTGCCGATAGCGGGTTTTGGCCTTGCAGCGGAACTGATGGGCCGGAGCGGCGCCGGCTACCCAGTCTACCGGACCACTGGTCAGCCCGCGGGAGAACAGCAGAGGGTGCTGTTTGCCCTGAACGGCGATCAGCACGTTGCGGTCCAGATCCTTGCCCGCCACATACCAGGGATCATCGCCAAACTCGCTGAGTCCGCCGATACCCAGCCCCTGGCGCTGGCCTATGGTGTGATACATCAGCCCCTGGTGGTGACCGATTTGCTGTCCGTTCGGGGTCTCGATCACGCCGGGCCGGGCTGGCAGGTACTGTCTCAGAAAATCGCGGAACTTGCGTTCGCCGATAAAACAGATGCCCGTCGAGTCTTTTTTGTCATGGGTGACAAACCCCTGTTCGGCGGCGATGCGGCGAACCTCGGGCTTCTCGATCTCTCCCACGGGGAAAAGGGTGCGTGCGATCCGGTCTCCGGAAACGGCATGCAGAAAATAGCTCTGGTCCTTGTTTGGATCGAGGCCCTTGAGCAACTCTGCCTGCTGACCGCTACCATCGGTACGACGCTGGCGGGCGTAATGTCCGGTGGCAATAAAGTCGGCCCCCAGGGTAACGGCGTAATCGAGAAATGCCCGGAATTTGACCTCCTTGTTGCACAGAATGTCCGGGTTGGGTGTCCGTCCGGCCTGGTATTCACCAAGGAAGTGCTCAAACACACGATCCCAGTACTCGGCGGCAAAACTGGCCGTATGCAGAGTGATCCCGATCTGGTCTGCCACCGCCTGCGCATCGGCAAGATCGGTCATGGCCGTGCAGTACTCGGTGCCGTCGTCCTCGTCCCAGTTCTTCATGAACAGGCCTTCCACGGCATAGCCCTGCTGCTTGAGCAGCCAGGCTGCTACGGACGAGTCCACACCGCCGGACATACCGACAATAACGCGAGTGTGATGATTGGACGAAGGCATCATTGCCAGACCTCTGCAGACGTTTACGGACGGAGCACCGTCACCAAACCTGCAACTCTACCACTTTCGTCCGGTTACGTCTGCGACTCCACAATCACATCCAGAGGGAAGCGGCGACCGTTTCGGTAATCCTGTATGCATTCCAGCACCAACGGGCTGCGCAGTTGTGGTTTGCGCGTTTGAATGTCTTCGAGTCCAAGCCAGTGGGCTGCGATGATGCCGGTATCGAGCTTTTCCGTGACCTGACGGATGGCCCGGGCGCAAAAGCAGAAACGGAAATAGGTGACACCATTAGCTGGCGCCTTGTAGGTGTACAGCCCCAGAAAGTGCTCCAGCTCGACCTGCCAGCCAGTTTCCTCCAGGGTCTCTCGCAGCGCTGCTGCAGTGATGAGCTCGTCCTGCTCGACATGACCCGCCGGCTGGTTGAATACCACTTGTCCGCCGCTGACCTCTTCGACCAGCAGAAACCGGCCTTCGTTGTCTTCAACAATCACCGCTACGGTGGCGTGGGGCGTCCAGGTCATGGGTGTCTTCCTTTTCGTTGAGAGGATTTGCCGGGCTGGCTGACCGGGGCGCGGCGCCGGGAGGACTGTCGCGCTGCCGGCAGGTAAACGGTATCGGTCCGGCTTTGCCCCGGTAGCAGGCCGTCAAGCGTCCACTCACCAATGCGATAGCGTATAAGTCTCAGGGTCGGGAAGCCAGTCGCCGCGGTCATTCGCCGCACCTGGCGGTTACGACCTTCGGTCAGGGTCAGTTCCAGCCAGGAGGTCGGGATCTCTTTGCGCTCTCGAACCGGAGGGTGTCGCGGCCAGACATCAGGCGGCTCCATGCGGAGCGCCTTTGCCGGGCGGGTCTTGCCGTCGTTGAGCGTGACCCCGTGGCAAAGTTGGTCGAGCGCCTCATCCGAGACATAACCCTCGACCTGAACCCAGTAGGTCTTGGGCATTTTCCGGCCCGGTGCCGCGATCCGGTGCTGGAGTGGGCCGTCATCGGTGAGCAACACCAGGCCTTCGGAGTCGTAATCCAGTCGGCCGGCGGGATAGACGCCATCGCGCGTGATCCAGTCCGAGAGGGTTTCACGGCCCTGATCGTCGGTAAACTGACACAGTACGTTGAACGGCTTGTTGAGCAGAACGAGGGTGGCCATAAACCGGATCCGTCATGGTCCCCGGACACGTGCACTGTGTGCCGGACACCGGGTTAACACCTGAGCAGTCAGGCATCATAGCAAAGCCCGGACCCATTGCTGAACAGGCAACAGTCAGGGCAATGCCTTTGTTCATGAATCACCTGTAGACCAGTTATCTCACAATTGACCGGCGGGGTGATCCCTGCATGGGGAGTGCGGAAGCAGAATTGAGACTGGAAGGAACCGGTGTTTCGAGTTGAAAGTCAACGGATTGGCTGCGTAGCTTTTTTCGGATGCGACTGCCTTCAGGATGCGGCAAGCCGCCGCATCCTGAAGGCTGCAACCGATTATGTCCTTCTGGCACGATCAACTGGCGTTATCAACTGGCACTATCAAGCCTGGCGCCGTCGAGCGCCCTGTTCTAGAGGCTCTCTGCTCGGCAGAAGGCTCTCCGCTCGGCAGAAGGCTCCCGGTTCAGCGGACCAACGAGCTACCCAGGGAGGCACCTTCTGTCAGGCGTTGACAGCTCGTCTGTGAGGCGCCGCATCATCCGTATGATCAGTATTACCGGATTCATCAGATTCCGCGGATATCTGGCGGGCATCCTGCTTTTTGGGCTGGTCAACCGGTACAATGTTAACGGCGTGGACGCCTTTATCGCTGGGCTTTTTGTCAAAGGTGACTGCTTGCCCGGCTTTCAGGGTTTTGTACCCCTCCATCTGAACAGAGGAGAAGTGTGCGAACAGGTCGTCCGAGCAACCCTCTTCTATGATAAAGCCGTAGCCTTTGGCATTATTGAACCACTTTACTTTTCCGTTAGGCATCTTGAACTCCCATGTTCCGTCATTACCCGGGTTGTCGTGCGGATAGCAGGGGCTGGTCAGTGCTTCCCTGATGACGGCTCACGGATTATCCGGCAGTGACAATCACCTCAGTTCGCTGCCCCCTGATAATCTGTTCCTGTCCGGTTATCCTCACGACATACTACTTAACAGAATTTTACATTCTTACAAACACTGTTGACCAATATTCGACCTGAGTCAAGAGTCTCGGAATCCCTGGTTGCGGGGGGCGCTGAAACGGTATGATAACGAGCGATTACACGGTACGCCTTGAAAAGCGCTGCGCGTACAACCATCTTTGGAAAACGGTGACTGATTTTCGGGCACAGACGCCTTGTCAGGAAGCGCTGGTCAATTCCCCGGGCCAGGCCCTGGAGCATACGGGAGTTGATCCGTACCTCCGTAAGCATCTGGCTCGCGGATGCTGCGATTCCGGTCGCTTGCGCTCGACGGGGTCATGGTGAAGAGCCGGTCAGGGAATTATTTTGCGTTTTCCGAGTCAAAGGCACGGACATTTGGTAAGAATCATGCGGACTATCGACAATTCTCTACTAGTATTGAATCAAGGGGGCAGCGACAAGCCGGGCCATCAGGATGATGCCACGGTTGCCGCTGAAAAACCGGCACTCAAGCGGCCCGCACGCTTCAGTGTCCTGCTACTCAACGACGATTACACGCCAATGGATTTCGTTGTTGAGGTTCTGATGACGTTCTTCGGGATGAACGAAGAGAAGGCGACGCAGGTGATGCTGCTCGTCCATACGCAGGGAAAGGCCGTATGTGGGGTGTATACCCGGGACATCGCGGAGACGAAAGCAGCGCAGGTGAATCAGTATTCCTCGGAGTGCGAGCACCCGCTGCTTTGCGAGATTGAACGTGCGGACTGACTAATCTTGGGGTGGCACATGCTGAGCAAAGATCTTGAAATTACGCTGAATACCGCCTTTAAACATGCGCGCGACAAGCGTCACGAATTTATGACCGTCGAGCATCTTCTGCTGGCATTGCTGGACAATGACTCTGCCCTGGGTGTTCTCAAGGCCTGCGGAGCCGACTTACAACGTCTTCAGGAAGAGTTGGTTGAGTTTGTCGATTCCACCACGCCGCTGATCCCAAGCAGCGACAGCGAACGTGAGACCCAGCCGACGCTTGGCTTCCAGCGTGTGCTTCAGCGTGCCGTTTTCCACGTGCAGTCCTCTGGCAAAAAAGAAGTAACCGGCGCCAACGTACTGGTTGCTATTTTCAGCGAGCAGGAAAGCCAGGCGGTCTACGTCTTGAAAAAGCAGAATATTGCCCGTATCGACGTGGTCAACTTCGTGTCCCACGGGATCTCCCGGGTACAGGGCGCCGAAGATGCAGAGAGTCCGGACCAGACCTCTAATGATGAAGCTACTGAGGATGGCGGCTCCGGCAAGCCGCTGGAAAGCTATGCCGCCAACCTCAATGAGTATGCCCGCCAAGGTCGTATCGATCCGTTGATCGGTCGTGAGCATGAGGTGGAACGCGTGGTGCAGATTCTCGTGCGCCGACGCAAGAACAACCCTTTGCTTGTGGGCGAGGCCGGCGTCGGGAAAACCGCGATTGCCGAGGGCCTGGCGCGCCGGATCGTCGATCAGCAGGTGCCGGAGATCATTGCTGACGCTGTGGTTTATTCACTGGACCTGGGTGCCCTGCTGGCGGGAACCAAATACCGGGGTGACTTCGAGAAACGCCTCAAAGGCCTGCTGGCTGACCTCAAGAAAGAAAACCACGCGATTCTCTTTATCGATGAGATTCATACCATCATCGGCGCCGGGTCCGCCTCAGGTGGTGTGATGGATGCCTCCAACCTGCTCAAGCCGATGCTGGGATCCGGGGAGATCCGCTGCATTGGATCGACGACGTTCCAGGAATTCCGTGGCATTTTCGAGAAAGACAGTGCGTTGGCGCGTCGTTTCCAGAAAATTGATGTCAACGAGCCGAGTGTTGAAGACACCTACGAGATTCTCAAGGGGCTGAAACCGCACTTCGAGAAGCACCACGATCTCAAGTATACGGACAAGGCTCTGCGGGTCGCCGCTGAACTGGCTGATCGTTACATCACCGATCGCTATTTGCCGGACAAGGCCATTGATGTGATCGACGAAGCCGGCGCCCGTCAGCGACTGATGCCGGCGGCCAAGCGCAAGAAAGTCATTGGTGTGTCGGCCATCGAGGACGTGGTAGCGACCATTGCGCGGATTCCGCCCAAGAACGTATCCACCAGCGACAAGGATTTGCTGCGTAATATGGAGCGTGACCTCAAGATGGTGGTGTTTGGCCAGGATCGTGCTATCGAGTCGCTGTCGACTGCGATCAAGCTGGCGCGGGCCGGCCTGAAAGCGCCTGAGAAGCCCGAAGGGGCGTTCCTGTTTGCCGGCCCGACCGGTGTGGGTAAAACAGAGGTTACCCGCCAGTTGGCAAAAGTACTGGGAATCGAACTGGTCCGCTTCGACATGTCCGAGTACATGGAGCGGCATACCGTTTCTCGCCTGATCGGTGCGCCGCCGGGGTACGTCGGCTTTGACCAGGGCGGTCTGCTGACCGAAGCTGTCAACAAGAGTCCGCACTGTGTGCTGTTGCTTGACGAGATTGAAAAAGCGCATCCGGAAGTCTTCAACCTGCTGCTGCAGGTGATGGACCACGGTACCTTGACCGACAACAACGGCCGCAAGGCGGATTTCCGTCACGTGATACTGGTCATGACCACCAATGCCGGCGCTGAAAACATGGCCCGTCGGTCCATCGGGTTCAGCGAGCAGGATCACAGCACGGACGGAATGGAGGTGATTACCAAGACGTTCACTCCGGAATTCCGCAATCGACTGGATGGCATCATCCAGTTTGCAGACCTTCAGAAAGAGACCATTACTCACGTGGTGGACAAGTTCCTCACCGAGCTGCAGGCGCAACTGGACGAAAAACATGTTGTCCTGCATGTCGATGAGCCGGCCAAGCGTTGGCTCGCGGATAAAGGCTACGATTCCACCATGGGTGCCAGGCCGATGGCTCGGCTGATCCAGGACAAGATCAAGCGCCCCCTGGCCGAACAGATCCTGTTTGGCAGCCTGTCCGAGAAGGGTGGTGAAGTGAACGTCAGGCTGGAAGATGATGAGCTGGTGTTTGATTTCGAAAACGAGCCGGCCGAGGCGGTTTAGGCCGTTGCCGTACCGACGCTCCTCCCCGCCGGGGCGGAGCGTCGGTGGGTCGGTAATAAGCCGCCCAAAACGTAAAAAGCCCCGGAACCCGGGGCTTTTTAGCGATGTCACACGTCAGTGCTTAGCGGGCACGGTAGACAATACGGCCTTTCGACAGGTCGTACGGTGTCAGCTCCACTTTGACTTTATCCCCGGTCAGGATGCGGATATAGTTTTTGCGCATTTTGCCTGAAATATGGGCCGTCACTACGTGGCCGTTACTAAGCTCGACCCGGAACATGGTGTTGGGCAGGGTATCAAGGATAACCCCTTCCATTTCTATGACATCTGATTTTGCCATTCAGTAAAAACCTCGCATTAATAATCGCATTGGATAGTCAGTATTTCAGGCTGCGTTGTTTGAAAACGTCGGCCCGGTCTGCCAAACAGGACCCAAATATCGTGTGTTATTTTCACGGTCCGCTCCATCGGGCCGCCACGTTCTACTTGAGGGGCATTTTAAATGGCGCAATTCTGCCTGATTTAATCGGCTATGGCAAAACCTGTGCCGGTTGAGGCCGGCAATCGTCGACTGCAACGTCCGTGCTGGCTGGAGGTCACGATGTGTTCATGACCTGCCACTGACCATCAAGCAGTGCTTCGATCGGTTGGAACCGGGTCTTGTAATTCATTTTCCGGCAATCCCGTATGTAATAACCGAGGTAGACATAGTTCAGCAGGCGACGACGGGCTTCCTCAACCTGCCAGAGAACAGCCATGGTGCCCAGGCTTCGGGATTCTTCATCAGGATCGAAGACAGTATAGATCGCCGAGAGTCCGTCATCCATTGCGTCCATCGCTGCCAGACCGATGAGTCTGCGCTCTTTGCGCATTTCCAGGAAATAGCTTTCCGTCGCGCCATCAACCAGAAACGAAGCGAACTGCTCCCGCGAGGGCGGGTACATATCCCCGTCGGCATGGCGTTGCTCAATGTAACGGGCATAGAGTTCGTAATAGGATTCAGCAAACCGGGCCGGCTTGAGTTCTAACACCAGGTCCGAATTGTGGCGGATGACCCGCCGCTGCGAGCGGTCAGGCCGAAACTGGTCAACGTTCAGGCGCACCGGTATGCAGGCGTTACAGTGCTCGCAGTGTGGCCGGTAATAATGTGATCCGCTGCGCCGGAATCCAAGTGCGGTCAATTGGCTGTAGAGCGTTTTGTCGACCAGGGCACGCGGGTCCACGAACATGGTCGTTGCTGCTCGGTCCTCCAGATAACTGCAGTCATGGGGCGGCGTTGCGAAGAATACGAGAGTTTTAAGGCTGCTCATCGAAATCGCCTCGTCGGGGTGTTCACAGGTGGAACTGTTGGAGTCTGGACGCCGCCGGACCAGCCTGCCCTGATCCGGGTGGTCACGCGGGGCCGGAGTGCGGACGGCTTCAACCGGAGTTTCCCGGAACAGCATCGGGCCCCGGCCATTGCCAATCCATATGCCAGGAAGACTGTGCCGGCTTTCGGTCCACATTGTCCCTGAGTATAGATAAAAACTGCCGCCTGGGAATACTGCGGGCACCCATGCGGAGCAGGTGCCCACTTTCTACCTGGCAGTCCATCAGGCAATACCCCCAGCGATCAAGCTGTCCGGCGATATGAACCATCAGGACTTTCGATGCGTTGGGCTCCAGAGAGAACATCGACTCGCCAAAGAAACAGCGTCCCAGTGCAATGCCATATAATCCGCCTACCAGCGCCCCGTCCGCGTTACGGGCTTCAAATGAGTGGGCCAAGCCCTGCTTGTGCAGGCGGGTGTAGGCAGCGATCATATCACGGGTAATCCAGGTCCCGTCCGACCGGACAGTGGCGCATTGCTGGATGACTCCGGCAAAGTCGGTGTCGGCCGACACCGTAAACCGTTGTTGATTCAGCGTGCGGCGTAAGCTTCGGGAAATGTGAACTTCTTCAGGTACCAGAATGCAACGTGGGTCTGGTGACCACCACAGGATCGGCTGGTCGTCGCTGAACCACGGGAATATGCCGGAGCGGTAGGCCAAAACCAGTCGTTCCGGGGACAGGTCGCCCCCCAGGGCGAGCAGTCCGTCCGGGTCGTCCAGCGCTTCCGATGGATGCGGGAACCAGAGATAGTGTTCGTCAATCCAGGGCAGAGAAGTCATCGACTCATCCAGGAACCAGTATGAGCGCCAACCCGGGAAGCCTGCCCCGGCGCACACGGTATGTCTGTCAGGCTGACTGGTCCAGGAAGCGTTCTGCGTCCAGCGCCGCCATGCAGCCGAAACCGGCTGAGGTTACGGCCTGCCGGTATACATGATCCGCCACATCGCCAGCGGCAAAAACCCCCGGCACGCTGGTCTGGGTTGCCATGCCTTCGAGCCCGGAGCGAATGGTCAGATAGCCATTTTCCATCTCCAACTGACCTTCAAACAGCGAGGTGTTTGGTCTGTGACCGATGGCAATGAATACCCCTGCCAGATCAATATCCTGTTTGCTGTCGTCCTTGGTGCTGCGGATACGCATGCCCGTAACGCCGGTTTCATCACCCAGAACCTCATCCAGGGTGTGGTCCCAGATCAGTCGTACGTTGCCGTTTCTGGCTTTTTCGAACAGCTTGTCCTGCAGAATTTTTTCAGCCCGCAATGAATCCCGGCGGTGGACCAGTGTCACCTCGTCGGCAATGTTGGACAGGTACAGGGCCTCCTCAACCGCCGTATTGCCACCGCCTATAACAGCAACTTTCTGTTTTCTATAGAAAAAACCGTCACAGGTGGCACAAGCCGATACGCCTTTGCCCTTAAACGCTTCCTCAGAGTCCAGGCCCAGATACATGGCGGAAGCGCCGGTGGCAATAATGAGTGCATCACAGGTGTACTCTCCGTTATCGCCCTTCAGCCGGTAGGGCCTGGTGTGTACATCGGCCTCGTTGATGGTGTCGTAGACCACCGACGTTTCAAACCGTTCCGCATGGCGAAGCATGCGCTGCATCAGTTCCGGGCCCTGCACGCCCGCATCGTCTCCCGGCCAGTTGTCGACGTCGGTGGTGGTGGTCAGTTGCCCACCGACTTCGATGCCGGTAATCAGCGTCGGCTTGAGATTGGCGCGGGCGGCGTAGACGGCGGCGGTGTAACCGGCGGGACCGGAGCCGAGGATAATCAGGCGGGAATGCTTGGTGTCTGTCATGCTGTGTCTCTCATTACGGATTCGGCTGTCTCGCTTGCCCGGTAGGCTGGTTCACAGGGTTCGAGCCGGGATTGAACAACGACGTCGTCAGAAGGCGACCAGCCTAACACGGGTTACGCCGGTTGCCATTTGATTCCGCCAATTCCAGTGATTGGCGCAAGCTATGCCCCGGGGGCACTCTTTCAGGTTAACGGATGGTCAGGCTAACGAATGGTCAGGCTAACTGATGACTGCCACGGTGCTCAGCAGTTGTTGCACCCGCTCTGCGCTTTTGCCTGGGTCTCCCTGTTCCAGGCGGTGTTCTGCCACGGATGGGAACACTGCCTGGATATCGTCCGGCAGTACATGATGACGTCCCTGCATAAGTGCCCAGGCACGGGCAGCCCGGAGCAGACCCAGGCCCGCCCGGGGCGAAAGACCATACATCAGACCCGGCATCCGGCGGCTGTGATCGAGGAGTCTCTGGACATAGTCCAGCAGGGCCGGGCTGGCTGTCACGCGACTGACCCCGGCCTGGAGCGTGGCGAGGTCGTCAGGGCGCAATTGCGGTTCAATTCTGTCGGTCAGCAGTCGGCGATCCTCGCCTTCCAGCAGGGCCCGCTCTGCCTTTGGATCAGGATACCCCAGTCTCACCCGCATCAGAAACCGGTCAAGCTGGGATTCCGGTAACGGGTAGGTTCCTCCCTGTTCAACCGGATTTTGCGTTGCGATGACAAAAAAGGGTTGGGGCAGCGGCCGGGTTTCACCTTCAATCGAGACCTGGCCTTCCTCCATGGCTTCCAGCAGTGAACTCTGGGTACGCGGTGATGCACGGTTGATTTCATCGGCCAGCACGACCTGGGAGAAGACCGGCCCCGGATGGAACACCAGAGCACCTGCCTGTCTGTCGTACATGGCAAAACCCAGTACGTCGGAGGGCAGCAGGTCATTGGTGAACTGGATGCGCTGATAGCTGAGCCCCGTGATCCTGGCCAGGGCATGGGAGAGTGTGGTTTTTCCCATGCCCGGGATGTCTTCGATCAGCAGATGGCCCCGGGCAAGCAGGCTGCACAGAGCCAGTCGAACCTGTTCATCTTTGCCCAGCAAAATCTGGTTAAGCTGGGCAACTGTCGCGTCCATCAGTTTTTTCATTTTGCGTCGGAAGTTTCCTTGAGCGAGTGCTGATTAATCCCGCACCCGTTTGAGAAGGTCGCTGTAGGCGTCAATGCGACGATCACGTAGATACGGCCAGATTCGCCGAACCGATTCACTACGGGTGCGATCCAGTGTCGCGGTGAGGATGGTTTCGGTGGCGTCGTCGGCGCGGGCCAGGAATTCGGCTTGAGGGCCACAGATAAAGCTGTTGCCCCAGAACAGCACGCCGTCGCCGCGGCTGTCCGGATCGGGTTCGGTGCCAACCCGGTTGGGCGCAATAACCGGCAGGTTGTTGGCAACCGCATGCCCGCGCTGGACCGTTATCCAGGCATCCAGTTGACGGGTGCGTTCATCCGGATCGTCGGTGACATCCCAGCCTATGGCGGTGGGATAGATCAGTACCTCTGCGCCGGCCAGCGCCATCAGCCGGGCGGCCTCCGGGTACCACTGATCCCAGCACACCAGCACTCCGAGCCGACCGACCGAGGTGTCGATCGGGGAGAAGCCGCTGCGGCCATCATTAAAGATCGCATCGCCCGGGGTGAAGTAAAACTTCTCGTAAAACCCCGGATCATCCGGAATGTGCATTTTGCGGTAGAGGCCGGCGATGGAGCCGTCGCGTTCGAATACGACGGACGTGTTGTGGTAAACGCCGTTCATCCGCCGCTCGAAGATTGACCCTACCAGCACAATGCCAAGCTCCGAGGCCAGCGAGGAGAGGCGTTCGCTGGTGGGCCCGGGAATCGGTTCCGCAAGATCAAAGATGGCGGTGTCCTCGGTCTGGCAGAAATACAGGGTCGCGTGCAGTTCCTGCAAAACAACCAGTTCGGCCCCACCGGCCGCCGCCTTGCGGACCAGACGGTCACTGGTGGCCAGATTCTGACGCTTGTCGGCGGTGCAGTGCTGCTGAATGGCGGCGACCTGAAGTGGTGTTGTGCCAGCGTGATGACCCGTCTGCATCATTGTACTGCTCCCTCGGGCAACTGCATGGTGACGCAGTGGAGACTGCCGTGCTGTGCAATCAGTGGCCGGCAGGAAACGGCGATTACTTCCCGGTCCGGGAAAATCCCCGCTATAACGCCCAGCGCTTCGGCGTCCTGGGGTAGATCGTAGACCGGAACCAGCACGGCGCCGTTGATAATCAGAAAGTTGGCGTAGGTGGCGGGCAAGCGCTCTCCGTCTGCGTCAAAAATAGCATCCGGCCAGGGTAAAGGCGTCAGCCGATAGGGACTGCCATCTGCCTGGCGAAATTGTCGCAGTTCGTCGGTCATGGCCTGCAGCGCCTCATAGTGCTCATCCTGTGGATCAGTGCACTGGACGTAGGCGATGTGGTCAGGCGCGCAGAATCGGGCCAGCGTATCAATATGGCTGTCGGTGTCGTCACCTGCGAGATAGCCGTGGTTGAGCCAGAGGACACGCTCAGCCCCCAGCGTTTCCATCAGCATGTTTTCCACACCGGTACGATCAAATGCCGGGTTGCGATCAGGCGTCAGCAGACATTCGCTGGTGGTCAGCAGGGTGCCCTGTCCGTCGGACTCAACGGAGCCACCCTCCAGCACAAAATCCACGGGCTGCACGATGGTCGTGCCAAACAGGCCGGCGTCAGCAAGTCGCCCGGTCAGGGCATTGTCACGGGCAAACGGAAACTTGTTGCCCCAGGCGTTGAACTGAAAGTCCAGCAGTGTGAGCCGGGAGTCGCGGACAATGGCCAGCGGGCCATGATCCCGGGCCCAGGTGTCATCAGCGGGTGCGACCGCCCGGATGACTCTGCCGGGTAGCTGGCGTTCGAGAATCTCGCGATTAAGAAGGGCGGAAATGCGGTTCAGGCGCGACTCATCCTCGCAGCTGATCAAAACGGACTCGAACCGGAGCACCGCACGGGCGATGGCCATGAAAACCGGCTCAACATCCTCGAGAACATCGTGCCAGTCGGTGCCAGCATGGGGCCAGGTCAGCATAACCGCGCTCTGCGGCGACCACTCAGCGGGCATCAATCGTGTCGTACTCAAGCTGGACTTATCCTTTGTGACCGGACAATGATAGCCAGGCATGCCCTGTTGGCAGGGGCGGGCAGTGCCAGTGCGATGCGAGCAGGCGGAGACCGATGAGGTGATCCTGGTCGGGCCGCCGACGCTGGCGCTATTCTACCGATTCACAGCGCCGGCGTCAGGACCGAATGATGGATTTTTCGTGGGTCGGCTTCTCCGGAACCCGCAGCCTGTCGGTTGGCGACGACACTGACTACTCGTGCGAACCGTAGTCGGTATTAGTGCCGTCGGGTCAGCGTGAATGCCCGGTGGTTCCCTAGTGCCCCGTCTGGTTAATTGGTTGATCTACTGCGTGTCGCTGAAGGTTCTGGCCAAGGCGACGGTCCGCAGGCAGGGTGGCTCCCTGTCAAGGACTGGCAACGCAGGTCCAGAGCCTTCAGCGATGCGCCCTTCGGGAGCCCCTGAGACACCGGATAGCCGCGTTGCGCCGACTCGATTTGGAGCCACCAAACCTTCGCCGCCCCGCCTTGCTCTCCATCTCCAGTGTCTCAGGGGCTCAGTAGGTCAACGAATTAACCAGACGGGACACTAGAGGAGGTTTTGGTAATGAGGAATACAAAACGTCGTCCAGTGACCGTTGGCGAAATGCTGGTCACCGAGTTTCTGGAACCGATGAACATCGAAATCGGTGAACTTGCCGAAGCAATGGGTGTGCACAGAAATACACTTAGCCGGATTGCGCATGACAAAGGCACGCTGACAGCACCCATGGCAATCAAACTCGCAGCGGCTTTGGGGAATACGCCGGAGTTCTGGCTGAATATTCAGCACGCCGTTGAGTTATGGGACGTCCGTCATCGTGCCTATGAACAAGAAGCTAAGAACGTGAGACGCGTAAAGCCCCACGAGTTACCTCTGAAGCAGGCCTGAAGCACATGTTCGTTTCAGCAATGTTTCCCCTTTCCGTCAGGCGTTGCGGTGAGGCCCACGACATATCGGGCACTGACTTCGTTAAGCAGCATCTCATAACGGGGAGCTGAAATATGATAGGTGGCAACGTCGATCTGACCGGTAGGTTTCTTTTTTCCGCCGCCAATGACACCCACGGAGGCACCCTCAATGAAGGTTTCCAGACGCTCCTTCCATTGATCCAGTAACTGGTGACTGTGAGTGAGGATCAGCGTGTTTACCTGTCGCTTGGCCACAATGCCAATAGCGGTTACGGTTTTGCCGAAAGCGGTCGGAGCATGAAGTATTCCGGTATTGTGACTGGCAAGCGCCGTCACAGCCTTTTTCACTTCCCGATGCAGAAACTGCTGAAAATCTTGCCCAGGAGGTCGTCGGACGTCATTGCACCGGTAATTTCACCGAGTGCGTCCGCCGCCATGCGCAGGTCCTCGGCCAACAGCTCGCCGGCACCGTAGCCGTCAAGCTGGGCCTGGCCATCGAGTAACGACTGGGAGGCCTTCTCCAGTGCCACCAGATGTCGCCGCCTTGCCAGAAAACCGCCTTCGGTGGTGCTGGCGTACCCCATGCAGGTCTTGAGGTGATCCCGAAGCAGCTCCAGCCCCTCACCAGAACGGGCCGCAAGCCTCAGTACCGGGGCCGGATTGCCCTCGGTAAAGCCCACCGGTTCTCCCGACAGATCCACTTTGTTACGAATCACCGTGACTGGCGCTGACGCGGGCAGCTGGTCGATGAAATCGGGCCACAACCGGTGGGGCCCGGTCTCGTCCGTGGTGGTGGCATCGACCATCAGCAGAATACGGTCGGCCTGCCGGATTTCGTCC
>JASBRL010000073.1 GCA_030149475.1 Marinobacter sp.
CCCGCAGGGGCTCTCCCTGAAAGCCGGACTCCGCGTTGAGCCTTCTTGAAAGGCAACCAGCCTTCCTGCGAAGCCTCGCCTTGATTCCGGCTTTCAGGGAGAGCCAGAATTGCCAATAGACTTAATCAGAGGTTCCTTAGCATACTGTAGTTTACATTCGAGACGATTAGCAAACATGGCTCAGTCGATGAGGTGCCAGACTCCGTTGATCTGGCGAGCCCGCCGGTCAGCTTCCAGCTTGATCAGGTGGGCCAGCAGTGAACGGCTGGCAACCCCGTGAATGGCCGTGGGCACGTCATCATAGGCATGCGGCGTCAGGTCGTTAAGGCTGGCCGGTCCGTGCGTTTTCAGGGCGTGGACCACCTTGCGTTCTCGTGCCAGGCGGTGGGTGGTCAGGAAGTCTACCACCGCATGGGGCTGATCAATCAGGAAGCCGTGGCCCGGCGCAATAAACCGTATGTCCTCATCCAGCAGGCGGACCAGCGACTCCAGGTAGGCCATCATGTCACCGTCTGGCGGATTAATCACCACCGTCGAACCCTGCATGATGTGGTCGCCGGAAAACAGCATGGCCTGGGGCAGGAGCAGATAACACAGGTGATTTGAGGCATGTCCCGGTGTGTGCAGTACGTTCAGCGTTCCGACGGCGGTGGCGATCTGCTGGCCATCCCACAACACCTGGTCCGGGCTGAACCCGGTATCCTGAGCGGGGCCGTCCGGGGCCGGCATGCCCAGTAAGCGTGCGCCGGTCTCATGGGCCAGACGGCGGGCGCCGGGCGAGTGATCCCGGTGGGTATGAGTGACCAACACCTGTCTGACTGCGCCTGAGGTGAAGGCCAGCAGGCGTTCCAGGTGCTGGTCATCGTCGGGGCCGGGGTCGATCACCGTGTAGTGACCGGGCTCGCCCAGCACGTAAGTGTTGGTGCCGGGTCCGGTCATCACACCGGGATTGGGCGCGGTCAGGCGATAGACGCCCGGTCCCAGGGCCACGGGGTCGCCCGGTATGATCTGGCAACGGGCGATACCCCGGCGTTCCGGGTCCAGTTTGCGGACTTCGGCGTAGGCAGCCATGCCGGGTTCGATGATCTGCACCTGGCCGTCCCGCAGCGCAGGCCAGGGCTCGCGCGAGTCCGGTTCCGGCGGCCGGGCGTGGGTTGCCGCCAGCAGCGTGCGGGTGTCCGGGTAGTCCGCCAACCGTCGCAGGGTGCGCAGCGTAGGGGAGCCGAACAGCCGGCGACCGCTGCGGTGATCCGCCAGCGCCTGGGCCGGTGTCAGCCAGACATGGTCGATGGTTTCGACCCCGTCGTGAGCCGGGGTCTGGTCAGCCGGTGCCGCGGCCACAAAAAACCGGGTGTCGAAGCGGCGTGGTGGTCCCGGCGGGGTAACCCAGTGGCTGAGGTAGGCGAGCCGGTCCAGAGGCAGTATCAGCCCATGCTGCTCGCATAATTGCGCCAGGGTGATATCGCCCCGGGCCAGGGCATCCGGACCCTGGCCCAATGCCGGGTGATCGCCGGGCAGTTCATCGCCGTCTGTCGTCAACGCCAGTAACAGGCCCGCCTCCTCAAAGCATTCCCGAATGGCTGCCACCATGTAGCTGATACCACCGTCCTCAAGCCCGAGGACATCACTGGCCGATTGGTCATCATGGCCGTCCAGCCAGGGTCCGCAGGTGGCATCGGCGTCGTCCACCGCCCCTCCGGGGAAGACATAATAGCCGGGCAGGAACACGGCATCCCAGGTCCGTTGCAACAGCAATACCTCGAGCCCGTTGACGGTATCGCGAGTGAGGGCGAGGGTGGCCGCAGCACGAATATCCATTGAAAAACTCCTCAGGCAGCCGCTAAAGGTCACCTCTGATTGATAACGCCGAGCATAACCAGAAATCTGCCTCGCAGGTAACCTCGGGCTTCAGGATGCCTGTCTTGGCAGGGCAGGCTCTCATGCACGTCTGACAGTCCGCAGGCCCGTCACCTGTTGACGGTCAGGGGTGGCGGTTCCGGAGCGCTTTTGATTACGACCCGGTTGAAGCGAGCAACTGTTTCATGCCGGCACGGTAAAGGCGATAGGCCATAAAGCCCGCCAGCAGATTGCCGACCAGGGCCCCGCTCATCAGGCCGGTGATGCCGGCAATCTGCGCGCCCAGCCACAGCATGGGCAGGAAACACACAAACAGTCGCATCACGGACATGGCCAGCGCCCGCAACGACAGGCCCAGTGCATTGCATACCGACACCATGAGCATACACACGCCGAGACCGCTGTAGCTCAGCGGAACCCGCAGAAGATAGGCGGACAGAAGGTCACTGACCTCGGCGTCGGCACTGAATAACCGCGAGACCCACCCGGACGCCGCCAGCCAGATGATCGCCAGCAGCAACTGCCAGACCACCACGAAGCGTACCCCCAGCCTGACCAGTTGGCGTATCTGGCCGATGTCGCCGGCGCCCAGTAGTCGCCCGATCATCGGCGGCATCGACATGGTCAGGGCCAGCACCACTACAATGGAGAAAAATTCCAGTCGTGTCCCCAGCCCCCAGGCCGCAACGGCGGCCGAGCCGAAGCTGGCGACCAGGGCGGTCGCCAGCATGGCAGACAGCGGCGGCATCAACTGGCTCATCATGGCCGGCGTCATAATGCTGTTGAGCTGACGCAGGGCCCGGCCCAGGGCAAGTTCGTGCAGATCAAACCGCAGCCAGCCACTGCGCAGAAGTTTTGGAAAGATGACCAGAACGCCGATGCCAAAGGCGGAAATCGTTGCCAGGGCTGCGCCGGGCAGTCCCCAGCCAAAGACGAAAATATAGAGCGGATCCAGGCCTATGTTGATCAGGCTGGTGATCACCATCATGTAACCGGGCAGGCGGGTGTCACCGTGGGACCGACAGACGCTGTAACCGAAGTAGAGCAGGGCACCGGTCCAGGCGGCGACCAGCCAGGGAATCCAGTACGCACGGATCATGGGCAGCAGCGTATCCTCCGCCCCCAGCAGATTCATGATCGTGTCCCGCATCAACCACAGTGCCAGACACAGCGCAATCACCATCACCGCGCCAACCATCACCACCAGTCCGCCCAGGCGCTGAGCCCGGACGGTATCACCGGCACCCAGGGTGCGCGAAATTATGGCGGTGGTGGCAATACCCAGACCCACCTGCAGACCGATAATCAGTTGCTGCATGGGCAGCGTAAAGCCCAGCGCTGCCAGTGGGTCGCGGCCGAGTTGACCGATGTAGGCACTGTCGGCAAGCTGGAACGTCATCAGTGACAGCACACCGAACAGCATGGGCCAGGTCATGGTGAACAGCTGGCGGGGCAGGGATGACTGGGTGACGGCGGGCACGGAGCTCGATGGACCTCGGCAGATGGATGAGCGCTGCGGCAGGAAAGGACAGACGAGGCTGAACCCCGCTCCGGGCGTTTGCCGGGCAGGGTTCAGGTGTCAAGGGCTGGCAGTCTGTCAGAGTGCGCTTAAAGCGGCCTGATAATCGGGCTCGTCCTTGATTTCACGGACCAGTTGGCTGTGGAGCACCTTGTTGTTTTCGTCCAGCACCACAACGGCACGGGCACAGAGTCCGGCCAGCGCTCCGTTCTGTATTGCCACGCCATAGTCCTGCTGGAAACTGTGGTTGCGGAACGTTGACAGGGTGACGACGTTATTGAGTCCCTCGGCGCCGCAGAAACGGCCTGCTGCAAAGGGCAGGTCAGCGGACACCACCAATACGACGGTATTATCCAGGCTGCCGGCTTCTTCATTGAACTTGCGGGTAGAAGCAGCACACACGCCCGTATCGATGCTGGGGATAATGTTCAGAATCTTGCGCTTGCCGGCGAACGCGTCGAGTGTGGTTTCCTCCAGCCCCTGACTGGTCAGGGTGAAGGGGGGCGCCGTGTCGCCGGAGGCGGGGAATGTGCCGCCGATTTCAAGTGGATTGCCATCCAGGGTTACATGACTCATTGTGCGCTCCATTATCTGTCATCTGTCGTTCGGGGTTGACTGCGGGAATCTGTTCATACGACGAACACCATACTACGGTTTGGCCTCGTTCTGAACTCAAGGTCTCCGGTTGTGCCCCGCACCTGCATGAGTAACCGGGCAGCGTATCCGGTCATCCCGTCACCGGATGACCCGGCCGGTCCCCTTACCCCCATGTCGGCGGGTAGCTTAAAGTCGGATTGCCAGATAACCGCCGCGGCCAATAGGCTTGATCAGAGGTTCCTAGGGAACCTCTGATCAAGCCTATTGACGATTCTGCAAGTGTTGAGAGGCTCAGTGGCAAGGCGGGATTTGCCGGTAATGGCCGACGTCCTTGCCAAGAATCGTAACGCGGAGTCCGGCTTTCAGGGAGAGCCAGAATTGCCAATAGACTTGATCAGAGGTTCCTAAGTCCATAAGTCTCTGGAATCCGCGCCGTACGAACGGGTTGGACGCCTGGTGAGGGCGTTTTGCGGTGGCTGGTGGTTGACCCTGAAGAAGCCACAGACCAGACTGATTCAAAATGCGCTTTTGTGGCGATGGTGCGCCTTGCGGGGCCGGCACTGTTTCTGTCAACTCTGCTTCGGAGAGCGACTTATGACCGATCAACGCACGTCTACCGTGATCACCGTTCTGACCGCGCCGGGTGAACCGGAACCCCCCGGGCTGGATGCGCTCCGGGCGCGGGGAGAAGTTCGCATGGCTTCGGATGAAGCCAGCCTCCGCCAGACCCTGCCCGGCACTCATGTGATGATGGTGACGGATTTCCGGACCGAGGCACTGGCCGCCGCCTGGCCTGAAGCGCGGCAACTGGAATGGATTCATGCCACCAGTGCCGGTGTGGACGCCCTGATGTTTCCCGAGTTGGTTGAGGGTCCGGTGAAGGTAACCAATGCCCGGGGCATTTTCGATCGCAGCATCGCCGAATATGTGCTGGGTACCATTTTGATGTTCGCCAAGGATTTCCCGCGGTCACTGCGCTTGCAGCAGGCCCACCAGTGGCAGCATCGCGACACTGAACGGGCCCAGGATAAAGAGGTTCTGGTGGTGGGGGCAGGCTCAATAGGCCGCCAGATTGCCCGCCTGGTCAGCGGCATCGGGATGATTCCCCACGGTATCGCCCGCCGGGCCCGTCACGATGATCCCGATTTTGTCGCGGTTCACGCCAATGAGCAGTTGTTTGAGCAGTTGGAGCAGGCGGATTATGTGGTGATAGCGGCCCCGCTGACGCCACAGACGGAAGGTCTGTTCGATGCGCGGGCCTTTGGTGCCATGAAATCAACGGCACGGCTGATCAATATCGGCCGTGGCCCCATCGTAAGAACGTCTGACCTGGTTGAGGCGCTGGATCGTCAGGTTATCGCCGGCGCTGCTCTGGATGTTTTCGAAGAGGAACCGCTACCTGCCGGGCACCCGTTATGGGACCGGGAAAACGTCATCATGACCGCGCATATGGCCGGCGATTTTATCGGCTGGAAACGGGCGCTTACGGATCAGTTTCTGGAAAACCTGGATCGCTGGCAGAACGGGGAAGAGCTTTTTAACGGGGTGAACAAAGAACTGGGTTACGCGGCCGGCTGACACCACCAGGCGGGGCCGGTTGGTCCGGCCCCCGCCCCCGCTATCGCAAACGAGACAGCACCGCATCGCCGACGGTACGGGTATCCCTCCGGCTCATGCCATGCTCCGCGAGGTCATCGGCAACCGCCTGGTAAAGTGCGTCTCCCGCCGCTTTCAGGCTGTCGTCATCGCGGCCCAGCCAGGCCAGCATGCGGGCTGTGGTGAACATCATCGCGGTCGGGTCGGCCAGCCCCTGACCGGCGATATCGGGCGCACTGCCGTGAGTGGGCTCGAACATGGAGGGCATCTCCGGATCATCAGGGTTCAGGTTGCAGGACGGAGCAACGCCCATGCCGCCGGACAGAACCGCTGCCAGATCGGTCAGGATATCCCCCTGCAGGTTGCTGGCGACCACCACATCGAAAGCCCAGGGGCACTGAACGAACTTCATGCAGGCCGCATCGACCAGTTCATGGTGCGTGGCCACGTCAGGGTACTCATCGGCAATGTCGGCAAAGGCCTCTGAATACATGTCGCCCCAATAACGCAGGGCGTTGCGTTTGGTGATGATGCAAACCTGGCTTTCGCAGTCCTGACCGGAACGTCCCTTGAAGGTGCGTTTTTTGCCCTCTTCAGACCGGCTGCGTGCCCGTTCGCGGGCCTGCTCAAACCCGTAGCGGATGATCCGGTCCGTGGCCCGGCGGCTGAACACTTCCATCTGGGTGGCGATCTCGTGGGGCGTCCCCTGTCTCAGTCGGCCTCCCTGGCCCACATATTCGCCTTCACTGTTTTCCCGGATCACCAGCATATCGATGTCCCTGGCCCGCTCATCGGCCAGATACTGGCGAGCGCCGGGCAGCAACCGGGCCGGCCGCTCACAGACCCATTGGTCGAACCCTTTTCGCATCTCCAGCAGCGGCGCCAGTGAAATACTGTCTGGCAGCAGGTAGCGGTCCGGATCATCAAGTGGGCCCGGATCGCCCAGTGCCCCCAGTAAAATAGCATCAAACTCCTTCAGCTGGGCCAGTCCATCGTCGGGCATGGAGGTTCCGGTTTTTTCGTGCCAGGCATGAGAGGGCCAGGGAAAACGGGTCCATTCCAGTGCCAGTCCGTACTTGTCCCTGAGTGCTTCCAGGCACCGGACCGCTTCGGCCACCACTTCCGGGCCAATGCCATCACCGGGGGTTACGGCGATACGATGGGTGCGTTGCATGGCTACATCCTCTGAGTCGTGAATGGTTTGTCCCAGCGTGTCTAAAACGGTGTGAATTGGCAACCACTGAATATCGTCCGGTTTGGTTTGCGCGCCACGATAACAACGTTATAGTGGTTACAGAGGACAGTATCCTCGATGATCGATTCGTTTTTACTACCGTAATTGTTGCCTGACAGGAGTGTGCGTGGCTCAGCCAGACATGTTGTTTGATGAATCTCATTGTGAAGCCTGCGCCTGTGGCGAGGGGCTTGAATTCCAGTTTACGTTTGCGTTTCAGCCCATTGTAGATGTCGCTACCCGCACGGTCTTCGCCTACGAAGCGCTGGTCCGCGGACTGAATGGTGAAAGCGCCGGCGATATTCTGTCACGGGTCAACACCCAGAACCGATACGCGTTCGACCAGATATGCCGGGTAAAGGCCGTCAAGCTTGCCAGCCGGTTGGATATGAAGTCCCTGCTGAGCATCAACTTTATGCCCAACGCCGTTTACCAGGCCGAATACTGCATTCGTACTACCCTGGCCGCTGCGGAAACGTATGGTTTCGACACCCGCAGGATTATTTTTGAAATCGTCGAGGGAGAGGACCTGGCGTCCACCGATCACCTGGTGTCGATTATCAGGGCCTATCGCAAGATGGGGTTCCAGACAGCTATTGACGATTTTGGAGCAGGCTATTCCCGTCTCAACCTGATGATGGCGAGTCCTCCGGACCTGCTCAAACTCGACATGCTGATGGTCCGTAATGTCGATAATGACAAAAACAAGCAGGCTGTGGTCAACGGCATTATCACCATGATGGCGCAACTCGGCGGCCGCATCATTGCCGAAGGCGTGGAAACCGAGGCCGAATACTACTGGCTCCTCAGTCGCGGCATCACCCTGTTTCAGGGCTATCTGTTTGCCCGTCCGGGCTTTGAGACACTGCCCGAGCCACAGTTTCCGGCTTGAGGCGGTCTGGACGGCGGTCGGCTGGCGAGCGAGCGTAGAGAAAGGGAGGCTGAGCCATTGGCGTATCGAATTGTTACCATGGTCGGGGCGTTGTTGCTGGTTGCCATGCTGTTTGGCTGGCTCTGGTTGTTCTGCCGGCAGTTTTTACGCCATCAGGGCGTGACGGATCAGTTGTCTGAGCGAACGATGGTGCTTGCCACCTGGACCTTTGCGGGCATCAGCGTCGGGCTTCTCGGTGCTGTTATGGGTGCCTTTGTACTGGGTCCCTGGGCTTTCTACCGCGCGCTCAACGGCTATCCGGTGTCAATGACCGGTGGCGCCGCAGTCTGGTGGGGATTTGGCATTGTGACCGTGGCTCTGATGCTGACCGCGCTGGCTGCCCTGCTGTTGCTGATGTCGGTGGGTGCGTTCTGATGAACTGGACGGGTCAGTCAGCTTGTGCCTGGTCACTTGCCACCGCCTGCAACTGTGCACGGAACCCGATCAGCGCCGGTTCCTTCTCGCAGCGCCTGTGAAGATCGGGCCGGCCCGGGTGTTTACCCCTAAAATTCAGTCAATGGGATCACAGAATGACATTACGAGTCTTTATAACCGGCGGTGCCAGCGGTCTGGGTCGTGCCATCGCCTTGCGATATGCCCGCGATGGTGCACGGGTCTGCGTCGGGGATATCAATGATGAGCCAGGGGCCGAGGTTGAGCGGGACATTAATCAGCAGGGCGGCGAAGGCTATTATGTGTCCTGCGATGTGCGCCGGCTGACCGACCTTGAGAAGGTCCGCGATGATCTGGAGAAGCGCTGGGGCGGTGTTGATATCGTCGTCAACAATGCCGGGGTGGCGACCGCCGGTTCCATTGAAGACTCAACCATGTCTGACTGGGAGTGGATCCTCGATATCAACGTACTGGGCGTGGTGCGTGGTTGTAAGGCGTTCACCCCGCTGTTCAAACGGCAGGGCAGTGGCACGTTCGTCAATATCGCATCGATGGCAGGCCTCATGCTCGCGCCGATGATGGACAGCTACAATGTGTCCAAGGCGGGCGTCATTGCCCTGTCGGAAACCATCAGCATGGAACTGAGGGACGACGGCATTCATACCAGTTGTGTCTGCCCGTCGTTCTTCCAGACCAACCTGACCAGCGGAATGCGGTCGGACCTGCCGGGTATCCAGCAGAACATCAACAAGCTGATGAAGCGATCCGCCATTACGGCGGACGACATTGCTGACGATATTGCGCGGGCGGTCCGGAACAATGAGTTCTGGGTACTGCCACACATCAAAGAGCGCCGACTCTGGTTGCTCAAGCGCCACGCTCCCCGGGCCTTTGACTGGCTCATGCACAAGGAAAGCAAGCGCTGGAGCAAAAAGATGCGCAACGGCTGATACGCCTGTCCGCCCGACATCCAATTGCAATACTGCAATGCATACCAAAATCAGAGGAGCCCTGCATGACTCAGATTGATCAGGCGGTGGATACCCGCGAAGGGGAAGAGCTCGACGCCGACAAGGTCGACCGTTTCATGAAAGCCGCGCTGCCGGATCTGGACGGTGTTCCCGAGATCCGTCAGTACCCCGGAGGTGCGTCCAACCTGACCTACCAGGTCGATTACGGCGACCAGTCCTTTGTCCTGCGTCGTCCACCGTTCGGAAAAATCGCCAAGTCCGCCCACGACATGCTGCGGGAAGCGCGGGTGATGAAGGCGCTCCGGCCAGTCTATCCGTACGTACCGGACATCGTTGCGATCTGTGACGATCACGATGTTCTGGGGTGTGACTTCTACGTGATGGAACGCCTCAAAGGCATCATCCTGCGACAGGATTTCCCCGAAGGCTTTGACCTGAGCACGAGTGATACCCGCAACCTGTGTTTGAACGTGATCGACAAACTGGTGGACCTGCATCAGGTGGACGCCAAGGCGGCTGGTCTGGATCAGCTCGGCAAGGGCCCCGGTTATGTTCAGCGCCAGATCGGCGGCTGGAGCCATCGCTTCCGCAAGGCAAAAACCGACGACGTCGGCGATTTCGAAACCGTCATGGCCTGGCTTGATGAGCACATGCCGGACGACGTGGCCCAGTGTGTGATTCACAACGACTTCCGCTTCGATAATGTGGTGCTGAGCCCGGACAACCCCTTCGAAGTGATTGGCGTACTGGACTGGGAAATGGCCACCATTGGCGACCCGTTGATGGATCTGGGTAACAGTCTGGCGTACTGGATCCAGGCCGATGATGATGCGTTTTTCCAGATGTTGCGACGCCAGCCCACGCATCAGCCCGGGATGCTGACCCGCCAGGAAGTCATCGACTACTATCTTGAGCGCTCAGGGCTGACCGTGCCCCGTTTCGACTACTACGAGATCTACGGCCTGTTCCGCCTGGCGGTGATCCTGCAACAGATCTATTACCGCTATTACCATGGCCAGACTCGCGACAAGCGCTTCGCCACCTTCGGTCAGGCGGTGCAGTATCTGGAACAGCGCTGCCTGCGCATGATCAGGGCCAGCACACTCTGATGGCTACCCTTTATCTGATTCGACATGGCCAGGCCAGTTTCGGCAAGGAAAACTACGACCAGCTCTCTGCGCGAGGTTGGGAGCAGGGCCGGGTTCTGGGGCGCTGGCTGGCCGGTAAGGTCAGCCCCGGCGCCGTCTTTGGCGGCAATCTGGAACGCCACCGGGAGACCGTCGAGGCGATAGCCAGCGGCTTTGGCGGCTTGCCCGACATGCAGGCCATCGAAGGCTTTAATGAGTTCGACCACAGTGCGGTGGTCGAGCGTTTCCGTCCGCAATGGGTCGACCGCAACGTCATGGCCCGGGACCTGGCGGTCTTTCCCAAACCGGCCAAGGCATTTCAGGAAGCGTTTGTGGCCGCCGTTGAGCGTTGGGCGAGCGGAGAATACGATGGCGATTACCCGGAAAGCTGGCCGGATTTCAAGGCGCGGGTGATCGGCGCGCTGGACCAACTGGTGGCGTACGCCGACGGCACCGATGTGCTGGTGGCAACCTCCGGCGGTCCGATTGCGGTGATGGTCCAGAGCCTGCTGGAGCTGTCCGATCAGAAAGCGCTGGCGCTGAATGAGGTGATCGCCAACACCAGTGTGACTCGTGTTCTGTATTCCGGTTCCCGCCGTAATCTCGCGGTTTTCAATAATTACAGTCACCTTGAGGCGGAGGATCCGGCGCTGGTGACGTTTCGCTAATGAATCCCGCTCAGCGCTTCCTCAGATCTGGGGAACCTCTGATCAAGTCTATTGACGATTCTGCAAGTGTTGAGAGGCTCAGTGGCGAGGCGCGACTCGCCGGTAATGGCCGACGTCCTTG
>JASBRL010000074.1 GCA_030149475.1 Marinobacter sp.
TACAGAGGGATGAAATGTCCTATTTCACGATTGCAGGGGTCCAGATGCATGCGCTGCATCATGGTGACAACACCGAAGCCATGCGCCACCGGATCGACCTGCTGATGGCCCGCTTTCCACAAGTGCAGATGGTGATGTTCAGCGAACTCGTCGTCACCGGCTCTTCCACAGTTCATGCTGAGCCCCTGCCCAACGAGAAGGAAAACAAGTTCTGCGAAATGGCGGAACAACATGGCATCTGGCTAATCCCCGGCTCCATGTTCGAGCGCCTTGGCGACAGGATCTACAACACCCTGAGTGTGATAAATCCCCAGGGCCATGTGGTCTGCCGCTATCGCAAGATGTTTCCTTTCCGGCCCTATGAAAAGGGGGTTGCCGCCGGTACCGAATTTGTGGTTTTTGATATTCCGAATGTTGGCCGGTTCGGGGTATCCATCTGTTATGACATGTGGTTCCCCGAAACCACTCGCACGCTTGCCGCCATGGGGGCAGAGGTCATTCTGCATCCGACCATGACCGACACCATTGACCGGGACATCGAGCTCTCTATCGCGCGCACGAACGCTGCAATCAATCAGTGTTTTTTCTTTGATTTCAATGGCGCCGGTGCCATGGGGAACGGTCGCTCCATCGTTGCGGGGCCCTCAGGCGATGTCATTCACCAATCCGGCATCGGTGATGAAGTCGTGCCCGTCGAGATCGATTTGCAGCGGGTCCGTCGTGAGCGGGAACGCGGTCTTCGGGGGCTCGGACAGCCCCTGAAAAGCTTCCGGGACCGGGAGGTCGACTTCAGTCTCTACCGGCACCCTGACAGTTCGACCCCGTTTCTTGACAGCCTGGGGCCACTGGAAAAACCCGTCAGAGATAATCTGACCTGACCTTCACGTCGCTGAACGACGTTCTGACCAGGAACAGGAGAAAAAGTATGGTCCGGATACTGTTCAATATGTTCCGTCAGCGCGTCGCGGACTGGCTTTCACCGGAAACACAGCGGGATAGGCGGCCCGCACAAACAACAGTCGATGCCGAGCGTGAAGCAGTTTCCCAGGCCCGGCAGGATAATTCCAGAAAAGGAGTGCAAGGAATGGCAACCATAAAAAGCATTTCCGATATTCGCCGTTATTTTCACAAAAACAGGGACCCTGTTTATTTTATCTCCGCAACCAACTTCAACCTGTTGGGCATTGGGGACTGGGTAGGCAATTTCCGCCACATCAACTACATCAATTGCTTCGAGGACCGGCAAAAAAACGTGTTCGTACCGAAAGAGAAATTTCCTCGCGACTTCGAAAGCATTGAGGACATCAATAACTACCTGCTCGAGCACAAAGAGGTGATTGATTACATCCAGTCGCGCGGAGACAAGGGTACCGTTGCCTTTCTCATGTTCGATGAGCGCACTGAAGAAATCTGCGAGCAGCTCGGGCTGAAGATTGCCTTCCCGCCGGCAAAGCTGCGCTCACGGATGGACAACAAAATCGAGACGGTGCGTATTGGCAACAAAGTCGGCGTGCCCAGCGTGCCCAATGTGCTGGCAAAAGTGGACAGCTACGAAAACCTGATGGAGGTCTGTGCGCCACTGGGCACCACCGACCTGGTCATACAGTCGGCTTTCGGCGATTCCGGCCACACCACCTTCTTTGTCTCCAACGATGACGAATATTACAAGTACGCTGAAGAAATCGAGGCCGAGCCCGAAGTCAAGATCATGAAACGCATCAACTGCCGCGGCTCCGCCATCGAAGCGTGCACGACACGCTGCGGAACGGTGGTGGGGCCACTGATGACTGAACTTGTTGGCTTCAAGGCGCTGACTCCCTACAAAGGGGGATGGTGTGGTAATGAAATGTTTGCCGGCGCCTTCTCCCAGGAAGTACGCGACAAGGCTCGCGAGTATACTTTCAAGTACGGAGAAGCTCTGCGGGAAGAGGGATATCGCGGTTATTTTGAACTGGACTTCCTGATCGACACGGATTCAAACGAAGTGTATCTGGGTGAACTTAATCCACGGGTGACCGGCGCCAGCTCTCTCACCAATGTCGCCGCGTTTGCCCATTCCGACGTTCCCCTGTTCCTCTTCCATCTTCTGGAATTTTCGGGTGAGGATTTCGACATCGACGTCGAGGAACTCAACGAACGATGGGCCCATCCTGACAGCATCGACAGCTGGAGCCAGCTGGTCATCAAGCACACTGACGAATCCGTCGACCTGCTGACCGAGGCCCCCCAGTCCGGGGTCTGGCGGATGGCCGACGATGGCAGTATCCAGTACGACCATTACAACTACCATCCACACGCTGCGGAGAGCGAGCAGGAAGCCTTTTTTATGCGTATCAGCGGACAGGGAGACTTCAGGTATGAGGGCGCGGATCTGGGCATCCTGATCACCAGGGGCCGCTTGATGAATGATGATTTTCAACTCACGCCAAGGGCTCAGGCATGGATCGATGGCATTCGGGGGCAATTCAAAGGTCAGTCCCTGCAGGATCCGACCGTTGAATCTGTCGCTGTCAACCACGCCATCGGCGGTGGCAATTTCAAGATTCTGTGACCAATGCGACCGACAGAGCCGTGGATGCCACCGCCCGGCCTCGTTCCGGGATTGGGGAAGGGACCGCTGTGAGACACCAGAAAACACTGACGTTCAGAGCGGTCGATGAGGCGGTGCCCGGCAAAAAGTGGCAGAGCCTCTTTGAGCTTCACTGGCCCGCGTTCGAGCGCTGGTACCTGTCTGAAACCGAGCGCGAACGCCCCAGTTATCTGGTCTGTTTCAATGCCCTCAGCAAGCACATGCCGGAACTTTTGCCAACCTACCGACGGCTTTGCGAACTGTCCGGCGGCAGGGACCTGCCAGCGCGAATGCTCAGCCTTTACCGCCCTCCTCCGTATATCACCGGCTGCTCCCAGGCAGTCATGGCTGCCGGACGGACCAATGTACTGGTGAGAAACTACGATTATCCACCGGAACTTTGCGAAGGCACCATTCTCTCAACCTGCTGGAACGGTCGGCGCGTCATCGCCATGTCAGACTGTCTCTGGGGCGTCCTGGACGGCATGAATGAGAGCGGGCTTTCGATTTCGCTGGCGTTCGGTGGTCGCAAGGCGGTCGGGGACGGGTTCGGAGCGCCGATCATTCTTCGCTACATACTTGAATTCTGCGACACCACCGAAGAAGCGGCCCGGGTTCTTTCCACGGTGCCGACTCATATGGCTTACAACATAACCGTGAGCGATGCCCGGGGACACTATGTCACGGCGATGATCGGCCCTGACCGGGCGGCATCGATCAAGCGCATTCCGATGGCGACCAATCATCAGAAAAAAATCGAGTGGTACGCACATGCGCTGGCGTCGGAAACCCTGATCAGGGAACGCCAGTTGGCCATTCTTCTCGACGACAAGGACACCACACAGGAGCGTCTGATTTCGTCCTTTTTTTCACCACCACTATTTCGCAGCGACTATCGGCGCGGTCTGGGTACCATCTACACGGCCGTCTACTATCCCGCGGAGGGTCGTGCAGAATATTGCTGGCCCAACCACACAATGGAGCTCTCGTTTGATCGTTTTGAAGAAAGCAGCGTAGACATCCTTTACACCAGTCATCCAGATCGTCTGGAACAGGGGTAGATAAACATGGGTGAAGTAACCGAAATTGACGCATCCTTCAGCGCTCTGGGTTTTTATCACAAGATTTCCCAACTGCGGTCAGACACCTGGAACTCGCTGAAACGGGAACTGGGAACCCTGGTGAAAACCAGTGGCGACACGGATGTCCGGAATCTGGTCAAAGCGATTGAAATAAAACTGACCCGGCTGGAAATTATCGAGGATTATCATGCCTTCCCGTCGCAGGAAGATTTCCGCTACGTCTGGTCGCTTTTCAATTCCGGGGATTATGCGTCTCTGGAAAAAGTCGTGCGACGGCTGGTACGTACCCTGATCAGCGAATCCTATCGCCGCCGGCACGTGGATCTCAGCGGCACCAATGCCGACGCCGAAGATCTGGAGGCCCTCGATGCCCTGGATCAGCTGCGGCGGGGGCATCCCGCCTCAAACAGCGCGGCGCAGCCGTATTTTGAACTGCTGATTGTTGACGCCATGTCGCTTCAGGAGGAGGAGGTGGTCCGTGAAGCGTTCCACAGCCTGCGCCGACCTGAGGACAAATTTATTTATGATGTGGTCACCGTCCGAAGTTTTGAGGACGCTCTCATTGCCATTCTGATTAATCCCAACATTCAGGCTTGCCTGATACGCTATGAATTTCCCCACAAATCGAAATACAACCTCAGCGTCCTGAGAAACTATCTGGAGGGGTTGTCAGAGCATGAGCTGAGCACCCGGAGTGAAGCCGAACGAAGCCTTCTTCTGGGCTCTTTGATCAGTGAAATCCGGCCCGAAATCGACCAGTTTCTGGTGACCAGCGGCGATGTCGAAATGACAGCAAGTCGCGACATCCGGCACTTCAACCGGGTCTTCTATCGTGAGACGGATTACATCGAGCAGCATCACACGATTCTGAGAGCCGTCGATAATCGGTACCGGACGCCGTTTTTCGACGCGCTCAGAGAATACAGCAGAAAACCCACCGGCGTTTTCCACGCCATGCCCATTTCCCGGGGCAAGTCTGTGACCCGTTCCCACTGGGCCGGTCACATGATCGATTTCTACGGCATCAACATATTTCTGGCTGAAACCTCGGCCACCTGCGGCGGCCTGGACTCCCTGCTGCAACCCTACGGTCCGATAAAAAAGGCCCAGGAGTATGCTGCGCGTGCTTTCGGCTCGCGCCAGAGCTTTTTCGTGACAAACGGCACCTCAACCGCGAACAAGATTGTGGTGCAATCAATGATCAAGCCCGGGGATATCGTGCTTGTTGACCACGACTGCCACAAGTCCCATCACTACGGCATGGTCATGTCCGGCGCCTACGTGGTCTATCTTGACTCCTACCCCCTGAATGACTATTCCATGTACGGGGCTGTCCCCCTGAAGGAAATGAAAAGGGCGTTGATTGAACTCAAGCGCAATGGCCAGCTTCACAAAGTGAAGATGCTGCTGCTCACCAACTGTACGTTCGACGGCATCGTGTACAACGTGCGCCGGGTCATGGAAGAGTGCCTGGCCATCAAGCCGGACCTGGTGTTCCTGTGGGACGAAGCCTGGTTTGCCTTCGCCACATTCAACCCGACCTATCGCCCGCGGACGGCAATGCACGCCGCCCGCACACTGAGGGATCGTTATTACAGCGAGGCCTACCGGGAGGAATACGCACAGTGGAAAGAGAATTTCGATCAGCTTGATCCCGAGGACGACGCCACCTGGCTCGATCACCCCCTGTTGCCGGACCCGGATCTGGTCCGGGTGCGAACCTATGCCACCCATTCGACGCACAAGACCCTGACCTCCCTGCGTCAGGGCTCCATGATCCACGTCTACGACCAGGAATTCCGGCAGAAGAATGAAGCCGCTTTTCACGAAGCCTACATGACCCACACCTCGACATCGCCCAACTACCAGATCCTGGCATCCCTGGACGTAGGTCGGATGCAGGCCGAGATGGAGGGGTTCGAGCTGGTCCATGCCCAGGTGGAAGCCGCGCTTTCAGTCCGTGAGCATCTCTACACCAATCCGCTTCTGCAGAAGTATTTCCGGGCCCTGACCAACCGGGACATGATCCCCGCGGAATATCGCCAGTCCGGGATAGAGACGTATTACGATCCGGTCGCGGGCTGGAACAAAATGGAAGAAGCCTGGGCCCATGATGAATTCGTGGTCGATCCAAGCCGGATCACCCTGGCCATTGGCCAGACGGGAATTGACGGAGACGCGTTCAAGAACGAATTCCTGATGAACCAGTACGGCATCCAGGTCAACAAGACCTCCCGTAACACGGTGCTGTTCATGACCAACATCGGGACCAGTCGTGGCTCGATCGCCTATCTGCTCGATGTGCTGGTCAAGCTGGCCAAGGGATTTAACCGGCGCTGGGAAGACAGCAGTCGCCCTGAGCGCAAGATTATTGAGCACAATGTCCACTCGCTGACGAAGGAGCTGCCACCGCTTCCTGATTTCAGCCGTTTTCATGACGCGTTCAGACCCCGGGCAGACTCGAGGGAAGGGGACATCCGGCGAGCCTTCTATCTGTGCTATGAGGAAGAGAACACCGAATATCTGAGATTCGACAACCATGACCTCCAGAAAGTCATGAAAGAAGGCCGGGACGTTGTCTCCTCCAGTTTCGTGATTCCCTATCCTCCGGGCTTCCCGGTGCTGGTGCCGGGTCAGGT
>JASBRL010000087.1 GCA_030149475.1 Marinobacter sp.
GCTTGCCCGCAGGGGCTCTCCCTGAAAACCGGACTCCGCGTTGAGCCTTCTTGAAAGGCAACCAGCCTTCCTGCGAAGCCTCGCCTTGAGTCCGGCTTTCAGGGAGAGCCAGAATTGCCAATAGACTTAATCAGAGGTTCCTAAGGGTTTATCGGTTAACGGCCGCTTCGCTGAAAACTCAAGTGCCCGTCACTCACCCTCTTGCATTCGACAACGTTGTGGACGCAGCCGGTCTGCCAGGCCTATTGGAAGTGCCCGTGGCTGCCCCGTGATCCTGTCTGTCAGATACTCCGCCAATAGCGGTGCATAGGCCAGTCCTTTGCTGCCCAGTCCGGTCAGCAAGTCGATGCCATCGAGTTCACGGCCGTCGGGTTTGGCCAGGACGCCGACCGCAGGCTGGTAATCGTGGGTGGTGAGGCGGAAAGCTACTCGCCCTGTCAGCATTTCCGGCTCCGGCCGTTCTGACCGCCAAAGGTCGGGCAGTATCCGGTCAAGCTGATCAAGATTGTCCCGGTGGCTCTGTGCCTGAACCTCCGGGCTGGTGTCGTGAAGGTCAAAAGAGGCGCCGGCGAGGCACCGTCCCTCGCTGGCCGGGTTGAGATACCGTGGGCCACAGATCACCGCCCGGGGAGGACGGATCATTTGCTCGGGCAGCGAAGTGATCTGCCCCCGAATCGATTTGAAGCGAAAACCACCAGGTACTGGCAGCAGCGCAGGAGTCCCAGGACCGGCACACAGCACCACGCGATCACCGACGATATCCGCCTGATTATCGGCAGACACATGCCAGCGGCCGTTGCACGGCATCAGTCGACTGACTTTGTAGCCAAAGTTACAATGAATGTGCGGATGGTCCAGCAACCGCCGACACAGGGCCTCCGGTTCGAGCCAGCCGGCGCCCGGATACCAGAGTCCGCCGGACTGGAGCCGGGCGCCGGTCAGCTGTTCCGCCTCTGACGCGCTGACGGCCCGGACCAATCCGGCAGGATACCGATTGCGTTGGACAAAACGCTGCTGTCGATCCTGCTCGTGCTCATTCCAGGCAAGGTGAATAAGCCCGGTCGGGTGCCATTGGTCGGGCGTCTGACCCGCGTAAAAGCTCTGGGCAAACATCAGCGCAGACAGCGCCAACTGTGTTTGTGGGCTAAAGTCGACGCCAAGTTTGACGTAAAGTGCGCCTTGCTGGTTTCCGGAGGCGCCAGTCGCAGGTTGGGGGGCCGCATCAATCACCCGCACTGTGCGGCCGCGACTGGCAAGATTGCGTGCCAGCAAAGAACCGGCGATTCCGGCACCGATGACTAGCACCTCCTGATTCCGGTCCGGCCTGGCTACGGGGGACGGGCCGGGTGAGAAGCTACCGGTCAGCATGACCCGTTTGCGACCAAAACCAGAGACTTTGCTGACCTCGAAGCCCACGTCCTGGAGTTGCCGGCGTACCTCGCCGGCAGCCGTAAAAGTGGACAGGGTTGTGCCCGGTCGGCTATGAACTGCAATGGCATGGGCGATTTCCGCTGACCAGAGATCCGGATTCCTGGCCGGGGCGAATCCATCGAGAAACCAGGCGTCGGCGATAAAATCCATGTCCTGCCAGGCGGCCTCAGCCTCCCCGAAGTACAACGAAAGCCGGACATTGCCCTCGGCGAACACCCGTCGATGCAGTCCGGTCACCAGTTCGGGATACTGTGCCAGCAACTGACTGGCCAGGCCGGACAGCTCTGGCCAGAGTGCAAGCGCCCGCTCAAGGTCCTGCCGTTGGAGCGGGAAGCGTTCCACGGATACGAAGTGCAAACAGGTACCGGCGGGCGGGTTGGCGGATAGCCAGGCTTGCCAGGTCGCTAGGAAGTTGAGCCCTGAGCCGAAGCCGGACTCTGCGACCACAAAATGCTGACCTGGTCCAAGCGCTTCAAAGCGCTGGATCAGCCGGTTGTGGTTGATAAAGACGTAGCGGGACTCCGCCAGACCATCGTCACGGCTGAAATAGATATCTCCGAACTGCACCGAGACGGGCTGACCGTCGCGCCAGTCAAGGACGGCCGGCGCAATGGACGGGGGCCTGTCAACATTGAAGGCGGAGCCAGTCGCTATCATGATGTTTACGGATCGATCCGGTGCACGGACGTCACCATGACCGGGTTGACTGGCACGTCTGCCATGCCATTGCGTCGTCCTGTCGGTGTCGAGGCAATCGCATCCACCACGCCCATGCCACTGGTTACCTTGCCGAAGACCGTATAGCCCGGACCCCGGACGCCCGCATTCAGAAAGTCGTTATCGGCGAGATTGATAAAAAACTGTGAGGTCGCGGAGTCCGGGTCCTGCGTCCGGGCCATGGCGATTGTGCCACGGAGGTTCTTCACAGTCGGTCTCGCCTCATTGACGACGGGCGCCCGGGTTTGCTGGCGCTCCATGGCCCGGTTGAAGCCTCCGCCCTGAATCATGAAGCCCGGGATGACGCGATGGAACAGGGTGCCTTTATAAAAACCGGAACGAACATAAGCCAGAAAATTGGCGACCGTTTCCGGGGCTACGTCCGGACGCAGGCTGATCACAATATTGCCTTCCGTGGTTTTGATCATCACTTTGGGCACACCCGGGTCGGCGGCATCGACTGGCTGGGCGAGGCCGCTGGCCAGAACGGTGAACAGGATCAGGGTTGCCACGAAAGCCGGGAAGCGGCGTTGGCGCGAAAGAAAACTATGGGTTGCTCTGGTCACAGCGAGGGCCTTGTTGGTCAATAGGGGTCAAATTTGGGAACAGTCTACCAGATACCGGCGCTGCCCATTGCGCGTCTGGACGCATAACATTGCGTTCGGCAACGCCGGGTTACCGAATCACGCGAATCGTTTCTGTACCGACCTGGTCTGCGGGCCGCATTATAGTGTTGTCACGCTGCCAACAGCGACCACCACCGGGCGTGGAAGTTCGGTAACGGCCCTGTTCAGGAATGGAGCGAACGTGTGAAAACCGCAGAACACAGGCATCATCAATCCCGCCTCGGACGGTTGCTGGTCGATCGTGGTTGTATTTCCGAAGACCAATTGCTCACAGGACTGCGTCGGCAGCGGGAAAGTGGACAACGTCTCGGCGAAGTACTGATTCAGTCAGGGTGGTTGTCGGAACAAGAGTTACACCGGATTCTGCGTCACCAGACCCGCTATCGCCATGCGATTGCGCTGGCTGCCATGGTTTCCCTCCCGCTGCAGCCTCTGGTTTCGTTTGCCTCTACCGGGCTGGTGCCGCCCAACCGCACAGATTCTGAGGAATCATTCCGGGACGGCCCGGGATTGGTGGCGTTGTCCGATGAGGAGTTGGCTGGGGTTGCCGGTCAGGGCGTGGACACCTTTGTCGACCAGATCAAAACGATCGCCACGATGGCAGAAAATGTGCGCGACCGTCCGTCTAAGGAGCAGCCTGCCAATGATCGGCACATCAATGGGATGTCCGGGCTCAAACTGATTGCGAGCACGTTTTTCCCGGTGTTGGGGTATCTGCATTCGAGCCTGTCAATTTCCGGAGTTCATTACAGCAGTGATCAGCCGCGTTACAGCCTTGCGGCCAATGGCACGCTGACGCTGGCCTTGCCCGCGAGGATTGATGAGGTGCGCCTGGAGCAGATTACCGTAAATGGTCCCGGCCGTGAGCCATCGATGGGCGCAATACGACTGCATGACATTCAGTTTGACCCGCGCTCTCAGATGACCCTGTCGGTTCGTTGAGGAATTGATCAAAATTGCCGTAAGGAAGTGATCTCCTGAGGCCCCATTTTACGATCAAGGAACGTTATGGAACCTCTGATCAAGTCTATTGACGATTCTGCAAGTGTTGAGAGGCTCAGTGGCAAGGCGCGACTCGCCGGTAATGGCCGACGTCCTTGCCGAGAGTCGTAACGCGGCCAATGAGCCTCTCAACGCTTGCCCACAGGGGCTCTCCCTGAAAGCCGGACTCCGCGTTGAGCCTTCTTGAAAGGCAACCAGCCTTCCTGCGAAGCCTCGCCTTGAGTCCGGCTTTCAGGGAGAGCCAGAATTGCCAATAGACTTGATCAGAGGTTCCTTAACACCAGGCCCTTCCCATCCCCTCCCGCTGTCCGTCATTTCGGCCAATTGTCTGTACTGACAGCCCTCGAGGCGGTTTTCGTCAATGGCACGAGATGCGGATTGTCGTACAACTGGAAGCCATCCACTGCCACACGCCAAGACAACCGACCTCCAGAATATTTAGGAGCCATTATGCCCACATACAAGGCGCCCTTGCGGGACATGACATTTCTGCTCAACGAGGTGTTCAATTATCCGGCCCATTACGCCCGGCTCAGCAACGGTCACCGGGCGACGCCCGATATTGTCGAGGCGATTCTGGTGGAATGCGGTCGGTTCTGCGAACAGGTCCTCAGCCCGCTGTATCAGTCCGGCGATGAAGAGGGCTGCAAGCTGGAAAACGGCGAAGTCAGCACGCCGGCCGGCTATAAGGAGGCTTATCAACACTATGTGGACGGGGGCTGGCAGGGTCTGTCGGCGCCGGAATCGGTCGGGGGGCAGGGATTGCCCGCGTCCATGGGCCTGCTCAAACAGGAAATGATGGGCACCGCCAACTGGCCGTTCAGCATGTACCCGGGTTTGTCCCTGGGTGCCATGAATACCCTGCAATTACATGGCACTGAGCAACAGCAACGGGATTATCTGGTGCCCCTGACCGAAGGTCGATGGGCTGGCACCATGTGCCTGACCGAACCCCAGTGCGGCACCGATCTGGGGCAGGTAAAAACCCGCGCAGTTCCTCAGGACGATGGCCGTTACCGGTTGACCGGCACCAAGATTTTTATCTCCTCCGGTGACCATGACCTGACTGAAAACATTGTCCACATTGTGCTGGCCAGGCTGCCGGACGCGCCCAAAGGCACCCGCGGCATTTCCCTGTTTATCGTGCCAAAATTCCTGCCCGACGGTCAGGGCGGTCTCGGCCAGCGCAATGGCGTCCGCTGTGGCAGCCTCGAAAAAAAAATGGGTATCAAGGCGTCAGCCACCTGTGTGATGAATTTCGATGAGGCCACCGGTTTTCTGGTGGGGCCCGAGAACGGCGGCCTCAACTGCATGTTCACCTTCATGAATTCCGCCCGCATCGGCACCGCCATTCAGGGGGTCGGTCCGGCGGAGCTGTCCTATCAGTGGGCACTGGCGTATGCGCGGGAACGCCGGTCGATGCGGGCTTTGTCCGGTAAAAAAGAGCCGGATCAGGTCGCCGACCGCCTGATCCATCATGCCGATGTGCGGCGCATGTTGCTGACCCAGAAGGCCATCGCCGAAGGCGGGCGGGCCATGCTGTACTACGCGGCGCGACTGGCAGACCACATGGTGGCCGGCCACCTTGAGGGTGATGAACGCAAAGCGGAAGCCTACGATGACAAGCTGGGCTTTCTGACCCCGATTCTAAAAGGCTTTCTGACCGAGCTGGGGTGTGAAGCCGCTAATCTGGGCATGCAGGTGCTCGGGGGACACGGCTACATCCGCGAACACGGCATGGAACAGATTGTCCGTGATACCCGCATTGCCACCCTGTACGAAGGGACCACCGGCATTCAGGCACTGGACCTGCTCGGCCGCAAGGTACTGATAATGAGCCAGGGTGGGTCGGTACGGGAATTTACACTCAAGATATCCAACTTTGCCCGCAAACACGTCACCAACAAAACCCTGCGGCCCTTTGCGTGGGAGTTGATCAAACTGGCCGCCCAGTGGAACGTCCTGACCGTTCGGCTGATGCTGATTGCCCGCAGAGACCGCGATATCGTCAGCGCGGCCGCCCATGACTTCCTGATGTTCAGCGGATACGTCACCATGGCGTTCATGTGGGCGCGGATGGCGGCCGTCGCGGTGCAAAAGCTTGATCATGGTGGTGTCGAATCAACCGAGTTCTACCGCGCCAAACTGGCGACCGCAGAATTCTACTACGAGCGCCTGCTGCCCCGGGCGCAGGCCCACGCCAGCAGTATGCTCAGCCCCACCCGGAACCTCATGCAACTGGACGAACATCATATGGCTTTTATGGACTGACACTGTCCTCCCTTGAACGATCACGGTGCGGACCTCCGGCAAGATACCGAAGGTGAAGAAGAAAACCTGCCAGTCATGGGACGTTGAAATCGTGGCATTTTTCAGAGCAACCTACTTTTCGAAGATCAGCGCGTCCGGGCTGGCTCCCAACTCTTCAAGCGCAGCCATGATGGCCTTGTTGAAAGGATCCGGGCCGCACACGTAGAAGGCCTGGCCGAAATCGCTGATCTGCGATTTCAAAAAAGCCTTGTCGATGACGCCATCCAGAAAAAGGTAATCGCTCGTCGGTTTTTCCTGAGTGATAACGTTAATAAACTGATCACCCAGGATTGTCTCGAACTCCTCCTTCAGGATGATGTCCCGCTCGGTCTTGTTGGAAAAGAGCAGCTGGTTATTTCCGATCTCGCCCCGCCGATGTAGGTCGCTCAGAATGGCAATAAACGGTGTCACACCCGCGCCGCCGGCCAGGAACACACCCTCACGCGTGTATTTGATGGTGCCCCACGGGTCGCCGATAATCAGTTTGTCGCCCACGCCAAGCTGTCCGATCTGCCCGGTCACACCATGATGGTCCGGATAGATCTTGATGACGAACTCCAGCCAGGGATCCGTGTCGAGCGAGGTAAAGGTAAACGGTCGACCCTCGTCCCTCCAGCCCTCACGATCAACGGCAACCTCGGTGGCCTGGCCAGGTGTGAACGTGAACCCCTCGGGCTTTTCAAGCCGAATCTGCCTGACGTCGTGGGTAATCTCTCGAATATCCTGAATTTCCAGTGTATGGCTCATATTTCATCTCCTTACAGAGATGGTAGATCAAGGCTCGGGGACCTGTCCAAATTCAGGGCGACGTTGTTGATTCACCCAGCACACCAGGCCGTTTCACTTCCCGATGCATAATCTATAAAATTATTTAAAAACAAAATCTTATAAAATTCTCGGAGCACCCTTGGAGTGCTGAAATTTGCAAAAAAAGTGCAACTATTGGCAAGTTTCTTCAAAATCGGCTCCTGACGACCCATTTTGAACGGACTTGACGCACAATGTTGTTGTGCATAGAATGATTAAAAAGCGATCAGGTAACTATGGCGGTTGAATTCAGGGATACATGGCTGGAGGCGTTCTACGACGAAGACCAAAGCCACAAGAAAATACCCGGCACTATTGAAGGCGCTCTGTTCAGAAAGATTCAGATTCTGGATGCCGCAACGCAGGAGTCAGACTTGAGGATTCCACCGGGTAATCGTTTTGAACATTTGCAAGGAAACCTGTCTGGATGGTGTTCGATTCGGGTTAACAAGCAGTATCGCCTGATTTTTCGTTGGGAAGATGGCACTGCCCAAGATACATATCTAGACCCGCATGTTTACAAGGGCTAGACATGATGTTTTGACCTGCCCGTCCTCAACGCACGTGGGTTATTGTTGAGGACGGAAAGAAACAACAGCAGAGCCACCTTGAGGAGGGCAGGTCAAAACATCATGTCTAGAGGAGGTTTTGGTAATGAGGAATACAAAACGTCGTCCAGTGACCGTTGGCGAAATGCTGGTCACCGAGTTTCTGGAACCGATGAACATCGAAATCGGTGAACTTGCCGAAGCAATGGGTGTGCACAGAAATACACTCAGTCGGATTGCGCATGACAAAGGCACGCTGACAGCACCCATGGCAATCAAACTCGCAGCGGCTTTGGGGAATACGCCGGAGTTCTGGCTGAATATTCAGCACGCAGTTGAGTTATGGGACGTCCGTCATCGTGCCTATGAAGAAGAAGCTAAGAACGTGAGACGAGTAAAGCCCCACGAGTTACCTCTGAAGCAGGCCTGAAGCACATTTAGTTTCAGCAATGTTTCCCCTTTCCGTCAGGCGTTGCAGTGAGGCCTACAACGTATCGAGCACTGACTTCGTTAAGCAGCAGCATCTCATAACGGGGAGCTGAAATATGATGGCATTCATCGATGATGACCTGCCCGTATTCCCGGACCTTACTTGAGACCGTATTATCTTTCTTGTTGATCAGGCTTTGATAGGTGGCAACGTCGATCTGACCGGTAGGTTTTTTTTCCGCCGCCAATGACACCCGCGGAGGCACCCTCAATGAAGGTTTCCAGACGCTCCTTCCATTGATCCAGTAACTGACGACTGTGAGTGAGGATCAGCGTGTTTACCTGTCGCTTGGCCACAATGCCAATAGCGGTTACGGTTTTGCCGAAAGCGGTCGGAGCATGAAGTATTCCGGTATCGTGACTGGCAAGCGCCGTCACAGCCTTTTTCATTTCCCGATGCAGAAACTGCTGAAAATCTTGCCCAGGAGGTCATCGGACGTCATTGCACCGGTAATTTCACCGAGTGCGTCCGCCGCCATGCGCAGGTCCTCGGCCAACAGCTCGCCGGCACCGTAGCCGTCAAGCTGGGCCTGCCCATCGCGTAACGACTGGGAGGCCTTCTCCAGTGCCACCAGATGTCGCCGCCTTGCCAGAAAACCGCCTTCGGTGGTGCTGGCGTACCCCATGCAGGTCTTGAGGTGATCCCGCAGCAGCTCCAGCCCCTCACCAGAACGGGCCGCAAGCCGCAGTACCGGGGCCGGATTGCCCTCGGTAAAGCCCACTGGTTCTCCCGACAGATCGACTTTGTTACGAATCACCGTGACTGGCGCTGACGCGGGCAGCTGGTCGATGAAATCGGGCCACAACCGGTGGGGCCCGGTCTCGTCCGTGGTGGTGGCATCGACCATCAGCAGAATACGGTCGGCCTGCCGGATTTCGTCC
>JASBRL010000088.1 GCA_030149475.1 Marinobacter sp.
GCTATATAGAAGCGACACACTGGAGCTGCCAAAAAATTTGTCAGCATGGGCAACCGGGACGAAAGCCGTGAACACGCAAGCCATCATTGAAATCTTCTGCAGTAATTTCATATGTCGTTTCCTGTTGTTGTTTTGGTGAGCCAGAATTGCCAATAGACTTAATCAGAGGTTCCTTAGCTCACAGAAAGGCGAACTTGGCGATAAAGATGACACAGAGAACATAAAGACTGATGGAGACTTTTTCCCCCTGCCCGGTCAACAGCTTCAACGTGGCATAGGTCAAAAAGCCCAGCGCAATGCCATTGGCGATGGAGAAGGTCAGAGGCATCATCACCACGGTAATGATGGCCGGGATGGTGTCGGTGATGTCTTTCCAGTCGATATGAGCCATTCCGCCCATCATCAGCATAGCGACATAGATCAGCGCGCCTGCGGTGGCATAAGCCGGAATCATTCCCGCAAGCGGCGCAAAGAAGGTTGCCAGCAGGAATAATACGCCGACCGTGACCGCAGTCAGGCCCGTGCGGCCACCGGCAGCCACACCTGACGCACTTTCAACATAACTGGTCACAGGCGGACAACCGACAAATGTGCCCACGACGCTGGACGTGCTATCCGCTTTGAGCGCTTGAGACAGATTCTCGATTTTGCCGTTTTCATCCACCAGATTCGCGCGGTGAGCCACGCCCATCAGCGTGCCCGCCGTATCGAACATATTCACGAAGAGAAACGCGAGCACGACACTGATCATGCTCACATTCAGCGCGCCCACGATGTCCATCGCCATCCATGTTGGCGCAAGGCTCGGCGGCGCCGAGACAAAACCGTGATACTCCACAAGCCCCATACTCCAGCCAATCGCCGTTACGGCAAGCATGCTTAATAGAATGGCGCCAAAAACGTTACGATGGCTAAGTACCGCGATCAACAAAAAGCAGATGGCGGCCAGAAAGGCCGTAGGCTCACCAAAGGACCCCAGTGTCACCAGCGTTGCCGGGCTGCCGACGACGATGCCAGCCGTCTTCAGACCGATAAGCCCCAGAAACATTCCGACCCCCGCGCCCATGGCAAAACGCAAGCTCATCGGAATACTATTGAGCAACCACTCGCGAATTCGTGACAGGCTCATAATCATAAACAGAATGCCGGAGAGGAAAACTGCCCCCAGGGCCACCTGCCAGGTATAACCCATCTCCCCGACCACCGTGTAAGTAAAAAATGCGTTGAGGCCCATACCCGGCGCCAGACCCACCGGCCAGTTCGCATAGAACCCCATGAGCAGGCACCCCAGTGCGGCCCCGAGACAGGTGGCGACAAAGGCGGCACCGTGATCAACGCCGGCCGCAGCCATGATGTTAGGATTGACGAAGATAATGTAGGCCATAGTGACAAAGGTGGTCAGGCCTGCCATCAACTCAATCTTGACAGAACTGCCATGCTGGCTGAGCTTGAAGATACGCTCGAGCCAGCCCCTGTTTACAGACCCTTCGGACGTGCTTTTCTGTTGAACGATATTTTCCACGAGTGTTCCTCATCATTGTTGTTTTCTATCACCCAGAGCAGAACTCTTGAGGCAGGTGATGACTGGTTTCCCGGATTGCAATTTCCTGACTTACCGGTCAGAAACTACAATTCCGATTATGCTTTTGTATACATTAAATGCAACACATTTTTTATAACGATTGTGCACAAGAAAAAAGTGGGACTACAGAAGCCGGGCGGAAAAGTTCTGGTCCCGGCGTCCCGTCCGGCTTATTTGCTGATTCCTGCGACACTGGCCGCAGTGTGCTACCGCTGGTGAACGGACACGCCGGCACTGAAGGTTTCTCTTACCACACGATCATCTCCAAGGATCATGAGTGCGAAAAGCTTTTCCTCCAGGCTTCTACAATGCCTCAGGCGGTAACTGATCAGCGGCGTGGCCTCATAATCCAGCACCACAAAGTCCGCCTCTTTCCCGGCCTGCAGGCTGCCAATCCTGTCATCCAGGTAGAGGGACCGGGCTCCGCCCAGTGTCGCGAGGTAAAAGGCTTTGAAAGGATCCAGTTTCTGTCCCTGCAGCTGCAACACCTTGTACGCCTCGCTAAGGCTTTGAAGCTGGGAAAAACTGGTACCCGCCCCGACATCCGTGCCCAGGCCAACGCGCACCCCATGCGACTCCAGGTGCGCCAGGTCGAGCAAACCACTGCCAAGGAAAAGGTTCGACGTCGGGCAAAAGGCAACCGCAGAGCCAGTGTCGCCCAGCCGCCTGCACTCGTCGTCGTGCAGGTGAACACCGTGTGCAAACATTGACCGTTCACCAATCAGTCCATGGTGGTCGTATACATCGAGGTAACCATCCCGCTCCGGAAACAGCTCTTTGACCCACTCAATCTCCTGTCGGTTCTCGGAAATGTGGGTGTGCATGTACAAACCCGGGAATTCCTTGAAGAGCTTACCTGCGAGCTCAAGTTGCTCATTGGAGCTCGTCGGTGCAAATCGGGGCGTCACCGCATAGGACAAACGGCCCTTTCCATGCCACCGCTCGATAAGCTCCCTGCTATCCGCATAACCGGATTCCGCTGTATCCACCAGGTAGTCCGGCGCGCAACGGTCCATCAGCACCTTGCCCGCAATCATCCGCAGGTTCAGCCTGGACGCGTGTTCGAAAAAAGCATCCACCGACTGCTTATGGACCGTCCCGAAAACCAGAGCCGTTGTCGTTCCGTTTCTCAGCAGTTCACGGAGGAAGATATCGGCCTGGGCGTTGGCGTGCCGGACATCATCAAACCGCCCCTCGCAGGGAAAGGTGTAGGTTTCCAGCCAGTCCAGCAACTGGGCGCCATAGGAGCCGATGATTCCCACCTGCGGATAATGGATATGAGTATCGACGAAGCCCGGGATTATCAGGGCATCCTCGTAGTGGACGACCTCGACCTCGGGAGACAGTGACGGCAACAGGCTCTCCGCCAAGCCTGTCTCGACGACCATGCCGTCCTCAACCACTAACAGGCCATCTTCAAAATACTCGTAGGAACGTTCCGCACCCACCACGCCCGGGTCGGCGATGCAGTGGAACACAGAGGCACGGTAGGCTTTGCGCTGGGACATGGTCACTCTCGTCAGTCTTGTTGTCGCATTGGTGTTGTTGGCGACGATTGGATTACGTGTCTCAGGGAAATTTAAACAGGATTGGTAGCTCGGTCAATAAAAACTGACCAACAAGTCAGGAAATTGTTGTGACCGAAAGCCTCCGAAGGCACGCGACAGCGGTATGCCGGGCACCTTGGAATCAGGAGTCAGGAGTCAGGGCGCGAGGCCGCAACCACGCAGAATGACTGACGTCAGGAAATCCGCGGCGTGCTGAAAGTCACTTTCGGTGTATTCGCGCTTGTCCTCAATCGCAAGGATCTGGACCTGGAAGTCAGCATAGTGTTGCGTGGATGACCAGATCAGGAGGATGAGTTGCACCGGATCAACAGGCGCCATTCGCCCCGCGTCTATCCACTGCTGAATGACCCCCGCCCGCGCCTGCACCCACTCCCGCATGGTCGTGGACAGGTGATCCTTGAGGACCGGCGCCCCCTGAATGATTTCCAACGCGAACAGACGCGATGCCAGAGGGTGAGTCCTGGATAGCTCTACCTTGGCGCGAATGAAGTTGGCCAGGGTCGTGGCGGGGTCGTCCTCTGGCTGTATCTTCGAGAACATCTCGTTCCACCGCCCCATGATGTCATCCATCAACGCGTAGTAGATGCGCTTTTTATTGCTGAAATAGTAAAGCACGTTGGATTTCGGCAGGCCCGCGCTGTCCGCAATCTTCTGAACGGTGGTAGCGCCGAAGCCATTCCGGGAAAACTCCTTTTCCGCGGCCATCAGAATACGCTCACGATTGCGCTCACGGATTCGGCCCGGGCGCACTTTCTTGCGCTTGCTGCCTGATGACGCTGTTCGCTTCGTTTCGGGGGAGTCTGGTTCGGTTTGACGGCTCATGGTGTCAGGTAACTTCAGGTCGGAACGTCGAGGCCCCGACGATAGCCGATCTCGATACGGCAATCAAAGAATAGTCTTTACATAAAAAACTGGACTATTTGGTCAGGAAATTGTAAAAAGAATAACGGGCCCCTATGACTTTTGGCATCCGTGATGCGCCATCGCCTGTGAAACTACTGACATCAATCAAGGGCTTACGCCAATGACTCTCACCTTCGGTCTTAACAAACAGAAACGCAGAAAGAGTCAGGCGCAAGTGCAGAAGAGCGGGAAAATTTGTGATCAGATTCTACTTGAACGGCCAACTACAAAAACTCAATCAAGTCGACCCGAATCTAAGCGTTCTCGACTGGCTGCGCACCAGGAAGCGCCTGACAGGCACCAAGGAGGGCTGCGCATCGGGCGACTGCGGGGCTTGCACCGTGGTGATCGGATCGCCCGCCCCTGAGCAGTCCGGGCAACTCCGCTACGACAGCGTGAACAGCTGCATCGCGCTCGTCGGAAGCCTGCATGGCAAACATCTGGTGACCGTCGACGCGCTAACCCGGGAGCCAGCTCACCCGGTACAGAAGGAGATGGTGGAGTGTCACGGAGCCCAGTGCGGCTTCTGCACACCAGGCATTGTCATGTCGCTATTCGCCTTGCATACCGAAAACGCGGCAAAGGGTTCGGTGCCGGACGACGACGCCTTGCTGGAGGCGCTGTCTGGCAACCTGTGCCGCTGCACGGGTTACCGGCCAATCATCGAGGCCGGGCGCCGGGCTTGCGTACAGACCTGGGAGCCCGGTACCGGTAACGCAGTGCTGAGCCGAGGCAGGGCGCTGAGTGATCCGGCTGGCATGCCCTCGGACAACTCCGCACCCGGCCTTGGTGGTATAGCCTGGTTACAGGACCCCGAAATGATCGCCGACCTGCTGAGTGCGCAGCGCACGATGGGCGAACTCACCGACGATCACGGCTACCGATACGACGCACCGGTAACACTGGAGGCGCTGCGTGGATTGTGCCGGCAATTTCCCGAGGCAAGACTCGTCGCTGGCGGCACCGATCTCGCGCTTGAAATCACCCAGCAGCTCAAGGACCTTGATCACCTGATCGGTCTGGGTGGCATCGAGGAGTTACAGGCGATCCACGAGGACGAAGACGGGATCTATCTCGGAGCCGGGGTGACCTACCGCGCCATGTTCCATAAGCTCGAGGAGCGTTGGCCGCACTTCGGGCCGATGCTGGAGCGCCTGGGTTCACGCCAGATCCGCAACCGCGGGACTATCGGGGGCAATATCGGGAACGCTTCACCAATCGGTGACATGCCGCCCGCACTGATGGCACTGGGGGCAGAGCTCGACCTGGACAGCATTGATGGTACCCGGCGCCTGCGCCTTGAGGACTTCTTCCACGGCTACAAGCAGACCGACCTCCAGCCTCACGAATTCATTCGGGGCACCTGGATCCCCAACCCGACAGCTGACGAAAAGCTGTTCATCTACAAAGTCTCCAAGCGCATTGATGACGACATTTCCGCAGTGCTGGGTGCCTTTTGGCTCAAGCGCGACGGCGAAACAATCAAGGACTGCCGACTGGCCTTCGGCGGGATGGCGGCAACGCCAAAGCGGGCCAGTGGTGCTGAAGCGGCGCTTCGAGGTCAGCCCTGGAATGCAGACACGGTTGCGGCCGCCATTACCGCACTGGAACTCGAATTTGAACCCATGACAGACGTGCGGGGGTCCGCAGCCTATCGCCTGCAGGTAGCCGGCAACCTGCTGCGCCGCGCGTTTCTGGAGAGCACACAGGACACCACAACAACAAACCAGCCCCTCATGGTGACTGACTATGCGTAAACTACCTCCCAATATTCCGCGGCCCACGACTGCAGCGAAAGGGCTGACAGGCGCCCAGGCATTTCATGACAGTGCCTGGAAGCACGTTCGTGGACAGGCCCGCTATATAGACGACCTCCCCGAGCCCGCAGAACTCCTGCACGCGGCCGTCGGCCAGAGTGCGCACGCCCACGCCCGTATCACCGCCATGGATCTCAGCGAGGTCTGGGCCTATCCCGGCGTGGTTTCGGTCATGACCATCGAGGACGTACCCGGCCATACCGATATCGGGCCGGTCTTTCCCGGCGATCCGGTTCTGGCCGGAGATGTGGTCGAACATGTGGGCCAACCGCTGTTTGCCGTTGCTGCAACGAGTCATCGCGCGGCCCGCCAGGCGGCCCGGCTTGCGAAAGTCAGCTATGAGCCCCTTCCCGCCGCGTTGACCGCGGAGGCCGCGCTTGATCAGCAGTTGTTCGTGCGCCCCAGTCATACCCAGCTGAGGGGCGACCCGGATAAAGCGCTTGCCGAAGCGCCGAATCGCCTACAGGCCCGGATGCACGTTGGCGGACAGGAGCATTTCTACCTGGAAGGACAGGCGTGCCTGGTAGAGCCTACCGAAGACGCGGGCGTGTTTGTTCACACCTCTAGCCAGCACCCGTCCGAGGTGCAAAAGCTGGTGGCCGAAGTGCTTGACCTCCCCATCCATGAAGTCCAGGTGGAAGTACGGCGCATGGGTGGCGGCTTCGGCGGCAAGGAAACCCAGGCCGCACCGCTTGCCTGCATCTCGGCCCTGCTTGCCCGACGCACCGGGCGACCCGTTAAATACCGGATGGCGCGCTACGACGACATGGTACAAACGGGCAAGCGACACGATTTTGTCAACACCTATGACATTGGCTTCGACAACGACGGTGTGCTGCGGGGTGCCGACATCATGGTGGCCGGCCGCTGCGGCTTTTCGCCGGACCTGTCCGATGCCATCGTCGACCGCGCCATGTTTCATTCCGACAACGCCTATAGCCTGGGGCAGGCACGGGTCGTTGGCCACCGCTGCAAAACCCATACGGTTTCCAATACCGCCTTCCGGGGCTTCGGTGGCCCCCAGGGCATGATGATCATTGAGCGGGCGATGGACGATATTGCCCGCCACCTCGGCATGGACCCGCTGGATGTGCGCAAGCGCAACCTGTACGGGCCTGGCCGTGACGTCACCCACTACGGTCAGACCGTCGAGCAGCACGTTTTACCGGACCTGATCGACACGCTCGAGGCCAGCTCGGACTACCGTCAGCGTCGTACCGGGGTTGCCAGGTTCAACAAGGAGAACCCGGTACTGAAACGGGGCCTGGCACTGACACCGGTGAAGTTCGGCATTTCATTCACCGCAAAGCACCTCAACCAGGCTGGTGCACTGGTGCACGTTTACACCGACGGCAGCATTCATCTCAATCACGGCGGCACCGAGATGGGCCAGGGGCTATACATCAAGGTAGCCCAGGTTGTGGCCGCGGCCTTCCAGGTAGACCTGGACCGGGTAAAAGTGTCCGCGACCCGAACCGACAAGGTGCCCAACACTTCACCAACGGCCGCCTCCTCGGGCACTGACCTGAACGGCATGGCGGCCCTGGATGCCTGCGAGAAAATCAAGCAGCGCCTGGTCGAGTTTGCCGCCGAAACCTACGGCGTGAGCGCGGACTCGGTACGGTTTGAAAACAACCAGGTCCATGTCGGCGAGCAGCAGTTCGGCTGGGCGGAGTTCGTGCAGCAGGCTTACATGGCGCGGGTTTCGCTGTCTTCCAACGGATTCTACAGCACCCCCAAGATTCACTATGACCGGGCAACCGGCCAGGGCCGGCCCTTCCTGTATTACGCCAATGGGGCTGCCTGCGCAGAGGTGGTGGTTGATACCCTCACCGGAGAGTACAAGGTCATGCGGGTGGACATCCTCCATGACGTGGGTCAATCGCTGAATCCTGCGGTGGATATTGGCCAGATCGAAGGCGGCTTCATCCAGGGCATGGGCTGGCTCACCACCGAAGAGCTGGTCTACAGCGACGAGGGGCGACTGTTATCCAACGGACCGGCGACCTACAAAATTCCGGCGGTCTCCGACGTCCCACCGGATTTCCGGGTAGCCCTGCTTCCGCATAGCCCCAATCGGGAAGCCACCGTATTCCGTTCAAAGGCGGTGGGCGAACCGCCACTCATGCTGGGCATGGCAGTATGGTCTGCCCTGCGTGACGCCGTTTCGAGCGTGGCGGACTATCGCTACAGCCCGCCCCTGGACACGCCTGCGACACCAGAGCGGGTGCTGCAGGCCGTCACCGCAACCGAGCGCTGGGTTGCAGCGCAGGAGGAACCGTCATGCAAGAACGCCTGACCTGGATCCAGGCCGTTGCTGACTGCGAACGTCGCGGTCAGCCCTACGTGTTGGTCACGGTGCTGGGCGTAACCGGCTCGGTACCGCGGGAGCCGGCCAGTAAGATGGTCGTCACCCGGGAACACAGCTACGACACCATCGGCGGCGGCCATCTGGAATACCGGGTGATCGCCCGCGCCCGCGAGCGCCTGGCAAACCATGAATACAGCTACGAACTGGCGCATTTCCCTCTGGGCGCCAGCCTCGGACAATGCTGTGGTGGTAGCGTGGCGGTCCTGCTGGAAGCCCAGCCCGGCGGCGATGCCCGCCTTGTGGTCTTTGGCGCGGGCCATGTCGGCCAGGCACTGATGAACATCGTTGGCGAACTGCCCTGGCAGGTAACCTGGGTCGACTCCCGGCAGCAGTGTTTTCCGGACAGGATTCCCGCCAACACCACCATTCACTGTACAGACGACCCCGCCGGGGATGTTCCGGACCTGTGCAGCAATGCCCATGTGCTGATTCTTACCCACAACCACGCGCTGGATTACGATCTCTGCCAGGCGCTGCTGAAGCTGGATGATGTGCTGACTATTGGGCTGATCGGCTCGCAGACCAAAGCCGAGCGTTTTCGCAAGCGTCTTGATCACCGAGGGTATACCCAAACGGATATTGACCGTATTCGGTGCCCCGTCGGTCGTAGCGACATACCGGGCAAACGCCCCATGGAAGTCGCTGTATCCATTTCTGCGGAACTTCTCTGCCTGATCGCCGCCGACACCGTGCCGAAGCCTGCGCGACGGGGGCTTTCCTGGGGAGCACTTAAGACTCTGACGAAGGAAGTGGAGATCAGTCCGACGGTGGTCGCGAACCCCAAACCATGACCCAGTGTCCTGTCTGGTGAATTCGCTGATCTACTCCGGCCCGTGGCAGAGAACCTCCCATCAACATTGAACACATTTTTTCTTGACACCCTGTTTATTTTTGTACGACATTATAAGAAATAATGTATACAAAATAGAGTTAACGGGATGATCGGGACAGACCAGAGATTATGGATTCGCAACCCGCTTGCATGTTCTGACCCCACCGCGGGCGGCGGTATTATCGTTGCCGGGGCCAGAATCGTCGAAAAAGTGGCTGCAGGACAGCAGCCGGAGCAGCCCGTCAGTGAGATTTTTGACGCATCCGGGCATGTCCTTTTACCGGGTCTGGTGAATACCCACCATCACTTTTACCAGACCCTGACCCGAGCCTATTCCCCCGCACTTAACAAGGAACTCTTTCCCTGGCTGACAACGCTTTACGATGTCTGGGCCAATCTCAACGACAGCCAGATGGCCCTGGCCAGCGAGTTGGCGATGGTCGAGTTGCTGATGTCGGGATGCACCACCGTAGCGGACCACCACTACGTCTTTTCCGGCGCCCTGGTAAACGCGATTGACTGTCAGGTCGAAACCGCCCAGCGTCTCGGCGTTCGTGCCGCCCTGACTCGCGGGTCCATGAGCGTCGGGCGCGACGATGGCGGCCTGCCGCCGCAGAGCGTAGTGCAGGACGAGCAAACCATTGTCGAGGACAGCCAGCGTCTTATCGACCGTTACCACCAGCGTGCTGACGGGGCCATGACCACCATCGCCCTGGCTCCCTGTTCACCGTTTTCAGTAAGCCGGGAGTTGATGCGCGAGAGCGCGCGGCTTGCAGAGAAGAACGACGTTCGCCTCCACACCCATCTTGCCGAAACTGAAGATGAGACCGCCTACTGCCAGAAGCTGTTTGGCATGCGCCCGCTGGATTACCTCGAAGACAGTGGCTGGCTCACGGATCGCACCTGGCTGGCCCATGGTATTCATTTCAATGACGATGAGATTCAGCGCCTTGGCCGTGCAGGCACGGGCATCGCTCACTGTCCCTCTTCAAACATGGTTCTGGGCTCAGGGCTGTGCCGGACCCTGGAACTCGAAGCGGCGGGCTCACCGGTCGGACTGGCGGTCGATGGTTCAGCGTCGAGCGACCACTCGAACCTTGCCTCGGAAATGCGTCAGGCACTGCTTCTGGGCCGCCTGCGTTACTCACCGAGCCAGGTAACACACGAGGCCGTCATCCGCTGGGCAACGGAAGGCTCGGCCCGTTGCCTGGGACGAACTGATATCGGCGGACTGGAGCCCGGCCAGCAAGCTGACCTGGCGCTGTTCAAACTTGATGAGCCGCGCTTCTCGGGCGCCGAGAATCCACTGGCTGCGTTGCTGTTGTGCGGGGCACACCGCGCTGACCGTGTCATGGTCGCCGGGCGCTGGAGAGTGACCGGAGGCCAACCCTGCGACGTCGATCTGGCTGCACTGATGGCCCGCCACGATGAGGCTGCTCGCCAGCTCAGGAGGGCCATGTAAAGCCACCGCCAACAACGAGACAGAAATCCCTACAAAAACAATATTGAGGAGAAACCCGTGACTATCAACGCATCTGAAGAACACGATACCCGCCAGAACGCGAGCGGCAACAGAGCCCGTGACGTCAATTACATGCCCCCAATGAGTCGCGCAATACCTTTGGGCATTCAACATATTCTGGCGATGTTTGTAGGCAACGTCACCGTACCGATTATTATCGCGGGCGCGGCGGATCTGCCTCCCGAGCAGACTGCCTTCATGGTTCAGGCCGCGATGTTTGTCGCTGGCGTTGCCACCCTTTTGCAGTCGCTGGGGCTGGGACCCATCGGTGCCCGGCTTCCCATCGTCATGGGGACCAGCTTCGGTTTCGTGCCGATACTGATTCCCATCGCCGTTGGCATGGGCCTGCCGGCTGCGTTGGGGGCTGCACTATGCGGTGGCATTGCAATGGCGCTGGTAGGGTTGTTTCTTCCCTGGTTTCGGTTTCTGTTCCCGACCGTGGTGACTGGAGTCTTTGTCGTCATGCTGGGCATTCTGTTGATGCCTGTTGGCCTTGCCTACGTCGGCGGGGGCTTCGGCGCGCCTGATTTCGGGGCACCCCATCACCTTGCTCTGGCATTTCTTGTTCTCGTCGTCACCATAGGGCTTCACCAGTTTGGCCGGGGTATCTGGAGTGAAATGGCTCCGCTGGCGGGTTTGCTGGTGGGCTTTGCCGTTGCCGCTGGTTTTGGCTATGTGGATTTTTCCAAAGTAAGTAACTCGGACTGGATCACACTTCCCTCGCCACTCGCCATCGGGCTCGAGTTCCATCTGGCCGCCATCATCCCTGTGGTTCTGCTGTCACTGGTAACGGTAGCCGAATCCATCGGCGATATAGTGGGTACCACCGCGGGCGGACTGAGCCGTGAACCCACCAGAAAGGAACTTTCCGGGGGTGTAATGGCTGACGGCCTTGCAAGCGTATTTGCCGCTGTCTTTAACGCCTTTCCCCAGATCAGCTTCAGCCAGAACGTCGGCATGGTCGCGCTCACTGGCGTCGTAAGCCGCTATGTCGTAGCGCTCGGTGGCGGATTTCTGATGTTGGCGGGGCTTTTGCCAAAGCTCGGCGGGCTCGTTTCCAGCATTCCGAATGCGGTCATCGGCGGAGCCGTTTTGCTGATGTTCGGCATGATTGCCAGTGCCGGCATCAAAATGCTCAGTAGCGTCCCGTTCAACAAGCGCAATATGCTGATCATTGGCACCTCGCTCACCATTGCAGTGGGTTTGCCAGCACAGCACGGACTTTATGCCGGTTTGTCCGAAAACCTGCAGGCCATGATCGAATCCGGACTGATTCCGGGCGCCATTACCGCCATCGTGCTGAACCTTATCCTTCCAAAGAGCCCGGTCGCAGTGCCAGAAGGTCCTGCGAACGCGGACAGCCCGATAATCACGCCGGCCTCAGTTGAACAGCCGCGAGGCTGATCGTCGAAAGACCAGGTTTCCCAGCGATAAACCAAGGATAACTCGATCAAAACAACACCAGTGCCAGGCTTTCAACAATGGGCGAAATGCTTTTCTTTCCGCACCGCTCCAGGGACTCCTCGCCGGCGGCGTGCCGGTGATCCTGGACGATCAGGTGGCCGGAAGCGTGGGAGTCTCCGGCGTCAAACCCGATCAGGATGTGCGGATAGCCAAGGCTGGCATATAGGCGATCACCTCATCCGTGAATCGCCTTTGAAAAGTAGATTGCCCCATTAACCACTGAAGCAATCGCACTGGAGTATCCGTGAGCATTCGCCTAAAGCTAATCATCGGAATGGGGGCAGCACTGTTTGCCAGCACATTGCTGTTGGTTTCCCTTAATATCGTCCAGATGCGCGGGATTCTCGATCGATACCTGCTCAACTCCGCCCTGCCATCCAGCCTCAAAGCGATAGCAAACTCCGTTGAGCGTGACCTCCAGGCGCCTATTACAGCGTCACGGCTGATTGCGGAGAACAGCTACCTCAAAGAGTGGATAGGCGACAACGAACCACAACAAGGGCTCGCCCCCGCCACCCGGTATCTAGAGGGTGTCAGACGCAGCCAGGAAGCCACCTCCGCCCATTTCGTGTCGGTAAACACGGGCAACTACTACACCCATCAGGGCATCGACAGGGTAGTGACGCCCCAGGCGGACCCCTGGTTCTACGATTTTCTGAAAAGCGGCGAGACCATGGCACTGTCGCTGGATGTGGACAAAACGACGGGTAAACCTACCCTCTTCATCAATGCTCGCATGGAGGATCGTGGCGAGGCGATCGCAGTAACCGGCGTCGGGATCGGGCTTGATCAGATGGCCGAGCGAATCAGGAAATTCCGCTTTGGTGACACCGGCATCGTGTACCTGGTGTCTGAAACCGGCCAGGTCAACATTCATCCAGACCTGCAGCAAACCGGCCAGCCCCTATCGAAGGTTATCTCTCCGACGGCCGCCGCCGAACTGTTGAAAGATTCGACATACCATCTGACCGAGTTTGATCGTGACGGCCGTCGCTACATCGCCGCCAGCCTGCCTCTGTCGATCACGGACTGGCGTGTCGTCGTAGAGGTTCCGTCTGCCGAGATCTATGGCGAAGCCAGCCGGGCCAACCAGACGTCCTTGCTCGTCGGCGTCCTCGTGGCCCTTGTTTTCCTGGGCATCATTGCTTTGGTCGCCACTCGCATGACGAAGCCATTGACGAAAATCACTCAGGCGTTGACCGAAATTGCCAAGGGTGGCGGGGATCTCACCCAGGAACTGGCGGTTGAACGCAAAGACGAGTTGGGCCAATTGGCGACCGGATTTAACCAGTTTGTCGGGGCACAGCGAGAGATGGTGCGGGGGCTTCTAGAGACGGCAATCCGGCTCAAGGCCTTTGTCGAGCAAACCTCCACCGTCATGATGGCCAACACCGACCGGGCCAGGGAGCAAAGCAGCCTGACGGACTCCGTCGCCACAGCGGTGTGCGAGATGGAAGCCACGGTTCAGGAGATTGCCAAAAGCGCCACGGAAACGGCAAACCAGCTGGCGCAGGTCGGCAACAGCGCCAGTGACATTCGTGAAGGCATGTCGCGTTCCATCGCCCAGGTCGAGGGAATGGCGAATAACATCCGTGAGTCGGCCTCGGCGATCCAACAGTTGGCTACCGAAGCGCGGGATATTGGCCAGGTGATCGAAGTGATCAATGCCATATCCGAGCAGACCAATCTACTGGCTTTGAACGCAGCGATCGAAGCAGCGCGGGCCGGTGAACATGGGCGCGGGTTCTCGGTGGTCGCTGACGAAGTTCGCAGCCTTGCACAGAAGACGCAATCATCTACCAAGCAAATTCGAACCATTATCGAGCGTTTGCAGGAGGGCTCCGAGCGTGCGGTCGAGACGATGGCTACAAGCGAGAAAGCCACCGAAGAAACCGTCAGCACTTCCGCCAGCATGGGCAAAGCCCTGGATGGAATCGGCGAGAACGTGGACCGGATTGTAGAGATGAGTCACCAGGTGGCTGCAGCAACCGAAGAACAGAGCTCCGTCACCGAGGAGATCAGCTCAAACGTTCAGAACATCTCTCATCTCAGCGCACGTTCGAGTGAGGACATGACGGCAGCCAGCCGTGAAATTGAAGAATTACGTGCGATGGCGGAAAAGCTTGAAGCTCAAATGAAAGCGTTCCGGCTCGACCGTGAAGACTGACCTAATGAAGAAAAGATTCGGGCACCAAGCCGGAATCGATATTTCTGAAGATTTGTTCGAACATGGAATCCCTGGTTTCAGCCTGAGCCCGGTTGACGTAGAGTCGCTAAGATAACAGGCACGCTTGATGACTTCACTGAATCAACCGGGTGTCAGAGATTCCTTACCACTCATTACTCAACCGCGCCACCACCGCCGCCAGAGCCGTCATACCCTTCTCCACCTGCTGAATGCCGGTAGCAATACCCGAGATTTCATCCGAACTGCGACGTGACAGTTAAGGCAACGAACTGTACGAAATAATTACATTACTTGTTTATCGATATAACCATCTTGAGACCAAGAGATCTCCAGACATCACCTCCAATCCAGAAACGCATCCTTCACATGCCCGGCCAGCGCGTCGTTGACCGGGTTGCTGCCACTACGCACCAGTGCGATCTGATACTCCGCCAGCGCCGGCAGCCCTTCCCGGTCGAGTTTTCGTAGCGGCGGGCGCACCAGGCTGACGGGGAACGGTGCAACCGCCAGGTCCGACAACATCGCCGCTTCCTGGCCGAAGCAATTATCGCAGGTGTAGGCAACCCGATAGGAAATATGGGCGTCATCCAGGGCCGTCTGCGCTGCCCGGCGCCATACGCAACCATGGCTGGCGAGCGCCACCGGCAGGGGTGACCGGTTGGCAGCGACACCCCCTTCGCGGCCGGCCCACACCAACGGTTCGGTGTGTACAACGTCACCGCGTCGCTCCTGTCCTTCATTGCCAATGGTGACCAACACCATATCTAACTCTCCCGCATCGAGCCGATCCAGGTTCTGCTGACTGGAGCCAACCACGACATCCACCTGAACCGCCGGATACGAGCGCGCGAACTGCGCCAGCACGCTCGGCAGGATACGGCTGCCCACATCGTCTGAAGTGCCCAAACTGACCCGGCCTTCCAAGACGGGAGAGAGGAACTGCCGGATAGCCTCCTCGTTCAATCGCAGCAGTCGCCGGCCATAGCCCAGCAACACTTCTCCCTCGGGCGTCAGCCGGACGCGACGGGCCTCGCGTACAAAGAGGACATGACCGAGAATTTCCTCAAGCCGTTTGATCTGCATGCTCAGGGCCGAAGGGGTGCGAAAAACCTGCTTTGCGGCGCGGGTAAAGCTTCCGCTCTCGGCAATGGCCACGAACGTTCTCAATACGTCGGTATCCAGTAGCGGGCCAACCTCGCGGTTGGGCGCGAGTTCGGTACTGTTCATAAGCCACCTTTCAATTTTTCTTAACCCATATGTTAAATCTTTTCGTTTGTTTGATCAAAGGTGACGTTGCATGCTGATAACCATGCCCCCGCAAACACGCGAGGGCACCCATACTTATGACTGAACTGGAGATTGAAACGATGAGCCATTATCAGGATTTTCGCCGCCCCCAGCTTCGTCCAGACGCCCCCGCCAAGCCCCCGGAGCTGGAGCTTTACATGCCGGCCACCCCGCCACTGGCATTCATGGCAACGGTTCAGTTCTGGGTCGGAATCTTCCGGCGCAGGCACCTTTTTCGTCGCCTGTTCCTGCCTTTGCTGAAGGAAGATGACGAGATACTGACGGACATCGGCTTCGAGAGGACAGATATTCAGTGGGCGCTCAATCTTCCACTGAATATCGACGCCCTCAAGGCGCTGGAGGCATGTCGCAGAGCGCGCGCTTGTTCAAACGTAAAGTGACTCGATGACATCCGTATACTTCTCATAGATGTTGCTTCCGCGCACCTTCATGGTGGCTGTCACTTCATCGTCGTCATGGTCGAGTTCTTTGGTGAGCAGGTGGAAACGCTTGATCTGTGCCACTTGGGGTAACTGGTCATTACCCTAGCTCACCTCGGGCTGGATCAGTTCGTTCACCCACTCATGCTCTGTCAGGCTGCGATCACGCCGGCCTCAGTTGAACAGCCGCGAGGCTGATCGTCGAAAGACCAGGTTTCCCGCAGATGCCCCCCGATGCCAGGACCAGTCCGGCTTATGGGGGGTTAGTCAGAACTGCCCCGGTAACCGGTCAACTCAATGTATCCCTCCCCCGTTTCACTACCGGAAACCCGTACCGGGCTCTCCCAGTACGGATACAGCCCCTGGTTCCAGAACACACCCGGCACGGCGGAAACGGTATAGGTCAGATCCTTTGACGGTATTTCAAGTCGCCAGCGGTCGGGCACCCGTCCCTGCCCGGTGTCCCGAAAGCCCACGGGCACCAACGACAGCTCGTCTGTCTTCAACGACGTCACATCGCCGGTCGGACTGATCCAGGTGCCAGATCGGAATTCCTGTTCGCCGGACCGCAGCCGGAATGCCATGACTTCCGCGCCTGAGGCCAGATGCAGTCCCATCCAGTCCCAGCCCTGTTGTCCGGTCTTGAGAAACTGGCTACTCCACTCCCGGTCGAACCAGCCCTCGCCGGCTACCGGCCAACTCTGATTCCCGACCGAGACAGTGCCGCTGATGCGAAGATCGACATAACTGAAGTACATGGACCCTTCCCCATCGGGCGACTTGGCGCTGAACCCCTGGTCACCGTGCCGGACCGCCGGACTCTGTCGTTCCAGTGTTAGCTGATAGCGCCAGTCGCCCGTTGCAACCCGCAAGTGCCAGCGCCCCTGACTGTCCGTCGACAATTGCCAGTCGTCCAGCCAGACCGCAAAGGGCGATGCCTGCGCGCCCGCCTGCCCGATGTCACCCCGCGCCAGCTTTTCCTCAAACCGGTGCTCCCCCTGGAACGACAGCGCCGCATCGGCCATCCAGACCGATTGCAGTGGCCAGTCAGACGGCGGTGGCGGCGGCTTGTCAGGAGCGCGGGCTTGCAGGGCCTGACGAAACTGGGTCCATTGCAAACCCAGCGGCTGGCCGTCCGGGGTGTGAAGGTTGGCGGTCAGATACCACCATTCGATCCGGTATTGCGGATGCGGGCCTAAATCCCGCGGCAGAACAATCGTATCGCCGGGCTCTGGCTGCCTGAACGGGCGATCCGGCTGATCATTTTGATCACCCGCCAGGCGTGTCGCCAGTCCCGCAAAACCGGCGTTTGAGGAAGACGTCGACTCCGGGCCGCAGCCTGCCGGGATAAACAGCAACACCAGCAGGAAAATCGGCCAGACGTTGGCATGGCTTACGGTCAAAATGCCCTCCTGCTTATCGCTCTGAAGCGTCCAGTCGATTGACGGCAACCGGGGCCGGCGGCCGATCACCGACAGCCCGTCGACTCAGCCAGGCAATCAGCAGACCAATCACCGCACACAACCCGATCAGCTCAAGCCAGAACAGCGGATAAACCGCCATCGGCAGTGACCAGCCGAAGGCCAGCGGATTCACCCGCGCCACCAGCACCCAGGTCATGAAAATACCCAGTGGCAGTGCAGACAGGGCAATCAATCCTGTCAGCCCGACGGCCTGCCACTGCAGTCGACGATGGATGGCTCCCATCGACAGGCCCCAGACGTGCAACAGCTGGTAATACCAGAGCCGGCCGGCAAAAAACACACGTCCCATCAGCAACAGGGACACCGCTGACAGCGCCAGCGTCAGCAGACTGATCGCCCGCGTCAACACAAAGGTCTGGCGGAAGACCTGACGCGCCAGCTCGCGGACCCGGTTGTTATCGCGAACCTCCAGATGATCAACCTGCCAGGCCCTGGCCAGCTGCGTTTGCAGCCGCTCTCCTGCCCCGGGGGTCGCTGACAGCGCCACCGCCAGGCTGGCAAAATCCGGCTGAAAACCTGCCGGCAGGGCCGACCTGGGCAGGGCGATTTCTCCAACCGGTCGCCCGTAATCCGGGTAGATGCCCACGACCGTGCGAGCCAGGTCCTTACCGGCGACCGTCAGTTGAAGACGCTGGCCGACCACCACAGACTGCCGCCTGGCCAACTGCTCATTGACCATCACGCCGTCCTTTGCCAGCGCCTGCCAGGGTTTGGCAACCGACGCCTGAAACTGCCAGGCCTGCACCAGCGCCGAATCCGGGTCAACGGCCAGCAGGTCGGTGGTGATCGTGCCGACCCGTGCCTGGCCACGAATCACCGTATTCCAGTCCGCCACCGCATCGGACGAAGCCAGTATCGGCTCGACGGTGCGGAAGCGATGGTTGTCCGGCACCTGAATGTACAACTCGCCTTGCAGGCGCTGGTCAAGCCAGCCATAGAACGTGGCCTCGAAGGTGGACACCAGTGCCTGCACCGCAATCACCGTTGCGACCGCAAACTGCAACGCTACGGCGGGCAGGGCCAGCTGTCGCATCATGACCGCCATTTCCTGCAATGACCATTGTCCCAGCGGCGAGCCTGAGCGCGCGGCACCGCGTGACAACCCCGCCCCGAGCAGACGGGGCGTCAGCAGGCCGACCCCTGCAAACAGCAGCACCATCCCGGCGAAGACCCAGGCCAGAGTATCCGCCGCCATCAGCAGACCGATGGCGACCGCCGCCGCCATGATACTGACGCGGATCACACCACGCCCGCGCACTAACCGCGCATACGCGGGCAGCAACAGATCCGCCACGCCCCAGAGGACCACGATGACGACCACGCCGAGCGCCGCCAGCGCCGAAACCCAGCCGCCGCTCCCGGCGTAGAGCCCGGTATCGAAGAGCCCCGCCATGACCTGATCAAAGCCGCCCGCGAACAATCGGGCGGCCAGTCGGCCCAGCAGGACGCCCGGTACCGCCGACAACGTTGTCACCAGCAACAGTTCGACCACCAGGTAGCGTTGTATACGGGCCGATTCAACCCCGTAGCGCCGGAGCAGTGAGAGACTGTCCCGCCGCTGCATGAGTCCCAGCCGGTAGACGCTGCGAACCAGCAGGGCGGTAATCAGCAACACCAGGACACAGAGCGCGTTGAGATTCAGCAGAAAGCTGTCAGCCAGGTCGCCGGTGTCCAGACCGCTGGTGCCTGAGCTCAGTCGGAAACCGGACGGAAGCTGGACCGACGGGTCCGCCAGCCAGAGCTGGAAGCGGCTGTCATAGCCCCGGGCGGCGATGGTCACGGCTTTGTGGATATCAACGACAGCCGGACTGGCCAGCTCATCCTTCACACGATTGGCCTGTTCAGGATGGTCGCGGGCAAGGCAGTTCAACGACAACGGGTCGATCCCGATGACACGGCCCTGCGGTGCCGGGCGCTGTACTTCCAGCCAGGGCATCACGCAGATGCCCTGCCGGCGCAGGGTCACGAAATCATCAACCGTGACCGGGGCGCCGTCCTCCCGTTGCACCTGGTAACGGTCTGCCAGCAGCCGGGAACTCTGAGCGAGGCTGTTGCGGGCCTGGCGGGTCAGATCCCAGACGCCGGACCAGAGCCCGGTGGCCAGCACGATAATCAGCACCAGCGACATCAGTTGCAGCGGATGGCGACGATAATGACTGAACAGCGCAGGGACCATACCCATCACACCGACCCGGAATCCAGGGTGACGGTGTGGTCGCAACGTGATGCCAGCGCCGGATCGTGCGTCGCCAGGATCATCGGACAACCCGTCTGGCGCCGGAAGGCGAACAGGGTATCGGCCACCTGTTCAGCGGTGTGCCGGTCCAGGCTCCCGGTAGGCTCATCGGCCAGTATCAGCCGGGGCTCCATGGCGAACGCCATGGCCAGGGCCACCCGTTGCCGCTGGCCACCGGATACCTGGTCCGGAAAACGTCCGGCCAGCCCACTCAGCCCGAGCCGGTCGAGCCAGCCCGCCACGTCTGTCCGGGTACGTCCCGCCAGACTGGCCCGCAGGCGGATGTTGTCTGCCAGGGACAGTGCAGGCATCAGGTTCGCCTCCTGGAAGACGGTGGCAATGGCTTCGCGACGAAGGTTGGTCCAGCGCCGGTCACCGGATGAGAGCACCTGGCCGAACAGTTCAACCTCGCCCTGATCCCAGGACTCAAGGCCGCTGATGATGTTCAAAAGTGTGCTCTTGCCGGAGCCGGAAGGGCCCATCAAAGCCAGAGTCTCTTCCGGCTGCAGTCCGAGATCGAGACCTGCAAGCACCTCAATGGTTTCGCCGGCCGCCCGGAAATGCTTGCGCAGCGCGGTAATGCGCAGCACCGGCGAGTGATTCCGCGTAGAGGTCAACACAGACCTCCCCGCGCAACCATTATAAAGTCATTGCTGAGCAGGCGTTGACCGGCATCCACCGCGGCCTCAGTTCGGGTCGTTGGTCCGTTCCAGTTTTTCGTACTGAGGAATGTCGTCGGTAATCGCAAACCAGTCCGCTTTGGCGCCCACGAAAACATGAGAGGCAGGCCTCTTGCCAAGTGGTTCATTGAGCACTCCGACCCGCAGCCGGAGGATGCCGGGAATGGCGTCCACCCGACTATAAAGCGCGCTGCCGCACTCGTTACAGAAGGCACGGTATTTGCCCGGCCGGGATTCAAACTCACGAATCAGTTCCTCCCCGGCAGTCAACTGGAAATGAACCTTCTGCACCGGCGCGCTGGCCGAAAACGCACTGCCCTGGACGCGACGGCACTGGCTGCAGTGACACAGGGTAATCGGACCCAGCGGGCCGGCATAAGCAAACTGGATTCCGCCACACAGGCACTGACCTGTCAGCATAGGATTGATCTCCGGTCAGGCGGAGCCGGCGATCTTTGCGGCCCCCGTTATCAGTCATGGCCGGGTACGATCAGGATCTTACCTGTCCGCTCCCCGGCTGCGGCCGCAGCAACGGCCTCTTTGATGTGCGCCACATCATACCCGGCCTCGATCTTCGCCTGAAGTTTACCGGTGGCAATCAGTTTGGTGAGCTGTTCGAAGACATTCTTCTGCTGCTCCCGGGAGGCCTTCGCAAACCGTTTTGCCAGCCGTACCCGGCCCTCGCCAACCTCAGCTTTAATCCGCTCGTGCAGGTCCGGGCCGTCATCCACCACTACCTCAGCGACCCGGGCCTGACCGGCCTGCAGTAACGGGTCGTCCACGGTGACCGCCTCAATGTGCGCTTCCGGTACCGGGCCCCGTTGATCATATCGGGCCTTGAGCATGGTTGTTGCCTCCTGTCAGATTGCCGATCAACTCGATCACTGGCTGAACCTACGAGCCGGTTTCCAGATTAGAGCTTTTTGACGCTCCGGAACAACAGCCAGGGAACCTGATTCGAAAACCATCGCACGTGTATGGCAGGCACTTGAAGAATGGCCCGGATGCCACCACCGTACGTATGTCATCACAGGTCAACGCAGGAGCATCGTTATGTCATTTGAGGCACTTCCGAACATCGGCATGGGAACCTTCCGACTCAAGGGGGATGACGCCCGCGAAGCGGTCAAGAGCGCCCTGTCCCTGGGCTATCGTCACATCGATACCGCCCAGATGTATGAAAACGAGGCGGAAGTCGGTGATGGCATTACCTCCAGCGGCATTCCCCGGCGGGACATTTTTCTTACCACCAAGATCTGGCACAACCGTCTGGCCCCCAGCCAGTTGATGAACAGCCTTAAAGACAGCCTGGCCCGGCTGAAAACCGACCATGTTGATCTGGTGCTGGTCCATTGGCCCTCGCCCGACGATCAGGTGCCCATGAAAGACTATCTCAGTGCGCTGCGTGACGCTCAGCGCGAAGGACTGGCAACTCATATCGGCATTTCCAATTTCACCTGCGCACAAATGGATCAGGCGGTCGCTATTCTCGGTGACAACGCCATCTTCACCAACCAGGTGGAAGTACACCCGTTCCTCGCTAACCGGACAGTGGTGGATCATGCCCAGCGCCTGGGTATTCCCGTCACCGGGTATATGCCCCTGGCGGTCGGCAGGGTCATGGAGGACGAGACGCTGCAACGTATTGGTACCGCTCACAACGCCTCACCTGCCCAGATTGCGATTGCCTGGGTGGCTGCGCGTGGCGTCGTACCGATTCCGTCTTCCACCCGACCGGAACATCAGAAAGCCAACCTGGAGGCCCTCCAGTTGACGCTGACAGACGAGGACATGTCAGCCATCGATAAGCTGGACCGCAACGACCGGATTGCCAACCCGTCGTTCGCGCCGGACTGGGACTGACGTAACAGTCCGTGGAGCACTCCGTCTGATCCAGCCTTCTCTGGCCGGCCAGCAGACCGCATATGTGCGCTCCAGACAGGACAGTATGCGACCGGATCCGAACAGACCGGTACCGGTGTTGCTGTCGACCAGTGTTAGGAAACCTCTGATCAAGTCTATTGGCAATTCTGGCTCTCCCTGAAAGCCGGAATCAAGGCGAGGCTTCGCAGGAAGGCTGGTTGCCTTTCAAGAAGGCTCAACGCGGAGTCCGGCTTTCAGGGAGAGCCCCTGTGGGCAAGCGT
>JASBRL010000105.1 GCA_030149475.1 Marinobacter sp.
AGTGGCAAGGCGCGACTCGCCGGTAATGGCCGACGTCCTTGCCAAGAGTCGTAACGCGGCCAATGAGCCTCTCAACGCTTGCCCGCAGGGGCTCTCCCTGAAAGCCAGAATTGCCAATAGACTTAATCAGAGGTTCCTTAGGTGAACCGCTTGGCGCAAGCGCCGGTTTTTTTATGCCTGATCAGGCCTAACGGATATCGTCGATCGACATCAGCGGATAGTGCGCCGGATACGGATTACGTGCTACTCCCGAATCCACCGCGGCACGCGCAACCGCCGCCGGCACCACCTGCAGCAAGCGGACATCCATTGGCTTGGGAATGATGTACTCACGACCGAACTCGAAGCTGTCCATACCATAGGCTTCGCAAATTTCATCCGGCACCGGCATTTTCGCCAGTTCGCGTATAGCATTGACCGCGGCCACTTTCATTTCTTCGTTGATCGTCGTTGCACGAACATCAAGTGCGCCGCGAAAAATGAACGGGAACCCCAGAACGTTGTTGACCTGATTGGGATAGTCCGACCGGCCGGTTGCCATGATCAGATCATCCCGCGCTGCCAGCGCTAGCTCCGGACTGATTTCCGGGTCCGGATTGGAGCAGGCGAAGACGATCGGGTTTGGCGCCATTTTTTTCAGCGCTTCAACCGGCAGCAGGTCGGGGCCTGACAGCCCGAGGAAGGCATCCGCCCCGTCAATGGCATCATCCAGGGTTCGCTTGTCAGTCTCGTTGGCGAACATGGCCTTGTACTGGTTCAGATCATCGCGACCGGCGTGAATCACACCTTTGCGATCGAGCATGACTATATTTTCAGAACGGATTCCGCAACTGACCAGCAATTTCATGCAGGCAATGGCCGCCGCGCCCGCCCCCAGGCAAACGACCCGCGCTTCCTCAACCGCCTTACCCTGCAGCTCCAGCGCATTCAGCATGCCAGCCGCCGTCACAATGGCTGTACCATGCTGATCATCGTGAAATACCGGAACCTGACACTTCTCAATCAGCGTCCGTTCGATTTCAAAACACTCCGGCGCCTTGATGTCTTCCAGGTTAATACCACCAAAGGTGTCGGCAATACGCTCAACGGTTTCAATAAAGGCCTGAGGGCTTTCTGAATTGACTTCAATATCAAAGACGTCAATACCGGCGAAGCGTTTGAACAGCACGCCCTTACCTTCCATCACCGGCTTGCTGGCCAGTGGTCCCAGATTTCCCAGCCCCAGGATAGCGCTGCCGTCTGAAATCACAGCAACCAGATTGCCCTTGGCAGTGTACTTGTAGGCATTCTCGGGATCTTTGGCAATTTCGCGCACCGGCTCAGCCACACCCGGACTGTAGGCCAGTGAAAGGTCCCGGGACGTTCTGGTAGGCTTGGTGATTTCCACGCTCAACTTGCCCGGCCGAGGCTTGGCGTGATACTCAAGGGCGGCGGTTTTAAGATCTTGAGACATTGCCACAGTTCCGTTTGTCACGTTAGAAGGACCGAAATACCGGTTCGCTGGCACCCGTCAGTCAATTTGACGGGCCGATCTGTCGCTCTTGTTTGGATGACCAGCGCAGCATTCCGAGCAGCTGCCGGCAAAAACGGGCAGAGCGCAACATTATGGCGCGAAGGTCCATGACCGCACAAGACCTATTGAGCAGCGCCTGACCAACCTCCAACGCCATGGAGATCATTATCCGGCCCAAAAAAAAGCGCCCCGCAGGGCGCTTTCTGGCAACCGGTCAAAAGTCCCGGATCAGGACTTCTTGCCACCGATGCGACCACCGAAACGTTTCTGGAAACGGTCGATACGGCCGCCGGTATCCATGACCTTCTGCTTGCCGGTGTAGAACGGGTGACACTGTGAACAAACATCCAGTTGCAGATCACGACCGATTGTCGAACGGGTCTGGAACGAATTACCGCAACTGCAGGTCGCCGTAATTTCCTGATACTTGGGGTGGATACCTTCTTTCATGGGAGAACCTCAGTCGGCCATGCCGCCACCCGATCAGCCGATAAAACCGGGTCTGTCGGGCACCGCATTGTTTGAATCAAGGGTGAAGACGGGGCACAATCATGCCCTGTCGAAATCAGACCGCGAATCTTACTGATAAACCGCGAGCTTCGCAAGCGCCAGCGCTGCCGGGGCATCCGCACTTTCCACATGACAACCACTGTACCGAATCCCGGCCGGAGCGAACCGTGACACGATCTGCCCGAATTGCCCTGGCACGGCCCCTGCGGCGCCTGTTTGACTACAGCATTCCGGACAGCCTGACCCTGTCAGCCGGACAACGAGTGCAAATCCCGTTTGGCCGACAGCTTGCTACCGGGCTCGTCGTCGATCCGGATGCGACGCCACCGGAGGGCGTCAAGCTCAAACCCGTCCACCGCATCTTCGAGGCGTGGCCCGCCCTGCCACCGGAAACCCTGACATTACTGAGCTGGGCCGCCGATTACTATCAGCATCCGCTGGGCGAGTGCCTGTTCCTCGCGCTCCCTCCCGCACTGCGGCGGGGGCAACCCGCGCAGCGCCGTGCAAGATCCCTCTGGCGCCTGAACGCCAACGACCCGGATCGACTGGCAACCAACGCCCGGCGCCAGCGGGAGCTCGTGTCATGGTTCGGACAGCAAGCCGGGCCGGTAGACACCGCAGCCGTACTTCGGGCGGGTTTCAGTCGCGCTCAACTGAAAGCGCTGACGGACAAAGGGCTGGTGAGTGAAACCAGTGCGGCGCTGACGGCGCCGGGCCCGGACAAAGAGCGTGCGGCCCTGCCGCCGCTGACGAACGCCCAAAAGAGCGCGTTCATGGACATTCCGGCAGGCTCTGGCCAGTTCAGCGCGACGCTGCTTTACGGCATTACCGGAAGCGGCAAAACCGAGCTGTACCTGCATTACCTCCAGCAGTATCTCGCTACGTCCAGACAGGCTCTGGTGATGGTGCCGGAAATCAACCTGACACCCCAGACCGTAACACGGTTTGAGCGCTACTTCGGCACTCGTATCGCGGTCTGGCATTCAGCGCTCAACGACCGCGAGCGGCTCGATACCTGGTTGCGTATCCGGGACGGAGAACCGGTCATTGTTATCGGCACCCGGTCTGCCATCCTGCTTCCATTCACCAGCCTGGGCGTTATCGTGGTCGATGAGGAACACGACAGTTCCTACAAACAGGGCGAGGGCTTTCGCTATTCCGGACGCGACCTGGCGGTCTATCGCGCCCACCTGAATCGGTGTCCGGTGATTCTCGGCTCGGCAACGCCATCACTGGAATCCCTGCACAACGTCAATCGCGGCAAGTACCGTCTTGTGCGCCTGGAGGAACGCGCTGGCAACGCCCTCCCCCCTCGTATCCGCCTGCTGGATATCCGCAGCCGTCCGTTGCAGGACGGGGTCGCGGTGCCGGCGCTGTCGGCTATCAGGGAGTGCCTGGAGAGCGGCCGACAAGCACTGGTGTTCGTGAATCGCCGGGGCTTTGCGCCGGTCATGATGTGTTTTGACTGTGGCCATATGGCGGAATGCCCCCGGTGCGACAGTCGCTTGACCTTCCATCGTCGGGATCGCGCGATGCGCTGCCACCACTGTGACTACCAGACCGCCGCGCTCGACCACTGCCCCAAATGCCACAGCGCCGCGTTCAAGCCGGTCGGCCACGGAACCGAACGCACCGAAGAAAGTCTGGCGGCACACTTTCCTGACGTTCCGGTAATCCGGGTTGACCGCGACAGCACCCAGCGCAAGGGCAGCATCAATGACATTCTGACTACCGTGAATTCCGGCCAACCCTGTATTCTGGTTGGCACACAGATGTTGGCAAAAGGGCATGACTTCCCGAATGTTACGCTGGTGCTGGTCATCAATGCCGATGGTGGCCTGTTCAGTATTGACTTCCGCGCTCCCGAGCATCTGATTCAGACCCTCCTGCAGGTCAGCGGCCGCGCCGGGCGCGGCGAGCATCCCGGCAAGGTCATCGTGCAGACCTGCCACAGCGACCACCCGCTATTACAGACTCTCTGCAGCGGGCATTATCTGACGCTTGCGGAACAACTGCTCAACGAGCGGTCACAGGCCGGCTTCCCGCCATTCAGAGCCATGGCCATTCTGCGTGCGGACGGACCGGCGATGACTGACAGCCTGCAGTTTCTCGATGCCGCCAAACAGCGGTTCGACGATCCCCGGCTGGAGCTGTGGGGCCCCCTGCCCGCACTGATTGCCCGTCGGGCAGACCGGCACCGCGCCCAACTGGTGGTACTGTCCGACCACAGACCCCGGCTGCAGCAAATGGTTGCGCAGGTGTGCCAACAACTTGATGCCACTCGCCACAATCCGCGCATTCGCTGGCAAATTGATGTGGACCCGTGGGAAACCGGTTAAGGAGCCGCTGCGCACGGGCATTTGAGTCCCCCCTTCCTTTCCGCGATAATAGCGCCCCCGGAACCACCGGAACCACCGGACCCCCGGACCGACAAACACCCTGACAACCTGAGTCACCCGACAGCATGAAACAGACCGTTACCGAACTGCTCGACGCCGCGCTGGCAACCCTGCAATCCGAGGGGGTTCTGCCTGCCGATCAGACCTTCACGCCCGAGATAGGACACACGCGCGACAAGGCCCACGGTGACTACGCCTGCAACATCGCTCTGGTAGGTGCCAGGGCAGCCCGTTGTGCGCCGCGTCAGCTGGCGGAAAAACTGGTTGCCGCGCTGCCGGACAGTACCGCCGTCGACAAGGTTGAGATTGCCGGGCCGGGTTTCATCAACTTCTTTATGAGCACCGCCAGTGCCTTTGAGATTGTCGGGGAAATTCTGTCTGAAGGGCATCGGTTTGGCCGCAATGATTCCGGCAGGGGGGAATCCGTCCAGGTGGAGTTCGTGTCCGCTAATCCCACCGGACCACTGCACGTGGGGCATGGCCGGGGTGCGGCGATCGGCGACAGCCTCTGCCGACTCCTTGATGCCAACGGCTACAGGGTTACCCGGGAGTTTTACTACAACGACGCCGGTGCCCAGATCAATAACCTGGCGCTGTCAGCTCAGGCACGCGTGAAAGGCATCTCGCCCGATGACGACCGCTGGCCGGAAGACGGCTACCGGGGTGATTACATAACTGACCTCGCCCAGGCCTACATGGCAGGCGAGACTGTTCACGCAGACGACCGGGAAGTCACGGCCAGGGCAGACCCTGACGATCTCACGGCCATCCGCGAGTTTGCGGTAGCGTACCTGAGGCGCGAGCAAGACCTGGATCTGAAAGCTTTCGGGGTCGAATTCGACGTCTACTTTCTGGAATCATCCCTGTACGACGAAGGCAAGGTCGACGCGACCGTCAAGCGCCTGACGGCCAACGGCTATACCTATGAGCAGGACGGCGCCATCTGGCTGAAAACCACTGAATTTGGCGATGACAAAGACCGTGTCATGCGCAAACAGGACGGTGGATACACCTATTTCCTGCCGGATGTCGCGTATCATCTGGACAAATGGCAGCGCGGCTTCACCACCGTCATCAATGAACAGGGCGCCGACCATCACTCCACTGTGACCCGGGTCCGTGCCGGCCTGCAGGCCCTGGAAACCGACATACCCGAGGGCTGGCCGGATTATGTCCTGCACCAGATGGTGCTGGTCACCCGCTCAGGCCAGGAAGTCAAAATCTCCAAACGGGCAGGCAGTTATGTCACCCTTCGCGACCTGATTGATGAAGTCGGCCGGGATGCGACCCGCTTCTTCCTGACAGCGCGAAGGGTGGACTCGCAATTGACTTTCGATATTGATCTGGCGCGCGCGCAGACCAATGAAAACCCGGTCTATTACATTCAATATGCTCATGCCCGTATCTGTAGCGTGCTGAGAAAGCTGAGAGAACTGGGGGTGGATCGTGGCTTGTCTGAACTGGCCGGGGATCTGTCACTGCTGACGCTGGATGAAGAAAAGGAACTGGCCAATCAACTGGCCCGTTACCCGGACCTGGTGGCCAATGCGGCCGCGCAGCGCGAGCCACATCACCTGACGCACTACCTCAGGGAACTGGCGGGGCAGTTTCACACCTATTACAACGCCCATAAGGTACTCGTGGACGAGACCGCCATGCGGGATGCCAGGGTGAGTCTGTACCTGGCGGTCAGACAGGTTATTGCCAACGGCCTGGACCTGCTTGGCGTCACCGCACCGGAAGAAATGTAGCTCGACCTTTCATCGATTCAACAGGCCCGCGCCATGCCTCACGACTATGCCAAAAAGCCGCGCAGCCCGGGGCAAACACCCCGCGGAGCCCGCCAGCAACGGTCCACCAAAAAAAACCGGACGGTGACGCCACCTCGTAGCCGGCGAGCGCCTGCCTCCACCCAACATCAGTCCGGAGGCCTGTCGGTGCGCTGGATTCTGTCGCTGGCCGCCGTGGGCGGTTTTACTGGTTTTATCGTCTATCTGAATTCGTTACCGCCAGCATCAACGCCCAAACCGGCCGTGACCACGCAATCGCCCCCTCCGGCCAAACCGTCCCCGAAAAAGCCCGGCGACGCCACTCATTTCCGGTTTTACGATATTCTTCCAGACTCCAAAGTTGTGCCTCAGGATATCGGTGACTACGCGCCCGGCCCGGAAGACCGTTCCTTCGAGTACATGCTCCAGACCGGCTCGTTTCGTCACCAGGCGGATGCCGAGCGTCAACGGGCACAGATTGCGTTCCAGGGGCTGCGCGCCAAAATCGACCGTATTGAGGTGGATGACGGCTCCACCTGGTACCGGGTCAATGTCGGTCCCTTCGACTCCCGCACCAAGATGAATGCAGTCATGGACAAACTGGTCTCCATCAGCATCGAGCCGCTGGCCAAAAAAGTCCCGAGAGCTGACTGAACTCGCCTGCAACCCGGATGGCGTCCCTGATTCGAAGGTCAGCCTGTCGGGTTACAGGGAAGCTCTGACCAAGGTTCCATAGTCCCGACCTCCCCAAACGCCTTGAAATGTCACAGGGCGGCGCCATATAGCCTGAAAGTATTCGGGAATCTTCCGGTCACCGGTCCGGAAACGCTTCTCCACCTGTTCCCTGGGCGCATGCCGAAGGCCTGTCCTGCACAATTCAACCGCCGGTGAATGGAGCACACATGACAACGATACTCTCGGTACGACGCGGCGACACAGTAGCCATGGGTGGTGATGGCCAGGTGTCCCTGGGCAACACGGTCATGAAAGGCAATGCCCGCAAAGTACGCCGACTGTACGGAAATAAAGTAATCGCCGGTTTTGCCGGAGGCACGGCAGACGCGTTTACCCTGTTCGAACGGTTCGAGGCGCAACTGGAGAAACATCAGGGTAACCTGACCCGGGCGGCGGTCGAGCTGGCAAAGGACTGGCGAACGGATCGCGCTCTACGCCGACTGGAAGCCCTGCTTGCCGTGGCGGACAAGACCGCCTCGCTGATCATTACCGGTAACGGGGACGTTATTGAACCGGAAGAGGGCCTGATCGCCATAGGCTCCGGAGGCCCCTTTGCCCAGGCGGCGTCCCGGGCCATGCTGGAAAATACGGATCTTGGCGCTGCCGACATTGTCCAGAAGGGACTGGAGATCGCCGCCGACATCTGCATCTACACCAACCACAACTGTACTCTCGAAGTGCTCTCTGCCAACGACTGACCGGAGCTATCATGTCTGCAATGACTCCCCGTGAAATTGTCCACGAACTGAACAAACATATCGTCGGGCAGGATGATGCCAAACGTGCCGTTGCCATCGCTCTGCGCAATCGCTGGCGCCGGATGCAGCTGGACAGCGCGCTGCGGGATGAGATAACGCCCAAAAATATTCTGATGATTGGCCCGACCGGGGTTGGTAAAACCGAAATAGCCCGCCGTCTGGCAAAGCTTGCAGATGCCCCGTTTCTGAAGGTTGAGGCGACCAAATTCACGGAAGTCGGCTACGTGGGACGGGATGTCGAGTCCATTATCCGTGATCTCGCCGACATGGCGGTAAAACTGTTGCGCGAGAAAGAAATGAAGCGTCATGAGAGCCGCGCCATGGACGCAGCGGAGGAGCGGATTCTGGACGCCCTGTTACCCCCGCCGCGCAACTTTGAGGAAAACAGCAAGCCAACCGACGATTCCTCTACCCGGCAAATGTTCCGGAAAAAGTTGCGAGAAGGTGAACTGGACGACAAGGAAATCGATATTGATCTCAAAAACCCGGCAGCGGGTGTAGAGATCATGGCGCCTCCGGGCATGGAAGAAATGACCAGCCAGTTGCAGAATATGTTCTCCAACATGTCGTCTGATCGGCGGAAAACCCGCAAAATGAAAGTCTCCGACGCGCTTTTGCGGGCCCGGGATGAAGAGGCGGCAAAGCTGGTGAATGAGGAAGAAATCAAGCAGAAGGCCATTCAGACGGTTGAGCAGAATGGCATCGTCTTCATTGATGAAATCGACAAGGTTGCCAAACGGGGCGAGTCCGGCTCAGGGGGCGATGTCTCCCGGGAAGGCGTTCAGCGAGACCTGCTGCCGCTGATCGAAGGCAGCACTGTCAGCACCAAATTCGGCATGGTGCGTACGGACCACATCCTGTTTATTGCATCCGGGGCGTTTCACCTGACCAAACCGTCTGACCTGATTCCCGAGCTGCAGGGCCGACTGCCCATCCGGGTCGAACTGCAGGCCCTCACCCCGGAGCAGTTCAAGCGTATTCTGACCGAGCCGGATGCCTCCCTCGAAACCCAGTACAAAGCCCTGATGGGCTCCGAGGGCCTGGCTCTCACCTTCACCGATGAAGCCATCGAACGAATCGCTGAAATTGCCTGGAAGGTGAACGAATCCACCGAAAACATCGGTGCACGCCGTCTGCACACGGTATTGGAGCGACTGCTGGAGAGTCTGTCATTCGATGCCGGTGACAAGGTGACCGAGAAATTCGAGGTCACAGCCGACTACGTCGACGAAAAGCTGGGCGAACTGTCCGAAGATGAAGACCTGAGTCGATACATCCTATGACCACGCAAAGCCGACCAACCGACATTCGCATCCGGAAAAAAAGCCGCCTGTTGCGGCTTGAATACGCGGATGGCGAGGTCCTGGAACTGCCGTTTGAACTGCTGAGAGTCTACTCCCCCTCTGCGGAAGTACGCGGACACGGAAGCGGCCAGGGAACGCTTCAGACCGGCAAGCGTGACGTTCTGTTGACAGGCGTTGAACCGGTGGGCAATTATGCGCTCAAGCTGATTTTCAGCGACGGGCATGATTCGGGGCTGTTTACCTGGGAATACCTGGCCGACCTGGGGCGTCATCAGAACCAATACTGGCAGACATACCTGGACCGCCTCAGCCGGGAGGGTGGCTCCCGGGATGCAGTTCGCTACCATTGAAGCTCCGGGTTCAGCGCGCGCGCTGGATCAACTCGGTAACATTATCCAGGCCGGCACTGAGCCGGCTTTTCTGCTTCTGGGCTTCTCTGCGACGGCCTCGTGCCACGTATAGCGGCAGCATCTCGCCATACAGGCTGGTGCTGATCGTACGCTGCTCATCCTCCAGGCGGTCACGCCGCAGGCGAATACCGTACCTCGCCAGCCTCGGCTCAAGTTCATCAGCCCGGCGCAGCAAGTCCCGGCGAGTCATCTGATAGGCATGCTCACAGACCACCCGGCGGGACTGAAAACTGAATACATTGGCAAAAAATAACGTGGCGTCATCCCGGGTGGGTTCGAACAGCAGGATATCCTTGTCCGGATAGTCCCTGGCATATTGAGCGATACCCGATTGCATGCGGGAGTAAACCATCGTGCGGAACATCTGTGAAAGCAGGTTGGGCATGCCCGAGCGGGTCAGTGCGCCCGGCTCCATCGAGCCTGACCTGACTGCCGCACTGGCATCAATCGGCACCTGGGGATTCACCGCGAACACCAGGTCAGCTCCGTCCTCAAAGGCCACCGACGCATGCAACCCTTTGCGCAGGGTGCCGTCCACGTAGTAACGACCATCAATCTCCACCGGCACATACAGCCCGGGCGAAGCCGTACTGGCCTGTATCGCCCGGGAAATGGGCACGTGATCAAACCCGGGGGCACCAAAACAGACCGCCTCGGTACTTTCCACGTCAGCCGCCACAATGTAGAGACTGCGTTTCAGTTGGCGGAAGTCGTTGGTCCGCCCCAGCATGCTGAACGCCCGCTTGAGGTAATCATGCAGGCCAAAGTTATCGAACAGTCCCGCCGGTGCGGCCTGAGCCAGAATGGTCAGGGCCTCAAGAAAGCTCTGGTCGTAAGGATTTCTCACAAAACGGCTGATGGCGCTGGCCATCAGACCCGGAACAGCCAGTAACCGGCTTCCCATTTCCCGGAACGCCGGACGGTAAAACACGTCCGGGTGGAACGGATGCACTTCTGCTTCATTACGCACGAAGATGCGACACAACTGGGCGGTCGTCACCTGATTGGCCAGATTGGCCGCTGCAAAGGAACCGGCATTGACGCCAACATAAACGTCGAGTTCGTTGAAATCGAGCCCGTCGAGTGCTTCATCCAGTGCTCGCAGGGCTCCGATTTCATAGATTCCCCCAAGCGGCCCCCCGCCCCCGAGGGCCAGACCGATGCGAGGCCGGGGTTTGATCTCTGTGCGTGCTACCGTCATGCGCCGTCCGTCTTCCCGAAGATATTTCCAGTCCCACGATAAACCGACTTTCTAGAGTCATCACACTAATGCCCCGACACGGGCACCGGCCTGCCATTACGACGACTGACTGAGCTTTTCTTCCGCCGACGATGCCCGTCTCGGTCGGAGGTAGCGACCAAAACCCGCACTGCGCAATGCCAGATCGACACAGCTTTTAATGACATGGGGTGAATCCAGCAAAAGTACATCGTCCAGCAAATTGCACGCCCATTCGTGACTGATGCTGCGAATCACCGATTTCACCTTGGGCAGGCTGGCGGCATTCATCGACAGGGCATCGTACCCCATGGCCATCAACAGGGCCGCACCACCGGGATCACCTGCCAGTTCACCGCAAATACTCACTGGCTTGCCCACCGCACGGGCATCCTGGGCAATGCGAACCAGAGCCTGCAGCACCGCCGGGTGATAGGAATGATAAAGCTGGGCTACGCGCGGATTATTGCGGTCTACTGCCAGCAGGTACTGGGTCAGATCATTGGAGCCCACCGACAGAAAGTCCACCCGTTCGGCCAACTCTCTGACCTGATAGACCGCCGCAGGAATCTCGATCATCACACCCACTTTGGGCATGTGGATATTGAACCCTTCTTCCCTGACTTCGTGGTACACCCGGTAAATCAGATGCAGTGACTCCTCGACTTCCGAAATATTGCTGATCATCGGCAACATGATCTGCAGATTGTTCAGGCCTTCGCTGGCTTTCAGCATGGCCCGAACCTGAACCAGGAAAATTTCGGGATGGTCCAGGGTAACGCGGATCCCGCGCCAGCCCAGGAACGGATTTTCCTCGCTGATGGGAAAATAGGTCAGCGACTTGTCACCCCCGATGTCCAGAGTACGCATGGTGACCGGATTGGGGGCAAACGCTTCCAGTTGCTCCCGATAGGTTTCGCGCTGCTCCTGCTCGGACGGAAACCGTTCCTTGATCATGAACGGCACCTCCGTACGGTACAGTCCGATGCCCTCGGCGCCGTGGCTGAGCGAGCGAACCACATCGGTCATCAGCCCGGTGTTAACCAACAGCGACAGGCGGTGACCATCCGTGGTCTCGCAGGGCTTTTCGCGCAAGGCTTCCAGGCCCTTGACCAGCTCGTTCTCTTCGTCACAGATTTCCTGGTAAAAGGTGCGCAGATCGGCGGACGGAGACGCGTAAAGCTGACCTTCAAAACCGTCAACAATCAGTTCCTTGCCATCCAGCTGGTTAACCGGAATATCCACCATGCCCATCACCGTGGGCACGCCCATGGCACGGGCCAGAATGGCAACGTGTGAGTTCCCGGAACCGCGGACCGACACCAGGCCGACCAGTTGGCCCCGGGGCACCTCACCCAGCATGGCCGGCGTCAGCTCGTCGCTGACCAGGACCGTTTTGGGCGGATAGGTGACGTCTTTGGGGTCGCCTTCCTGCAAGTGCGCCAGCAGACGACGGCCAAGGTCGCGCAAATCTACGGCCCGCTCACGCAGATACAGGTCGCCCATCATTTCGAAATGACGGACGTACTGCTGCACCACCTGTTTTAGCGCAGCCTGAGCCCAGAGCCCGCCATTGATCCGTGCAACAACTTCCCCGGGCAGCGCATTATCGTCGAGAATGCGCAGGTAAACTTCAAACAGCGCCTGTTCTTCCGGCCGTAACTGTGGCGCCAGGCGTTCGGCAACCTGACTGATATCCTCACGTACTGCGCTGACCGCATCGGCAAACACGGCCAGTTCCTGCTCAATATCCTCCGCCGGTTTTTCGGGCACTGCATCCAGATCCGCCGGTGGATAAACCACCACGCCCTGACCAATAGCCACTCCGGGCGCACCCGCAACCCCTTTAAAGGAGACGTCACGGGTTTCCTCACCGGTCAGTGAGAGCCCGCTGATGGCGCCGGTTGCCTCGCTGTGCGCGATCACCCCCGCCAGTTGCGCGGATACCGTCACCAGAAAGGCCTCTTCACCTTCGTCAAAACAGCGTGAACTTTCGCGCTGCTGGACCACCAGCACCCCCAGTATGCGGCGATGGTGGATGATGGGAACTCCCAGAAACGAGCGGAAGCGCTCTTCTCCGGTTTCCGGAAAATATCGATAGCGGGGATGACTGGGGGCATCTTCCAGATTGATCGGCTCTTCCCGGGAGCCAACCAGGCCAATCAGGCCCTCGGAGTGGGCCAGACTGACCTTGCCGATGGCCTTCTTGTAGAGTCCCTGAGTGGCCATCAGGACGTAGCGGTTGGTTTCCGGATCCAGCAGGTAAACCGAGCACACTTCCGTGTTCATGGCGCTCTGTACGCGAGAGACGATGATATCCAGCGCCTCCTGCAAATCGCGGGCGCCGTTGACCTCCTGTACAATACTTCGCAGTGTACTCAGCATGGCGGGCTCAATCCGTCATAGTATGTCCTGGGAGCGTGCCCCGGCTGTCCCCGTATAGCCCTGCTCCATCGTTCGGAACAGCCGCGGGGCCAGTTCTCTCAGTGCACGCCGGTATACCTCTCGCTTGAACGATACGACCTGGCCCAGCGGGTACCAGTAACTCACCCACTGCCAGCCATCGAATTCCGGCGAATCGGTGTGATCAACACACACCCGAGCGTCCGGGCAGAGCATCCTCAGCAGGAACCATTTCTGTTTCTGTCCCACACAGACCGGGTGCGAATTATGCCGCACCATGCGACGGGGCAGTCGATACCGTAACCAGCCACGAGTGCAACTGATCACATCAACATCGCCCGCGGTCAGCCCGACCTCTTCCGCCAGTTCCCGGTAGAGCGCTTCCTCGGGTGTCTCGCGGTGCTTGATACCGCCTTGGGGGAACTGCCAGGAGTCCTGCCCGATGCGGCGGGCCCAAAGCAACTCGCCTCTGTGGTTGGCCAGAATGATTCCGACGTTGGGTCTGAAACCGTCTGAATCAATCACGGCACAGTCCTGTATAAAGTCGGCAGCGGCATCGGGACATTCCAATGCCATTTATTCCAAGTTGACCTCATTCTTACAGAAAGGCCAACCGTCGGCAAACGAAGCTGTTATCTTTTCAGCATGTTAGAATCCCGGGCGATTGCGGGAAGTAACGGCAAGGACTGCCGATATCATCAGCGGGCCCACCGGAACAGGCCACCACCGCCATCTGAGACATCCTGACAAAGAGGAACGCCACGTTGACACTGGCCATTTTTGATCTCGATAATACCCTGCTGGCAGGTGACAGCGACCATGCCTGGGGCGAATTTCTGGTAGAGGAAGGCATTGTCGATGGCGACACCTACCGTAAAATGAACGATGAATTCTACCAGGCGTACCTGGATGGCAGCCTGGATATCCATCGCTATCTGAGCTTTGCCCTGCAACCGTTGGCCCGCTTCGAGCTGAGCCGTCTACACCGCTGGCGCGAGCAGTTTGTCGAACGCAAGATCCGGCCCATAGTGCAAACGAAGGCCCTCGACCTGCTCGCCCACCATCGCGAGCGAAATCACACATTGCTGATCATTACGGCCACCAACCAGTTCGTCACCGAACCGGTTGCCGCCCTGCTCGGCATAGAACACCTCATCGCCACCGAGCCGGAAATGGTTAACGGCCGTTACACCGGGAACGTGGCTGGCACGCCAAGCTTTCAGGACGGCAAGGTCAGCCGCCTGCGGGACTGGCTGAATGTCCAGTCTGAAACCCTCGACGGCGCCTGGTTCTACAGCGACTCGCACAATGACCTGCCGCTGCTGGATCAGGTCACGCATCCGGTCGCGGTGGACCCCGATGAGCGGCTGGCCGGCATCGCCCGGTCAAAGGGCTGGACCACCATTTCCCTGAGAGACTGACGGGGCTCAACCATGAAATCGTTCCTGCCGGTGCTATTGAGCCTGTCCCTGCTGGCCATCGTCGCGGGCTGCTCCAGACCACCGGAGTCACGGTCAGATGCCAGGCCGATCCCGGACAATGGCCTGGCAAGGCATCCGACACACCCGGCCGTTACCACCTTGGCCGAGAACCAAAGCGCTGGTTTCTGTGAGCAGGCCAACGCCTTGCAGCAGTCAATCAACGCGTTTCTCGACAGCCCGACCACCGCTACCCTGAGAGCAGCACGCGAGCAGTGGCGCGAGACTCACGCCCGGTATGCGAAACTCCAGGTTGGCTACCTGCTGGCCGGCCTGGCAATGCCTCAAATCCACGACGATCGCGACCCCATCGATGCCCATCCGATGCTGCCAGGCTATCTGGATCAGGTGCCCGGCTACCCTCGAAGTGGCCTGGTGTACTCAGAAGTGCCGATGACGCCCGAATTCCTGCGCAGTGAACACCAGTCAACGGACTTTTACTATCTCACCCTCGGACTGCACCCTCTCGAATTCATGCTTTGGGACAGCAAGGGACAATCCGACAGACAGCGGGTGGCACTGTTCACGCCCCCGGCCCGCCCTGCAGACGATCAGGTGGATGCTCGCAGGCGGCGGGTCGACCTGTTGCGGCTGATCGCCCGGGCCCTGCCACGAGATTCGGCAGACTTGTGCGCACCTGGCCAGGTTCAGGTCTTGGCCGCTGCGCTGAATGAAATGGCTGGCAACCCGGAGGCGCTCCAACGCGCGCTCCTTGCGACGCTGGAACACCTGGTCAGACAGCCGTTGTCGGCCTGGAAGGCTCACCCGGAAGGGGAGGATGGCAACGGCATGCCCCTATGGCATTCTCCCCGGGCACGCACTGATTTCGCGGAGATGAACATCCAGCTCACCGGGCTGGCCCAACAATGGCTACCCGTACTGGCACCGTCTTCTGAACCGGACCTGACAAAACCCCTCGCGACAGCACTCGATCGATTTGCCGGTCAACTGCCGTCGCCGGGTAACAGCAAGGCACAGCCCGCGCCGGAAAACATTGCGGACTTGCTGGAACAGCTCAAATCGCTTCAAGCCCCGCTGTCTCGCAATGACAGAGATCAAACCACCAGCGCCCCTGCGAACAGCGCGGCGCAATGAGCGGTCAGAAAAATCCGGTCAGCGAGCGGACAAAGCAGGATTTGATGTAATCGGTTTCCGGGATACCGGGAATCACCGGATGATCAGGCGCCTGATGCCCCTGCTCAAGCAACTGGACAAACCGGTCGATCTTGCGCCCGCTGCCGCGAATGATGTCCACCAGCTTGTCCCGGGAAAGGTGCATTGAGCAGGACGCCGACACCAGCAGACCGTCACGCTCCAGCAGTCGAAGCGCCAACTGGTTGAGCCGCGCATAGGCCTGCTCGCCGGCTTTCTGGTCTCGACGCCGGGGTATCAGGGCCGGCGGGTCAAGTACCACAATGTCGTATTTCTCGCGCTCATCACAGAGCGCCTTCAGGGCGGCAAATGCGTCCCCCTCCAGGGTGTCAACGTTATCAAGCCGGTTAAGCCGGGCGTTATGATGCACCGAGTCCAGTGCGGATCCTGAACTGTCAACGCAGGTGACCTGAGAGGCGCCGGCAACCGCTGCCTGCAGGCCCCAGCCACCGACGTAACTGAACACGTCCAGCACCCGCTTACCGGAGGCGTAGGCCTGCAGACGCCGGCGATTCATCCGGTGATCGTAAAACCAGCCCGTTTTCTGGCCACCGCTCAGCGGCACCTCGAAGTCAACCTCATTTTCTCGCACCCACAACCGGTCAGGTTCCGTACCAAGGGCCGTTTCGGTGTAGCGCGGCAAGCCTTCGACCTCCCGCATCTTGCCATCGTTCTTGATGACAATCGTCGCCGGATGCGCCAGTCGCTGAACGGCCCGGACCACAGCCTCTTTCATCTGCTCCATGCCGGCGGTGGAAATCTGAACAACAATCACCTCACCAAACCGGTCAATGACCAGACCCGACAGTCCGTCACTGTCGCCAAAGACCCAGCGATAGAAAGGTTCGGCGAACAACCGCTCCCGCAGCGACAGCGCCTGCTCCATACGCTGGGCCAGTCTTTGCGGGGTCATGCCATGAGCCGGATCGCGGCCGATCAGGCGGGCACAGATCAGCGTATGTGGATTGACGAACACGGTGCCCAGAGGCTTGTCGAGGGAAGAACGGAGCTCGGCCTGGCCCCCAGCTTCAAACTCGCTTAACGGGGAGCGTCGGCTATCCACTTCGTTGCTGTAGACCCAGAGATGGCCCGCCCGCAAACGTCGCTCGGCGCCTTTGCGCAAATAGAGGACCGGAAACTTCATGATACCTTTTACCCTGGGGAGTTGATTTGCATGCGCGGATTACACGCAGAGAACCTGCCGGGGAGCCTGTCAGGTCAGGACTCTGACACCACCTGCTCAGAGTAGGCGTCTGCATCCATGAGGCTGTCCAGCTCTCCCGGGTCCGCCAGTTTGACCCGGAACAGCCAGCCCTCCCCGTACGGATCCTCGTTCACCTTCTCGGGCTCATCCTCAAGGTTTTCATTGAGGGCAATCACTTCACCGGTTACCGGGCTGAATACATCAGAAGCCGACTTGACGGACTCGGCCACTCCGGCCTCTTCCCCGCCATTGACCGTAACCCCCAGATCCGGCAGCCCGATGTAGACCACATCGCCCAGTTGTTCCTGGGCAAAGTCGGTAATACCGACCGTTGCCGTGCCATCATCCGCTACGCGAACCCACTGGTGAGTCTCGATGTACTTCAAATCGCCGGGGATGTCACTCATGCCTGCTTCCTTCACGTGTGCTTTTTCGGGCAGTGTAACCGATCACCCGCGGATGGCAAGGCGGTCCTCAGAGTATGCTGAAAGGTCGTCTGAAAAGGCACTCTGAAAAACGCCAGTATCGCCGGCACGACCCGCTCAAAACCCTGGAAACGGTCAGTAGCCCGAGCTGGTTGTGTCCAGCTCATACCTGAAATCAACCGCTCGACTGACGGCCGTTTCGACATCGCCGTTGTCGTGCAGCGTCAGCCAGCGGTAGCCCGGGGCCCGGGGCTCTACCGAAAAGTCTGGCGAGCCGGGAGTAAACTGAATACAGGTAGATGGTGTCGCCAGCAGGCGCACACCCTGACGCTCGCAATCCAGCTCCTGATGCACATGCCCCCAGAGCACCACCTTCACCTGCTCAAAGCGATCAATCACTTGCCAGAAAGCGTCCCGATTGCGCAGCCCGATACTCTCCATCCAGGCTGAACCGATAGCGATCGGATGATGATGAAGCGTCACCACCGCCGGGCAGGCGGGATGCCGTGATAACTCAGTCTCCAGATGCACCAGTTCGTCGTCGTCAAGTTCGCCGTGAACCTGCCCTGGCACCGCCGAATTGAGCTGGATAAATTGCCAGCCACCCAGCACGCGATGACGTTTCGACGCGTCGGTGCCGGCAATGACTTTCGCCAGATTCACAGGATTGTCATGATTGCCGGCCAACCACAACGACGGACAGTTGAACCCCCGGATTTTGTCCTGAAATACCCGATAAGCCTGCTCGGAACCGTCCTGTGCCAGATCGCCGGTGGCCAGAATCAGATCGGGAGACAGGCCATCAGCATGAGCCGATGCGATAACGGCATCCAGACTGTCGCGGGTGTTCACGCCCAGCAACACGCCAGCGGGATCCGCCATCAGATGGGGATCGGTCAGTTGAAGTACCCGCAAAGCGGTGCTGTGTCTATCTCGCGTCATATCATACCAAACAGCGCTCTTGCCGCTCCACAAACGTATCCCGGGCACGTCGACCTGTATCTGCAAGCGGATTCTTTATCGACTATGACGGTGGATGGATGCCACGACTATTCAACCTTCGTCGACTTTATCGTCCCGGGACCAGGACACCATCGACAGTGGCGAGTGACCAAAGCGCAGACAGAAACCCAGCCAGTCGGCGAGAAAACCGTTCACCTGAACCTTTTCATCCGGATGGTGCATATAGCGATTCGGGTAATCATTCACTGCTGCAATCTGGCGATCGCGGTAACAACTGATCACTTCTGCCATACCGGCGTCGTGATAAACGCGGACGGTCAGTTGCGGATTATTCAGCCAGCGGCCGCCATTGTGAACCTGCTCAAGCAACAGCGTCTCGGTGAAACGGGCCTGCTGCAGCACTTCAATGCGGACGCGACCAAAATACTGACCGGAGCCGCCGCCATGAAGCTCAAACTCACTCACCGGCTGAGCACCCTGTTCCAGCGTGCGTAACCTTTGCAGCCGCAAATAGTTGGCTTCGCAAAGTGCACCCAACTGCCGAAGGTCCGGCACATAAGCCTTACGCTTCATGGTCCACTGGCTCATGATGACCGCCACTCCTGCTGCAAACGGGCCCGGTTCATGGACAACCATTGCAGACCGATCAGCGCCGCCGCATTATTGATCCGGCCATCTGCAATCATTGCCAGCGCTTTATCCAGGCCAATAACATGGGCGCGAATATCTTCGTGCTCTTCCTCAACACCGAACAGCCCGCCAGCCTCTTCCGTACTGACCCGGCCACAGAACAGATGGATCATTTCCGTCGTGCCCCCAGGCGATACCAGGTACTCACAAATGGGCTCAAGCGTCTGAAAATGCAACCCGGCCTCTTCGTCCCCCTCTCGCTGAGCTGCCTGCTGCGGCGTTTCGCCCGGCTCATTCATTCCGGCAACCAACTCCAGCAACCAGGGCGATCTGGCGCGCCCCATGGCACCCGGGCGGAACTGCTCCAACAGCACCACTTCGTCGCGCACCGGGTCATAGGGGAGCACACAGGTTGCATCGCCGCGGATGAACAATTCGCGACTGAATACCGGCGTCCGGCCACCATCGAACCGGGCATGGCTGAGCCTTAACCGGTCCATTCGGAAAAAACCCTGAAACACGGTCTCACGGCTCTCCACCCGGACATCCCGCTCAGAGAACTGGAACGGTTCGACATTGTGCTTGGACATGATACTCCCGCATCGGTGATGAGAAGCAGAACAATAGCTGGATAGCGATCCGCTTTTCAAGGGAGGCGCTGACCCATGCCCGCAGCTCCGTCGGGCATGGCCTGAAACGTCCGGGATTGATCAGCGCTTGCCAGGCGCGACTCCGGCCACATGCCGGAGTCGCCGTCCGCGGATCAGATTTTATCGTAAAGTTTGCTGCCGGCGGCACGAAACTCCTGTGACTTCTGCTCCATGCCTGCCCTGGCGTAATCACGCACCTCCTGGGAGATTTGCATGGAGCAGAATTTGGGACCGCACATTGAACAGAAATGCGCCACTTTTGCAGAGTCCTTGGGCAGGGTCTCGTCGTGGTACGCCCGGGCAGTGTCGGGATCCAGACCGAGGTTGAACTGGTCCTCCCAACGGAACTCAAAACGGGCCTTGGACAGGGCGTTGTCCCGGATCTGGGCACCCGGGTGTCCTTTGGCAAGGTCGGCCGCATGCGCGGCAATCTTGTAGGTAATAATCCCCGTTTTGACATCATCCTTGTTGGGCAGCCCCAGATGTTCTTTGGGCGTCACGTAACACAGCATGGCACAACCGTACCAGCCAATCATTGCCGCACCGATACCGGAGGTGATGTGGTCGTAGCCCGGCGCGATGTCGGTAGTCAACGGGCCCAGGGTATAGAACGGCGCCTCATCACAACACGCCAACTGTTTGTCCATGTTCTCCTTGATCATCTGCATCGGGACATGTCCCGGGCCCTCGATCATCACCTGTACATCATGCTGCCAGGCAATTTTGGTGAGTTCACCCAGGGTTTCCAGCTCGCCAAACTGGGCGGCATCGTTGGCATCCGCAATGGAGCCGGGACGCAGGCCATCCCCCAGACTGAAAGCCACGTCATACGCCTTCATGATGTCGCAGATGTCCTCGAAATGGGTGTAGAGAAAACTTTCCGTATGATGGGCCAGGCACCACTTGGCCATAATGGAGCCGCCCCGGGAAACAATGCCGGTTACCCGCTCGGCGGTCAGTGGAACGTGATGAAGGCGCACGCCCGCATGGATGGTGAAGTAGTCCACACCCTGCTCGGCCTGTTCAATCAGCGTGTCGCGGAAAATTTCCCAGGTCAGGTCCTCGGCGACGCCGCCCACTTTTTCCAGAGCCTGGTAGATGGGCACGGTACCAATGGGCACTGGCGAGTTGCGGATAATCCACTCGCGGGTTTCATGGATATTCTTGCCGGTCGACAGATCCATGACCGTATCGGAGCCCCAGCGAATACCCCAGGTCAGCTTCTCAACCTCTTCTTCGATCGAGGAACTCACCGCCGAATTACCGATGTTCCCGTTAATCTTGACCAGAAAATTACGGCCAATAATCATTGGCTCGGATTCAGGGTGATTGATATTGTTCGGGATAATGGCTCGTCCGCGGGCAATTTCCTCACGCACAAATTCCGGCGTTATCTCCGCCGGTAATGCGGCGCCGAAAGACTGGCCCGGGTGCTGGCCTTCCGCGCGAGCTTCCTGCAACTTCATGTTCTCGCGAATGGCCACATACTCCATTTCCGGAGTGATCACACCCTTGCGGGCATAATGCATCTGGCTCACGTTACAGCCCGGGCGGGCGCGCCGGGGCTTGCGTTCATCCGTGAACCGCAGGGGGTCCAGCAACGGGTCCTGGAGCCTGCGGCGGGTAAACGCAGACGTATAACCGGTGAGCAGCTCGGTATCGCCCCGCTCATCGATCCAGGCCTCTCGCAATGGTCTGAGCCCCTTGCGCAAATCGATCACCGCCTCCGGATCAGTGTAGGGGCCGGAGGTGTCGTATACGGTGACCGGTGGATTCTTTTCGCCGCCGAGTTCCGTGGGGGTGTCGCTCACTGTGATTTCCCGCATACCCACGCGGAGATCCGGGCGACTGCCCTGCACGTAAATTTTGCGGGATTGGGGTAATGGCTGGATGGCGGCGTTATCAACGCGTGCAGAGTCACTGAGATATTGAAGGGTATCGGTCATGGTGGCGTCCCCGGTCTGCTGTATTGGGCGTCCATGACGGAGAACCGATGCGGTGGGCCCGGCTAGCCCTTGCGGCTATGCCCTGACCCGTCCGGGTTCTGGTCTCGAATCCCTACGCCGGCATTAACCGGATCAGGTTCGCGGGTTCTGTAAACAGTCTCAGCCAGCCCCGGGCCAGCACCCCGTCAAGACGAATGACAATTATGCATCTGCAGGTCTGAAAAGGAAGGTTGCCTGTACCGCCGGGACCAATGTCAGCCCGACAGTGCTGCCTTAGATGCAACTTGCAAGTGTAGCGATTGCCGCGCTTGTTGTCCATAATACCGGTCGGCCATCTGCCATCAACGGGCTGTTCGCCGGGACGGACTGCGCAGGGCGTGGCCGCGGGCCAGACGCCCCGGCACATCGGCACCGCACCGGAATCCCGAACAAGCTCTCAGCAGGGTATGCCAGCGAACGGCGTGGCTGCAATGGGTCAGACCGACACGCCGATCCTGGCGTCCCGCGTTTCGCCGCAGCAGGGGCGCACTCAGGGGCTTCCATGATTACCCCAAGAAATCCGGAGATTTTATGAAGAAACAGATCGTTATCGGGCTCATTGGCATGCTGGCGTCTGGCCAGGGCTTTTCCATGGGTCTGGTCGAGGCCTACAGGAAGGCACTTGCCTACGATTCCACGCTCGCCGCGGCGAAAGCATCCTACACCGCGGCGACGGAAAACATCGATCTCAGCCAAAGCAGCCTGCGCCCGCAGGTCAGCGCTTCAAGCACGGCTTCCTACAACGACAACAAGGGCCCCTTTCAGACGCTGCCCTATAAACAGTTGTCCTATGGCATTACCTTGACGCAACCCTTGTTCCGTGCCGACACCTGGTTTCAGTACAAGGCCAGCGAATCCCTGGGGGCGGCGGAGAAAGCCCGTTACAATGCCGCGCAACAACAACTGATCCTTGACGTGGCAACGGCCTACTTCAATGTATTGCGAGCCAGCGACACCCTGACCACCTCCCGCTCTGTGGAGGCGGCGATCAAACGGCAGTACGAACAGGCCAAGGAACGTTACGACGTCGGCCTGATTGCCATCACCGCCGTCTATGAGGCCAGGGCCAGCTACGACGACAGCAGAAGCAAGCGGATCGCGGCGGAAAGCCAGCTCGACCTGGCGCGCGAGCGGCTGGCCCGGCTGACCGGAGACTACCCGGACCAGGTCAACAACCTGCGACAGTCGTTCCCGCTGGTTCAGCCAAGCCCTCAGACACCGACCGACTGGGAAAACATTGCGCTGACCCAGAACTGGCAGATTCAGACCGCCACCGAAGAACTGAAAGCCGCCCGCAACCAGCTAAGCGTGGCGAAGGCAGGACACTATCCGACGGTCGATCTCAAGGCCAGCGCCAGCCAGGCGATTACCCGTACCATTGGCACTACGCCGCCCGGCACCTTCCAGCTGTCACCAAGCAGCACGCGAACGGATCGTCAGATTGCGCTGACGGTGAACGTGCCGCTTTACCTCGGTGGCGGGATTCAGGCCGGCGTCCGGAAACAGAGGGCACAGGTGGACGTGGCCGAGCAGCGCCTGAATACGGCCCGCCGCGACGTCCAGGTAAATACCCGCAGCCTGTTCCGCACCGTCAACACCAACATTGAATCCGCCTCGTCTCTGAAACAGACCATTGTCTCCAGGCGCAGTGCACTGGATGCCACCCGGGCGGGCTATGATGTGGGCACCCGCAACATCGTGGACGTATTCAACGCGGAGCAGAGCTACTACGTTGCCCTGCGCGACTTCGCCAATGCCCGCTATGACTACGTGCTCAATTCGCTGAGTCTGAAGCAGGCCGCAGGCACCCTGAGCCCGCAGGATCTGGCAGACCTGAATAACTGGCTGAGCGCAGCCGCGCCCGGCATTGAGGCGCTGGCCAAGGAAAACGACACCAAGGAATCCACTGGCCCATCCCGGTAAATCGGCTACCGGGCCGAAAGCGGGCGCAGCAGTACGCCCGGACCACTCAGATCCGCTGGGCAATGCCATCCACTATGGTCGCCAGCACGCCACGGTTAGCCTCGACGACCGAAAGCGCATGCTGGCCCAGGGCGCTCCTCCGCTGAGGGTTGCGGATCAGCTTGAGCACACAGTCGGCGATCCCGGCTGCGTGCTCCACCCGGCAAAGCGCATCCGCCGCCGCCAGTTGACGGTAGATAGACGCAAAATTATAGACCGACGGTCCCACCATGACCGGGAGCCCCCAGGCCGCTGGTTCCAGCGGATTATGCCCGCCGCGAGGAACCAGGGAGCCACCGACAAACCCGCAATCAGACGCGCCAAAAAGCATCGCCAACTCGCCCATGGTGTCGCCCAGATAGACCTGCGCGTCGGTGGCCGGCTGGCCACTGGACCGACGCGCCAGAGTGAAACCCATCTGTCCGGTCAGGGCCGCAACCGAGGAAAACCGTTCTGGATGACGCGGCACAATAATCAGTAACGCATCCGGACGTGCTGCCAGCAGGCTGCGGTGCGCCGCCAGAACCTCCTCGTCTTCTCCGGCGTGGGTACTGGCAGCGATCCATACGGGACGATTGGCGCCCAGCGTGCCGCGGAGACGCTCCGCCTCGGTTCGCATCGCCGCGGTAATTTCCACGTCAAACTTGATACTGCCGGTGACCGATACGCTGGCGCGATCAGCACCAATTCGCAGAAAATGGCGGGCATCGTCGTGGTCCTGAGCGGCGATCCAGCTGATACCACCCAGCACCGGCCTTACGAGTGAACCGATCCGGGCGTAGCCGCGGGCAGACCGCTCCGACAGACGTGCATTGATCAGGAATACCGGTACTCGCCGGGCGTGACTGAGCGTAATCAGATTGGGCCAGATTTCTGTTTCCATGATCACCAGCGCCCGCGGCCGGATTCGCTCGATAAAGCGCCGCACCGCGCCGGGCGTATCGTAAGGTGAAAAGGCATAGCGGACCCGGTTGCCGAACAGTGCCCGGGCCCGCTCAGCGCCGGTGGCCGTCATGGCGGTGACAAGGACCGGGTTCTCCGGGTAACGATGCAGCAGTGCCCTGACCAGCGGCGCGGCGGCGATGGTCTCCCCGACGGAAACCGCATGAACCCAGATAACCGGCTCTCTGGAGCGCCTCACAAAGCCAAGACGCTCATACCAGCGCGCCCGGACCGACGGGAAATACCGACCCCGCCACCACAGTCGCAACAGCACAAACGGCAGCGCCAGACGGAACAACAGCGAGTAAAGAAAGTGCAGCATACGGGCTCCCGCGCGGATAACGTTGCGAGCGCATTCTACCGGATTGCCCACCATTTGACCCGGATCGACCACATCCGACTCATCGCCGGGGCCGTCCGACGTTCCAGCATGCGACCCGGCAACTGGTGCCCACACCGCCGCGACTGCTAGAATCCGTGTGCGCGCAGCGATCCGGCTGAATTCAACAGCAGCGGGCCGGCCTGCACTGACGCCCCTCAGCCGCCCATCTGGCGGCATCCCGGACTGACAAGGAACTCCCCGGAACCTGTGAACAGCAAACACCGTAAACAGCCCAGAGACCTGGATTATCGTCACTATCGCCATCCCCGGTGGTGGCCCACCTGGTGTGTTATCGGGTTGATATGGCTTCTGGCCAGGCTGCCTGTCCGGCTTCAGTGGCGACTGGGCAAACTCGTCGGCGAGCTCGGCTACAGGATGCTCACCCGCCGTCGGCATATCACCGAGGTGAATATAGATCTCTGCTTTCCGGAACTGTCCGCCGAGTCCCGTGCCCGGCTGGTCAGACAGTCATTTCATTCCAACGGCATCGGAATCATGGAGATAGGCCTTGCCTGGTTCCGGAATCCGGAGGCGTTACGCCCGATTACCCGGGTTCACGGCCTGGAGCATCTGCACGAGGGGCTGACAAGCGGGCACGGGGTGCTGCTGCTGGGCGGACACTACAGCACCCTTGACCTGGGAGGCAGCCTGGTCTCGCTGTTTATCGACGCGGATGTCATGCAGCGGGACCACAACAATCCGCTGATGAACGCGGTCATGACCCGGGCAAGAGAGCGTCGATACGGCATGGCGCTGGCCAGCAAGGATCTGCGGGGCCTGCTGCGGCGCCTGCAGGCCAACCGGACAGTCTGGTATGCCACCGACCAGGATTACGGCCGGACCGGCACCGTGTTTGCACCCTTTTTCGGCGTGCCCGCCGCCAGCCTGACGGCCACCGCGCGCATAGCCCAGCGCAGCCAGTGCGCGGTCATTCCGTTCAGCCACTTCCGTCGTGCCGGCAAACCAGGGTACGACATTTATTTCGGCCCGGCCCTGTCAGACTTTCCGACTGCAGACGACCATCAGGATGCCGCCCGGGTCAACGGGCTCATCGAAGAGCAGGTCCGCCGCCACCCGGACCAGTACCTGTGGATGCATCGGCGCTTCAAGACCCGGCCGTCGGACGAGCCAGACCTTTACCGGCAGCGGCGACATGACCGGCCATAGCGCGCCCGCACCTGAAACCGGGACAGTTCTGTGGCATCATCATTCGCAGCCGACGTAACCCCGACACCGAACTGCGCCACCTCTTGTCAGGCCCCGGAGCCTGATAATATACGGGGCGCCCAATGACAGCAGACGATGCGATCACCCATGAAAATACTTCAGGTCTTGCCCGCGCTCAACAGCGGCGGAGTGGAACGCGGAACCGTCGAGTTTTCAGCAGAACTGGTCCGGCGCGGTCACCAGTCAATTGTTCTCTCCAGCGGGGGGCCGATGGTGGCTGCCCTGAAACAGCACGGTGCCGAACATGTCACGCTGCCGGTTCACCGGAAATCTCTCGCCTCGGTCGGCCAAATCCGACCGGTCCGCGCCCTCCTCCGGTCCCTGCAACCTGACATCGTTCATGTCCGCTCGCGGATGCCGGCGTGGATCGTTCATTTCGCCCTGCGGGGACTGTCTGACGAGGAGCGGCCGGCACTGGTGTCGACTTTTCACGGGCTATACTCAGTCAACCGCTACAGCGCCATTATGGCCCGGGCCCGACACGTCATCGCAATTTCCGAATGCGTCCGTGACTATGTGCTGTCCCACTACCCGGTACCGCCGGATCGGCTCACAGTCATCCAGCGCGGCGTTGATGTCTCAGCGTTCCGCCAACGAACGCCTGATTCACAATGGACTGATGCGCTGTTAACCCAGTACCCGCAACTGCGCGGCAAGCAGATCATTCTGATGCCGGGGCGGATTTCCCGCTGGAAAGGACAGCATCAGTTTCTGCATGCAATGGCGGAAATCCGCAAACACAACCCCGCCTGCCACGGTCTGATCGTCGGTGGCGCGGAGGGCCGGAAAGTCCGGTTCCTGCAAGAGCTGGAAAAAACCCGCGCAGAACTGGGGCTGGAGGATGCAGTGACCTTCCTGGGGCAGCGCAGTGACATCGGGAACCTGTACCTTTTCGCCGACGTGGTCTGCCATATGTCAACCCGGCCGGAACCATTCGGCAGAACCATGACAGAAGCGCTGGCCTCCGGCACCCCCGTAGTGGCGTTTGACCGGGGAGGCGCCGCCGAAATCCTCCACGCCTGCTTTCCCGAGGGACTGGTGCCACCGGATGATAGCAGCGCTTTCGCACGCAAAGTGCTGGACCTGCTGACACAATCTGATTTCCACATTGAATTGCCCGAACGGTTTCACCTGCAGGCTCAGGTTGAGTCCACCATCACCGTTTACCGCCGCGTCCTGGCCGCCGGTCGCGGGTCGCCGACGCAGGCGCAGTAAACCACAACGGCAGCCTGCCGACCGGCAAGCAGCAGCAACCGATCCGGACGATGCGTCACGGCCGTTCCGGACCGGTTCCGGAACGGCGCTCAAGCTCCGACAGCATCTGGATTTCACGGGCTTTCGCCAGTCGCATGAAGTTCCGGTAAGCGGCAACAACCGACACACTGAAGCCGAACCAGCCGTTCAGGATCTGGCGGTGGAAAAAATAGTATTTGAGAAACTTAAGGGGAAATTCGACGCCCAGGCGCGCTCCTGAAATGCGACGCCCCTTGTGTGCCATAAAGCGCGCCTGCTCGCTGGACAACTGCACGTATTTTTGTTCCATCTGCTCCAGCGTCACCAGCGTCCGGTGCAATACGTCCCCCTTGAGAAACCCCACGCTGCCCTGATAAACCTGAGGACGGTCGTTATTGCTGTCGGGCTCAGCAACGATTGCTGCTTTGCGACGATCGTACAATCGGAGCAATTTCCGGGTCTTATCGTGACGAAAGGGATGCCCCGTGACCGGCTGGGACATGACCCAACGCATGCGAAAGCCGGCCATCGCCGGATCGATCGGGCGGGAGAACAGTTCTCGAATATTGGCGATCAGCAGGTCGGAAAGCACTTCGTCGGCGTCGAGATCCAGCACCCAGTCATTGCGGCACAGACTCGCCGCGTAGGCTTTCTGACAGGCAAACCCTTCCCAGGCATGGTATTCCACACGGGCCCCGCAGCGCCGCGCAATCGCCGTCGTGTTGTCAGTGCTCCCCGAATCCACAACAATGACCTCGTCAGCCCAGTCCACAACCCTGCTCAGGGCTTCTTCCAGCCGCAACTCTTCATTTTTAGTGATGAAATACACGGATAATGGTAGTGACATTAATTTTCCCGCAAAGACATGATAAAGTGAGTGCCCGGCATGGCGGGCGGGTTGGCGGCTCACCAGCAACGGGCAGACAGCCAGGAAATCTGCGCACAAACGCAGCAATTGTCAATGGGAGCAGACGTGCAGACAAGTTGGAAAAACGAATGATCTGCTGGGGCCTGGCAGAAGACAAGGCCGGCATGATCAACCAGATCCATGGTCTGGCTGAAGCCCTTGACTTGAATGTCGACATGCGTCTTATCAAGCGACAGGCGCCCTGGAAGTACCTGCCTGCAGGCGCCTGGCTCCACCCGTTACGCGCCCCGGCGCCGGGCAGTGACCCACTGCAGCCACCCTGGCCTGATATTGCCATCGGGTCAGGGCGCTATGTGGCGCCGATTCTGACGGCGATTAAAAAGGCGAGCGGCGGACGAACCGTGACCATCTATATCCAGGACCCCAACATGAATCCCGGATACTTTGATGCCGTTGTGGTACCCGAGCATGATCGCTGCCGGGGCGACAATGTCTGGACCACCGTTGGTGCGCTGCACCGTGTGACACCAGCGCGTCTGGAACTGGCCGCCGAGCACTTCCGGCCGCAACTGGCCCACCTGCCCCGTCCGCTGGTGGCCGTCCTGCTTGGTGGCTCCAACGGTCGCTACCGGTTCACGCCAACCGTCGCCCGCCGTTTGGCCCGGCAACTGGGCAACGCCCACCGGGAGTCGGGCGCGGGCCTGGCCATCACCCCCTCCCGACGCACTGACCCCGAAGCGCTTGCTGTGCTGCGGGAAGAACTGGCCGATATTCCCGCGTTGATCTGGGACGGACAGGGGGAAAACCCCTATTTTGGCTTTCTGGGACTGGCGGATAAAATTGCCGTAACGATGGATTCGGTTTCCATGGTCTCTGAAGCATGCTCCACCGGCAAGCCGGTCTACACCATCGAACTGGCCGGCAAGGGTGGCCGGAAGTTCCATGCCTTCCACCGGAATCTTGCCGAACGGGGCTGTACCCGGCCCTTCAACGGCTCCCTGGACGACTGGCACTATCAGCCTCTGGGCGACACCCGTCGTGTTGCGGCAGGCATTAAACAGCGTCTTTTGGCCTCAGGCTGAGACCGGCTGTCGGATGACGGACCAACACGCTCCCGGTCCGCCCATATGCCAGTGTCCCGTCCGGCCACGACTGCAAAGGAAGACACCATGACCGTGCTTGACCTTGAAAAACTGGAACAGACGCCGCTGACCCGGGATCCGTTTGATTACGTCATTGTGCGCGATTTCATCCGCGGCGAACAGCTGACCGGCCTGATGAACGACTACCCTGCCATCACCCGCCCGGGCAGCTTTCCGGTTGAAAATCTCGAATTCGGTGCGAGATTTGCGGCGCTTGTCAGCGAACTTGAAGGTGAGTCCTTCAGGAAGGCGGTCGAGTGTAAATTCGGCATCAGCCTGGACGGGCGACCGACCATGATGACGGTGCGCGGGGCATGCCGGAAAAAAGATGGCAAGATCCATACCGATACCGAGTCCAAACTCATTACTGTGCTGCTCTACATGAATCCGCCCTGGCTTGCCGAGGGCGGTCGTCTGCGACTGCTGCGCAGCCGGAATCTCGATGATGTAGCGGCGGAAGTACCACCGGACGCCGGCACGCTGCTCATGTTCCGGCGCGCCAATAATTCGTATCACGGTCATCACTCGTTCAGTGGTCAGAGACGGGCCATTCAACTGAACTGGATAACAGAACAGAAAATGGTCGACCGGCAACGGGCGCGCCACAGCCTCTCGTCCGTAGTCAAGCGCCTCAACCCGTTTGTTTCAGTGAACGACAGCACACACCAGACCCGACTTTCAGATGGGGCAGAACATTAACATGCAAGCAGGTCATCACACGGCAAAGGCCCTGGCAATCGACACATTCAGCAACGTCCGGGGCGGAAACTCATTATTCAAGGCCCTGGGACACCCGCTGGCGGCAAACAGGGCCGGGCAGTTAGCCGAGGAACTCAGCCAGGGCTCGGTGGCCCTTTATGACCCCTTCGGCCATTATCAGGTATTCGCCGAACTGTACGACACCGGCCGCTGGCAGGTAACGGCGGCTTATGTGCAGGATGCCGGCGATCTCAATCGCCGGATTCATGACCGCGACGTCGAACTGATTACCGCGCTCAGTTCCCGTCATGAGCCTGACTACCTGCTGATAGCGGCCTTTGACGCCCAGCGCCTGATGACTCAGATCGCGCACCTGGTGCCAGCCGGCACCCGGATCGTCAGTTTTGACGATCTCCAATTGCCGGACAGTATGCTCACCCTGCCGAACCGATACCTGAACCCGCTGAACTTTGCCACAAACTTTGCCTTCCTGCGCGACGCCGGTGGCCTGCACACCCGCATCACACTCTGTAACTACTGGTCCGGCTATGGCGCACGACAGCCGGAACTCTGGCTCTGCCTGTTCGACGAACATGGCACAAGGCTTGCCGAGTGGCGTGAAACACAACTGGTTCCGGCGGGCACTGTCTCCATCGACAGCAAAACAGTCAGGGCACGTTTCGACCTGGACGAATTCGCCGGCACGCTGTTCATCCATGCCATCGGGGTGGCAGGCCATGATGTCATCAAATACGCCCTGGACACCTACGGCGACAGCGATACCGAGCTGTCATGCACCCACGACGCCAACTCCTGGCCTGCCGACTATTACGCCGGACTTCCCGCGCCAGAGGTCGGCGAGCAGGTGGTGCTGTGGATTCAGAACAGCCATCCGGTCACGATCCCTGCCGGCGCGGTCAGACTGAATATCATGGGAGAGGACAATATCCGCCCCTATGAGTCGGAAATTCCACCGTTTGCCACCGTGGCGCTTGACGTCGGAGCCCTCTTCCCGGAAGCACGGTGGCCGGCCCAACTGGAGGTGATCGCAGGCAAGTATTTCGTCCGCCCCCGTTACGAAGTGATCTCGCAGTCGACCGGGCGGCGCATCGCCCATGCGAACGTCGAGCGGGTCGACCTTGCTCCCGACCCTGATCTGAGACAGTCTGCCAGACATCTCGGCAAGGCTTATATCCTGCCAGCCCCGATTCTGCCGCGGGAGCACTGGGAGACCGAATTTCTGCCAACTCCGATGGCACGCAGTCAGCATGAACTGGCGCTCACGCTGATATGCTACGACCCGGAGGGCCAGGAGGTTGCCCGTCGTGCGCTCGGGCGATTGCCCCGCAATGGCTGTCCGGCGCTCTCCCTGGACGATGTCCTCGGCGACATTGACAACCTCCCTGAAAACGGGGGCCACATGGAGCTGATGTATGATCTTGACCAGCCCGACGACCTCGCAGACGGCTGGCTGCACGCCCTGTTCCGCTATCGTCACCGGGCCAGCGGCCACGTCGCGGAAAGCAGCTTTGGTGCACACATCTACAACATTCCGGTTACCTACAAAGGCGAACCACAATCCTATGCCGGACCGCCCCCGGGTCTGAGCACCCGCCTGTTCCTGCGGCTGGGCGACCTCCACCAGGACACTCTGTGCCACCTGATTTACCCCTGCTCCGATCGTTGGCATCCGCAATCCCAAACGACACTCAGACTGTTTAACGCGAAGGGGGAGTCCATCGCACAACGGGACGTCCGTATAGCCTGCGGCGGCTCGTTATTCTGGCGCTACAGTACGATGTTCGGCGCCGAAGAACGGAAACAGGCCGGCAGCATGGCCTACATCATGGTGCAGGACTCAATATGCCGGCTATTCGGATTCCATGGCCTGGCCAACAGCAATCAAGCGTTCAGCCTTGATCATATGTTCGGATTCTAGCGCCCCGTTCAGATCCCCAAGGAACCTGATCAAGCCTGTTATCGCATTCAGAGATACAGAAGGCTCCCTAAGACTGAGCTAAGGAACCTCTGATTAAATGGTGTGGCAAACCCCACTCTGCGCCCGTTTACCAAAGGGGGCATTCAGAACATGACGGCTATGCTCCGCAACCCATCGCCATACGTTACGCATTAATTCTCGAATCGGCGCGGGCTGGCGCGCAGGCCGATCCGCCGCCGGTCAGCGCCGAACCTTGTGTCCATTGCGCCGCCACTGGGGCGATGATAACCTTTCGGCTTTTTGGGCCGGCCCGGCATGAAAAGCACACAGTACATTATCCTCAGAGGTCTGTTCCGTCTTGCGTCACACTTGTCTTTGGGCATGGCCCAACGCATTGGCGCGGCCCTTGGTTCACTGGCGTGGCGCCTCCCCCTGCAGGCAAAACGCGTCACCCGCATTAATCTGGAGATCTGCCTGCCCGCGCTAAGCCCGCCGGAACGCCGCGAGCTGGCCCGGCAGAGCCTGCGTCACACCGGTAGAACGATCATGGAAATCCCGTTACTCTGGGAATGGCCGGTACCCAGATGCCTTGAACTGGTCCGGGAGGTCGAAGGCCGTGAACTGATCGACCAGGCACTTGCCACCGGCAAAGGCCTGATCCTGCTGGCCCCGCATATCGGCAACTGGGAACTGGCCGGGCTTTACTTTTCGTCCCGATACAGAATGGCTGCCCTGTACAGCCCACCCAACATCGCCGAATTCGAGGCCTATATGATCAGGGTCCGGGGCCGTCTGGGATCGGAACTGGTCAGGGGAGACCGCCGCGGCCTGACCCGGCTGGCGGCGATTCTCGGGGAGGGTGGTGTAGCCGGCATTCTGCCGGATCAGTCGCCCCGCGGAAAAGGCAACGCATTTGCGCCGTTTTTTGGCATGAGCGTCAAAACCATGACACTGGCGGTCCGACTCATGCAGAAAACCGGCGCCGGCGCGCTGATGACCTACGCTCAACGTCTGGAGACTGGCGCGGGTTTCCGCATTGTTATCCGGCCAGTCGATCCCGGTATGTTCGACCTCGACCCGGCAACAGCCGCAACGGCGATGAACCGCTCTATCGAACAGTGTGTACTGGATATTCCGGCCCAGTACCAATGGGCGTACAAACGTATGCGACATCGCCCGGCGGGCGAAATCGATCCCTACCACCCGGATCGCCGGTGCTGACTGGCTCTCCCTGCCGCTCGAATCCGGATGGGCAGGAAGGCTCGTCGGCAAGGTCATCGATCCACTGAAAGTAAAGGACACCGCCAGTGACAGTCACGACCGGACACGGGGCAGATAAATCCCGGGGCAGATGGCCGAAGGCGGAACTGTACCTGCCGCTGATGCTGCCTGTACTTTTGCTGTTCAACAAAGTTCTGGCCGATGCTGCCGTTGTGATCATTGGCCTGCTTTTTCTCTATCGGGCCTTCCGCCTGGGGGACTGGGACTGGGCACAAACCCCGTGGTTCCGGTTCGGCCTGCTGTTCTGGCTTTACCTGCTGATCGTGAACGTTCCGCTCAGCGTAGACCCGGGCGGAAGCCTGTTCAAAGCCGTGGCCTTTATGCGCTGGCCTCTGTTCGCCGCCGCTCTGGGTTACTGGCTGTTTGATAATCCGGCGCAGCAAAAGCGCTTTCTGATGTCGCTTCTTGTCATTTCACTGTTTATCGTTGTGGATACCGGCTGGCAGTTCCTGCACGGCCAGGATTTTTTCGGTATTGAAAAGTTCTCCAGCAACCGCCTGACCGGCCCCTTCCAGAAACCGGTCCCCGGGATCATGATGCTGCGGGTTTTCTTTATACTGCTGTACGGCGTTGTGCTCTTTCGCGCCCTCCGGTCAAGCGGACGACAGGGCGTCGGCACACTGCTTCTGGTGATCATCGGTACCCTGTTTGTTTTTATCACCGGCGAGCGGATGGCCTTCCTTCTCTTTATCACCGGATCGGTCGTGGTGATTGCCGGATTCTTGCTGGACAACCCCAGACACAACCTGCTGTTGATGTCGGGGGCGGCGACTCTTGCGCTGCTGACCTTTCTGGTGATGCTCGCTGAGCCGGAAACAGCCCACAGGACCGTCTACAGTATTGTCGACAAGCTCAGCCACTTCCGGGAATCCGATTACGGGCTGGTATTTCAATCTGCGGTCGACGTCTGGCATCGTTATCCGATTGTCGGCAGCGGTCTCGATACCTACCGGGCCGTATGCACGGACATGCAACTGCTCGCCCAAACCGGCATGGAGTGCACACACGCACACAACCTCTACCTGCAGATAGCCTCCGAGACCGGACTCGTCGGACTGATGCTTTTTTCAGTATTCATCGTTGCGCTGTTCCATGCCGCCCTGAAGCCATTCGTCCGGGAGCGCCAGTGGTTCATGGGCGCACTGGCCTTTACCGTGCTTTATGTCTGCTTCTGGCCACTGATGGGCGGCATCAGCATTCTGAATAACTGGGTAGCGGCACTGGTCTGGACCGGAGCAGGCTGGACCCTTGCGATGGCAAGACGACAATCCCGCAGCGGCAAACAGGAGAGCCACCCCGAACTGTCTTCAGGCAGCATTTGATTCCAAAGTATCGATAGCAGAGGCGTCGGCCGATTCCCTTCTACCGGAACGATCCGGTTCAGGGCGGTCCTGAATCAGCGACGCCGGGACAGCACCTGATCGTAAACCCGCAGGGTCTTTCTGGTCATGGCAGCGAGGGTCATTTCCTGTTGGGCGACACGCCGGGGCTCCGCCATCCGTTCCGACCAGAGCCCTGGATGAGCAAGCAAATGCGCCAGACGGTCACCCAGTGCTCGGGCGTCACCGACCGGAACGATCAACTCCGGGGGCAGAACCTCATTAGCGACGGGAACGTCGGAGGCTAACACGCAGGCTCCCGAGGCAAGCGCCTCATTGAAGACATAGGAAAACCCCTCCCGTCGCGAGGAAATAACAACCGCATCGGCAGCCTGCATCAACCCGGCGATATTGGATTGCTGACCCAAAAGCCAGCATCGGGTCGGAGCTGGCAAACGCCGGCTCATTGTTTCGAGCCGGGCGCGTTCCGGGCCTTCTCCGGCGATCAACAGAGTGACCGGCAAACCTGCAATAGCCTCCAGCAGGATATCAAAACCTTTTGCCGTAACCAGGCGTCCGACCGCGAGAACAACCGGCTGCCCGCCGGGGACCGGACAGAGTGTGGCCAGATCAACCGGCGCTGACGACGAAGACTCTATCCCGTTGTAAACAACGCTCACATCATCCGGCGGAAACGACTGCGCCAACTGACGGCTGACCGTTATAATCTGGTCAAAGCCCTGAAAGGCCATCACGCTGCGCTTGATATTGTGCAATGTTGCCACCGCGGGGGTCTTGACCACCGGCCTCAACGAGTTCACCAGAGCCGCCGCCTTACTCGCCTGCGCATGGATAATGTCGTAGTCGCCTGCCAGCAGCTCACGATACAGCCTGTATAACAGCCAGGGATGTCGACGACTCAGATGCATCGGTGCCGCCCGCTTGCCCACCGCCGACGGTAATGTTGAAATAAACCGGGCATCACCAATCAGATCAACCTGATGCCCCTGCCCGGCCAATGCCACACACAACTCCCTGACATGCTTCTCCAGCCCGCCCTCACCCCGACTTGCGATCACCTGGCCTATTTTCACGGCAGCTCCGGCTCTTCTCCGAGTAAAACAATGACGCGGCGGCAACACGCCTCGCCCTGACCTCCGCATCTGCGGGATTCGACACGGATCAAAAACCCGTGGGCCAACACCACAGCATTCCGAATCGCAAAGTATACGTTCCCTACCCGGTGATCTGAAGCCGGAGTTTGCCTGGCCGGGTATTCCATCTTGCCCGCATTTTCCCTATCCTCGACGCACACAGAGTTGCAGTCGCGCGGCGGGACCGGTTACCCGGGTGCTTTTGAGAGTCTGCCCAGAGTGCTTTCCACCGCACCTGACCGGCATCGTCCTTCGCGAATGACGGCGACACACTTTACCTGAACTGTCCGGCCAACACTTGCGCCCGCACTCAGCCAACAACAGGAATGCCCTGCCATGCTCAAACACATTCGCCCCTGGCTCTGGATACTGGCGGCTATTCTGCTCGGTCGCCTGATCTCGATGGCGCTATACCCGCTGGTTGACACCACCGAACCCAGGTACGCCGATATAGCCAGACTGATGGCCGAGACCGGAGACTGGATCACCCCCTGGTTTGAGCCGGGCGTGCCTTTCTGGGGCAAACCACCTCTGTCGTTCTGGACTGAAGCGGCGTCCATCCGGCTGTTCGGGCTGTCCGAACTGGCCGTCCGCCTGCCCTCATGGTTTGCCACCATCATCATGGTCATCCTGACCTGGCGCTATACCCGGGAACTGGAGGGCATCAGGCCCGCCCGCCTGTCAGCGCTGGTGTTCTCCACCATGGCACTGACCTATATGAGCTCCGGCGCGGTGATGACTGACCCGTTCCTGGCGCTGGGCACCACTCTCAGCCTGGTCAGTTTCGGCATGGTCATAGCGGGCCGGCACCGGTACTGGCGCTGGCTGTTTTTCGGCGGGCTGGTCATTGGCCTGTTGGCAAAAGGTCCTCTGGCGCTGGTCTTGATCGGCATTCCCGTGACACTCTGGCTGATTCCGAAGGGACGCTGGAAAACGCAACTCAGCCCGTTCCCCTGGCTGTGGGGATCCGTTGCGACAGTGCTGCTGAGCGTACCCTGGTACATAGCCGCCGAACTCAAAACGCCAGGATTTATTGACTACTTTATTGTTGGCGAGCATTTCCGGCGGTTTCTTGACCCCGGATGGGCCGGAGACCTGTACGGCAATGCCCACCTCGAACCCCGCGGGACCATCTGGATATACTGGCTCTGGGCCTCATTTCCCTGGGGTGTCCTGGCCGCAGGTTTGCTGATCATGGGCCTACTGCAAAGGACCCGCCGGGGACTGATGGCGTCCGCCATTGCGGAACCGTCGCTGCAGTTTGTTCTGCTGTGTGCCCTGGCCCCCATGCTGTTTTTCAGCCTCGCCGGCAACGTGCTCTGGACCTATATCCTGCCGTCCCTGCCGTTTTCTGCACTGCTGACGGCGCGCGGAATACAGGCTCTGGAAGGCTCGCGTGCCCTGCGGCGCGCGGTCATGCCACTGGCGTTAATCGTGCCGGTCGCGATCCTGGCCTACGCCGTTTACACCCGTTTCGACAGTTCGCGACTGAAAACAGAGCAGGCGATGGTACAACGTTACGATGCGTTGTCTCAGCCCGGCGACAGCGCCCTGCTCTACCTGGAATCGGTGCCGTTCTCAGCCCGGTACTATTCACAGGAACAAGCCAGGGACATTTCGCTGCAACAGTTGCAGACCATGCGGCAAAAGCATCAGTACACCCGGTATTTCATCGCGGTGCCCCACAAGGAAGCACAGCCCCTGTTGGCGGAGCTCCCGCCAGGGGCCAGCATCGTGTTTCGCAATGCACGCTATTCGCTGATAATGCTGAAAGGCGAGACAGCGCCCGGCGAAGCAGACGCCAGGCCCTGACTCCGGCACAGCGACCGGGCGTTAGCGGCCGGTCGCCGCGGAATCCACCAGGCTGAGCCAGCCGGAGTGCTGGTCCAGCTTGCCTTTGACCGCATCGAAGTAGAGACTTTGCAGTTTTTCGGTCAAAGGTCCACGCTTGCCTTCACCAATCACCCGGCCATCCAGTTCCCGAATAGGCAGGACTTCCGCTGCGGTTCCGGTGAAGAAAGCCTCATCGGAAATGTAGACTTCGTCCCGGGTGATACGCCGCTCCCTGACCGGAACGTTCAGCTCTTTGCAGAAATCAAGGATGGTCTGGCGGGTAATACCTTCCAGACAGGATGTCAGTTCCGGGGTATGCAGCACACCGTCCCGGAAAATGAATATGTTCTCGCCCGAGCCTTCCGCCACATAACCCTCGTTATCCAGCAGCAGCGCTTCTTCGGCCCCGCCGGCAATCGCCTCGTTCAACGCCAGCATGGAGTTGATGTAGTTGCCGTTGGCCTTGGCCTTGCACATGGTGATGTTGACGTGGTGCCGGGTGTAGGACGAAGTGCGCACCTTGATGCCCAGCTCTTTTGCTTCGGGCGACATATAGGACGGCCAGCTCCAGGCCGCCACCATCAGGTGAACTTTCAGATTGTCGGCCCGCAACCCCATGCCTTCGGAGCCCAGAAACACCATCGGACGGATATAGGCCTCGTCCAGGTTGTTTTCACGCACAGCCTTGAGCTGGGCGTTGTTAACCTGATCCTTGGTGAACGGCATTTTCATGTTAAGAATGTGCGCGGAGCGGAAAAGCCGGTCGGTATGATCCTGCAGGCGGAAAATAGCCGGGCCCTTTTCAGTGTTGTAGGCACGCACCCCTTCAAAACAGCCCAAACCGTAATGCAGCGTATGGGTTAATACATGAACCCTGGCCTCACGCCAGGGAACCATTTCACCATCCAGCCAGATCAGGCCGTCACGATCCGCCATCGACATTATTTCTGCTCCTAAAGGCACATTCGGGGAAAACCGGCATTCTAGCAGGAAATTTCCCATGGACGAAGGCTGTCAGTCAGTCAGCCAGCTAGCTAGCTGATCATCACCCGGGCCCACATCTGGCGGATGAAATCGCGTTCCGACAGAAACGCGTCGGGGTCAACCTGGCTATTGAGATTCTGGAGCGCCCGGCGATGTATGGTCGAGCGCAACGTTATGTAGGCTTCGCGCAGTTTTCGGGTATCCTCAACCGGTAATATTCCGGCGTCGCCCAGCGCTTCCAGTTGCCGGATATTGTCCGACCACCGGGTCAGTTGCGGATGGGTTGCAGCATGAACCAGCATCAGGTACTGCACCATGAACTCGATATCAATGATCCCGCCCTGATCCTGCTTGATGTGAAACACCTCGGGAGGCTTGCGGGCTGACTGCGGTGTCGCCAGGTTATCTCTCATTTTCTCCCGCATGGAGACGACCTCCGCCCGAACCTCGTCAGCATCGCGGACCCGGCAAAGGACATCATGGCGCAGCTCTTCAAAAGCGGCCTGCGTAGCCGGGCAACCGGCCACCGCTCTTGCCCGGGCAAGCGCCTGATGTTCCCAGGTCCAGGCATCTTGTTGCTGGTATTTTTCAAACGCCGTCAGGGTACTGACCAGCAAGCCGGAATTCCCGGAAGGACGAAGTCTCAGATCGACGGTATAAAGCTGACCTGACGGCGTCTGGGTGTTGAGTATGTGAACAATTCTCTGCCCCAGACGGGTATAGAAAACAGCATTGTCCACGGGCTTTTCCCCATCCGTGGCCTGTCGGGGATCGGCGCTGTGAATAAACACCAGATCAAGGTCCGAGGTGTAACCAAGCTCAATTCCGCCCAGCTTGCCATAACCCACAATGGCAAAGCCGGTCTCGCAAACCGAGCCATCGGCACGTCGGGGGCAGCCATGACGACTCACCAGGTTGGCGTACGCCACTGCCACCACATGGTCAAGGACCACCTCTGCAATCCAGGTGAGGTAATCACTCACTTTCATCAGAGGCAGTGTGCCCCGGATCTCTGAGGCCGCCACTCGTAGCACATGCGCTTTCTTGAAGTGACGCAGAGACTCCATCTGGTTTTCCAGGTCGTCGTAGGGAATCCGCAGCATCTGCTGGCGCAAGTCGTCCTGTAACTGGTCTCTTGAAGGCGGGTGATAGAGGCTTTCAGCATTGAGCAACTCATCCAGCAGCAGGGGCGTCTCCGCCAGCTGGCTGGCAATCCAGGGGCTCTCACTGCATAGCCTGACCAGTTGCTCACGGGCACCGGGATTCTCCAGCAGCAAAACCAGATACGCGGTTCTGCGCAGCACGGCCTCCACCAGCGGGAGAACGCGCGTCAATGTCTGTGATGGATTCGGCACACGCGTGAGCGCTTCCAGCAGGACCGGCATGAACCGGTTGAGTCGCTGACGACCCTGAGTCTGCATGGTTTCCAGAGCCCGGCCGCTGCGAAGCTCCTGCAGACTTCGAACACTGCTCTGTGCCAGCTCAAAGCCCTGGTCGGCAAGCCAGGCACAGGCTGCCGCGTCCTCCATTTCGCCGAGCCAGATCTCCTGCCAGCTATCGGCGGACGCATCCACAACATCGCTGTCGTCATCCATGGCAATGATATCGGAGAAATGACGGGCCACCCGTTCGCGATGTACCGTCAATTCCTCCATGCAGCCTGACCAGTCATCAAAGCCCATAATCAGTGCGACGCGGGCGCGGGTCACATCATCTTCCGGCAGCAACTGGGTCTGGCGATCATCAATACCCTGCAGGGCATGCTCGAGGTTACGCAGAAACACGTAGGCCGAGCGTAACTCTCCAACCACAGCGGCGGGAAGCAGTTCGAGCGCCTCCAGAGCCGGAAGGACTGTCAGTAGCGTGCGCTGCTGGAGTTCACGATCATGCCCGCCCCGAATTAGCTGGAATGCCTGCACCACGAATTCGATTTCCCGGATGCCACCACTGCCCAGCTTGATGTTGTCTTCCAACCCCTTGCGACGCACTTCGCGCCGGATCATCGATTTCATGCTGCGTAACGATTCGAAGGCACTGAAATCAATGTAACGTCGATAGACAAAGGGCTGCAGAGTCTCCATCAGCACCGCGCCCGCCCGCTGATCACCCGCAACCACCCGGGCCTTGACCATGGCGTAGCGCTCCCACTCGCGCCCCTGATCCTGGTAATAGTTTTCGAGGGCCGCAAAACTGAGCGCCAGCGCCCCGCTCTGGCCGTATGGGCGTAACCGCATGTCAACGCGAAAAACAAAGCCCTCGGAGGTCAACTGGTCCAGCGCCTGAATCAACCTCTGCCCCAGACGAACAAAGAACTGCTGGTTATCCATTGCCCTGGGCCCACCGCGGGTTTCACCCTTTTCCGCGAACGCAAAGATGAGGTCGATGTCCGATGACACATTGAGTTCTTGACCACCCAGCTTCCCCATACCCAGAACCACCATCTGCTGGGCGGATTCCCGGCCGCTGACAGGGTCCAGACCCCAGGGGGTGCCATACTGCTGGCAGGCCTCCCGGTATAACCAGCCTAGCGCCTCGTCAATACAGATATCCGCCAGTGCGCTGGTCGAGCGCATGGTTTCCGCCAGATCCGCCTGGCGCAAAAAATCACGCCAGATGATGCGGAACATGGCTTCACGGCGAAATCCGCGAAGTTGACTGTATAAGGTCGGGGTATCCGTCACCGCCGCGGAATAGTGTTGCCATTGCGCCCGCAGCGTGTCGGCGGTCAGGGGTTCCGCGAGTGTGCGGCGTTCCAGCCAGGCACCAACCATAGAGCAGTCCCTGAGTGCAATGTCCCGGAGAAAGCTGCTGCAGACCAGGGCCTTGCGGGCCTCGCCACTGGTGATGTCGGTCCCCGCCGACAACAGCATCCGGCCGGCATCGCTGTCCAGAAATTGGTCGATTTTCCGAACCTCATCGCGCAGCGGAGGGGGAGCAGAGTCCGCACTGACGGAGAAGTGAGTCATACCGTTTTCCTCAGCACCCGGAGAGGCCCTGGCGGACAGCCAGCGCGCCCCGCCGCCGGGCCCGGCAGGACAAAATGACACCGCACCGGTGTGACTGCGCCAGTGCGGAAACGGGAAATTGGCTACAAACCTGTTCAATCGTTAATCTTCTGCTAACATTAGCGCCATAATAACAAAAAATACCGAGATTATAGCTGGCCCATATGACGGAATCGTGAACAGAGGGCGCGCCGGATGACCGGTCCCGGAGCGCGCAAACCGCCTGCAATCCGCGTCGGAGCGCCGGGAAGGCCGCTGCACTTCCCCGTGGTTAGCACTGAAGACAACCTAACGAAAAACTCTGTACAGGAGATAGTTATGCGCAAGCCCACAGGAAGAGTGCCTCATCTGGCGATTGCAGGCCTCGCCGCCGTCTGGTCGTTTCAGGCCCTCGCTCAGGATGGCAACAAGACTGACGACCAATTACGTCAGGACGTCAAAGACCTGAAGCTTCAGGTCGAGCAGCTACAGAAGCAGGCTCGTCGGGACGAGAGCAGCAACAAGACCATGAGTGACCTGAAAAAACAGGACGAAACCCTGACCATCGGGGGCGGTGTCGTCACTGAATACCAGTTCAAGGATTACGCCACCAAAAGCCAGGAGCATGGCGGCAGCCTGATACTTGACTACTTCATGCTCACCGTGGACGGCAAACTGGACAATGGCATCAGCTATGCAGCCGACTACCGCCTTTCCGATGTCAACTTCGCGGACGGGCAATACCTGCACTACGGCTGGGCAGCCTACGATTTCGGCGCCGACGACAACCAGCAGGTCAAAGCCGGCATGCTCCGGATGCCGTTCGGCAATCTTCCCTATGGCTACCAGACATTCTGGGGCAGCCTGAACTATTACGCGGGCTTTGCCGATCACCAGGCGGCAGGCCTGAACTACAAGTACGAGGCCGGCCCTCTGCGGGTTGATGTCGGCTTCTTCAAGAACGACACCCTTGGGCAGAGCTCGACCTACAGCGGCGGCGTCGCGGTCGACGGCTATCAGACCGTCAACAACAGCAACGTCCGGGTCGCCTATACCGTCAACCAGAGCGACACGAACTACCTGACGATGTCATTGTCAGGCCAGGGCGGCCAGCTTGATACGGGCAGCCGTGATATAGGCTCACGCTGGGCCGGAGCACTGGCTCTGGACGCCCATGCTGGCGCCTGGACCGGTCAGTTGCAGTGGGTCAGCTATGCCTACAATGTTCCGGATAACGCCACCACGGCCGGAGGCGTTCCGCTGCCGACCGATGCGATCACCGCTGAAGACTACGGCTATCGCTACCAGATGGCGGCGCGCGGCGACATTTACAGCGCCAACATCGCCCGCGACTTCAATGTCAACTGGGGGCCGGTCACCCAGGTACAGCTGTATAACAACTACGGCTATCTGAAGGTCGGCGGTGACGGTCAGTTCAACAGCGCCGGCCCCGGCAAAACACCGCAAAGCACCGGCGACACCCAGTACAACGCCGCTGGCGCGCTGTTTGTGGCGGGCCCCATCTACGTCTGGGCCGATGTACTGACCGGCAAGAATGCCGCCATGTCTTTTATGGGCCCGAATGATGGCCAGTGGCATACCCGCTTCAACCTGACCACCGCGTTCTACTTCGGCGGCAACCTGCAGAAGTAACGGGACAGGTGAAAGGTACCGCGATAGGTAAGGGTACCAAATGACCCCGGCCGGTTCCGCGTAGCGGCACCGGCCGGGGTCTATCAGGTTCAGACCGACCGGTGTCACCGGTTACGTTGACGCCAGTTCAGCAATCCGGACACCACCAGGAACACAATGGCAAGTGCACTCAGGTCTGACATCCACGCGCCACCCCCCCACAATCGCCCCGAATGCAGGTCCAGCAGCACCCGCTCAAGCGGTAGTCCTTCCCCTCGCCACTGTCCCTTGACCGCTTCAGGCACCGCGATGGCCGCACTCCAGCGAATAGTGCCGGATTCACTCCGGGCGGCCGCTGTCCAGTTCAGAAATGACGGATCGGTCTTATACAGACGCCCCGATGCCTGCACAAACACCTGATTGCCCCCCGCTCCCAGACGGACAATACGGCCGGGCAGATCTTCATCACGTAAGCGTTCGACGACGTCGCCGCCCTCTCTGGTCAACAGTACGATTTCATGGGGACTGGCCATCGCTACCAGTCGCCCCACGGCCACCGCACCGACCGGCCGATGCGCCAGCCGCACACCGGCGCCACCTTTCCCGCTTTCCCCACCGGTTGCATCGTAAAGCGTGCCGTCAACCCAGGCGAACACCTGGTCACCGGCCCGGAAGGCGGTCATCGGTACCGCCCCGACACCCAGCCCGTACCAGCTCATTAACGGTGACCAGGTAACCCGGGTATCGCCGAGGCCGACGTCGTCGAGGTGGTTCACGGCAACGCCGGTCAGCGCCACCAGAATCAGAAACACGGACGCCAGGGCACCGGCATAGCGATGCCAGCGAAACAGGGCACCGGGACGTAGCCGTCTCATGAGTCACTGACCTGACTGTCCAGATACAGGGCCACCCGAGCCAGCCGGGTCAAGGCGTTGACAGACAGGGTTGCCCCGGTTATGCCGTCTATCGTTACATCCAGCTTACCGTTTTCTGCCAGGGACGCCTGTCGGAACTGATCGGTAAAGACCGGGTAGCGGACTTCCCAGCCGCGGCTCTCGCGATAGATCAGCACGTCCAGCCGCTCTATACGGTGTTTACGGATGACAACGCCCACGGTAATCGGCCGCGATTTGCCGACTTCCTCAAGAATCCAGGCCGAACGACCCTGCTTTGCCCAGTAGCGTTCTCGCAATGCATCAGGGGGATGGCCAAGTATTGCCTCAACCTTTTTCCCGGTATCACCTACCAGCCAGACAAGCCCTGGCTCAGGCACTTGCTGGTTGAAGGCTTCCTGCAGGAACGTTTCCGGCTTTTTATAGACTTCCGCCGCAAGGGCAGACAACGACACCCCCACCAGCGCCAGCATCAGCCAGTGAAAACCGGATAAAATCTTCATAGCCTGACAGCCTCCGAAACCGCTTCAGATAACAGGATTCCCGTGTTGGAACTGGCCGGTGCCGCCAAAACCGGACGACCGGAACAGACTTCTGCTCCGGTCGTCCGGTTGCTCACCGCCGCTGTCAGTGAACACCTCTGACAGGCACTAGCAGCCTGTCGGACTTAAGGCTGATCTACTGTGCCGGTGGGAAAGCGGCTCAAATTTCCCGAATTTTTCGTTACATAGAACCACTATGCGCCTCAAAATCCAAAAAAATTGCGCTCGCTTTCCCACCTTGCTCGTGACGATCACTTAAGTCCGACAGGCTGCTAGAATGCGTAGGCGACTCCGGTGGTAAAGGACAGGGCGCTGTTCTCGTTCGGCCCGGCCTGCATATAATTGGTCTGGCCGCTGAGTGAGCGCTCGTCGGTCCAGGTGTATTCCGTGGCCAGCGAGATCGCCCATTCCGGAACGGGCCGGTAGGCAATGCCGAGAGTCGTCCGGCTGACGGTGGAGCTTTCCTCTTTACTCAGCCCTGTCAGTTGGCGATTGCTGAACGAAATACCGGTCAGGCTGCCGCGACTGACCACCTGCTCCAGGCGCAGCGTCGGCTCCAGTTTGGGGCTGGCAAATCCGCGCCCGAGAAAGGTTTTATCCAGCGCCTCGGTCCAGAACGGGTAGCGTACCTCGATCCAGTATCCAGTGCGACTCTCCGCCAGGCCGCCGAGCGTTATCTCATTGACAATCTCCTTGGTCTGCGACGGACTCACTGCAATCCTGGCCTCAACCTCTTTGTCGATAGCCACCCGCGCAAAGCTCTCCGCAACCCGGTCGATATTACCCCAGTCAGTATGAACGATTTCATACTCCAGTTCGAACCCGCCCAGTTTGTTCAGGCCGTCCAGCGCCAGGCTCCAGACCGACTCACTGTCCATGTAACTTGGCGTATAACGCCCGTAGTAGCCCGAAACGGCAACTTCCTGGCCAATGGCTGGCTGCAGGGCAAGCCGACCGGTGACTGCCTTGTTACCATTCAGATCGTTGGCGAAACCACCGCGCCCCGGCGCAAATTTTGCCTCCGATTTATTGACGCCGATGGTTGTGCTGCCCTGGCGCTCGTTGACCGTATAACCCTCGAACTCATAGTCCAGATTGACGCCGTTCACTACATAGAACTTGTAATCGAGCAGTCCCGCTGCGGTGGCGAAATTGCCGGAAATGCCCAGCCCCAGCTCAGGCCAGGCCGCCTTCGACGGCAACACCGGAATACCCCGGTCCACCAGCGGGCGCCGTGTCAGGTTCCACTGGTTGTCATCGTGGTTGATGTTGAACCGGCCCAGCGGCACCAGCATGGCCCCGAAGTCCAGATCGACTGCCGAATTTACGGTATAACGTGCCCAGGCCTGCTCCATGGAAATTTCGGAACCCCGGGTTCCCTCCACAGCCTGCGCCGCCGAGAAACGGTTAGCGTCGACCGCATTGCTCTTGGACAACTCCAGCGCTCCGAACCGTTCGAACTCCAGCTCAAAATAGGTCTTCAGACGGTCATTGACAGCGCCTTCACCGGTCAGAACGAAGCGACGGAAGGTGAAACCGCTCTGCTCGGCATCGAGATTGTTGACTTCGCCGCGAACGGACCCGTACCCGCCAAAATGGAACCTGCGCTCCGACGTGTCTGTCGACGTCCCCTTGTCCTGCCCCTCCAGCCGGTCAATGCGCTTTTGCTGCTCCTCAATGACCTGCCACAGCTTGCTGTTGTCAGACTCGGTCTTTGCCGCCGCCGACACCGCACCGGGCGCCACCAGACTGCCGGCAAGCCCCAGAATCAGCCCTTTTTTTCTATTCATTATCAACCTCCTTTCAGCACCATGGGATAACGTGTTGTTTGCTGGTGGAGGAAGCTTACACAGACCGACTTGATATGTAAATACGAATCTTTCTCGTTTAGTTTTATTTTCTTATATGACGACGGATTCGAAGACCCCGGAACGGGCAACAGGACGTCTCAGAGGTAAGAGAAAGGGGAGGTGCACAGTCGCGGAGCGGTCTCTTCAGTTGGTGTGCGGGAATGACATCGCCGTGTGTCCCGGAGCGGGCCAGTCACAAACGGATACGGTCTGAGGGCAACACGGATTGAGGAAACACGGATTGAGAAAACACGGATTGAGAGAACACGAGTGCGACGGTTCGTCGCGGGCAGGCGGGAAACAGCTCCGCCCGACCGCCGTCATCCTACGGCGGCCGGGCGGCCAGATCAGGTGTGTTCGCAGAGCGCATACCCCCATGGAATGCCCCTGCCAGCACACAGTCAATACCAGGCGCGAATCCCCACAACCAGCACGGTTGACGCAGCTTCACCACCATCGGCGATGGCATAGCCCCGGGTATCGCCGTATTTGCGATTCCAGCTCACACCGATATAGGGAGCGAACTCACGCCTGATTTCATACCGCAGCCGGAGGCCCGCCTCGGTATTGTTGAGACCTCGCCCCAGCCGGTACTCCGGCACATCCTGCGCCGAGGCGTTGAATTCAAACCGTGGCTGCAGAATCAGACGCTGCGTGAACAAAAGCTCGTATGAGAATTCACCGCGGAAGCTGACATCGCCGTCCTCACTGACGTACAGGGAGGTATCAGTCTCGAACCAGTAGGGCGCCAGTCCCTGTACCCCGAGCACCGCAAAGGCCCGGTCGGGGTTCGGGTTCACATCGTAGCGGATACCCGCCTGAGCCCCCCAGAATGGCGCGATGGTGCGATTGTACAGCGCCTGGAACTCAGTGGTTCCCGGGGGACCGCCATTAACCGGCCCCTCGCCATCGGTCTTCCACCAGAACTTGTTCATATCACCGCCGACCCAGCCCTGGGCACTCCACAGATAGTCCTTGAGACCATCCCGGCCGCGCCGGTATTCAAAGCGGTCAAGCAACGAATACTGATGAATCGCCTTATCCTTGACCGGCTTACCCCAGGCCGCAGGCGCGCCGCTTGAGCGATCCACCGGGCCAGCCGGTATCACCGAATCCAGGCTGCTCTTGCCATCCCCTGCGGCGTTCGCCAGGCCGGACAGGCCGACGCCCATGAGTGCTGATAACGTGGCAATCAGTACTTTTTTATGCATTGTCGACTCCTGTTTTGTCACTGACCCGCACAACCCGGAACATACCCATTTCCAAGTGGTACAGCAGGTGGCAGTGGAAAGCCCAGCGACCGGGTTCGTCAGCAGTCACCAGCAGGGACACCCGGGACCCTCCCAGCACGCTGATGGTGTGTTTGAATGGCAGGTGGTCGCCCTGCTCGTTCTCCAGCTCCATAAACATGCCGTGCAGGTGGATCGGATGCTCCATCATGGTGTCATTGACCA
>JASBRL010000107.1 GCA_030149475.1 Marinobacter sp.
ACATCCGTCGCCTTAACAGTCATACATCCGGCACAAACCGGTTCAAAATCAGCGTATGATGAGCGCTTAATTCTTACGGATCGGGAAGACCCCATGCTGTTTGCCATTTTTCTTGGCGGCCTGATTGGCTATCAATTTGGCCGTTTCCCCGGATTTATCATCGGCGCGGTAGCAGGAGCATTCCTGCTCAGGCTCCTCAAGGGACGGGTCCATCAGGGCCTGGGGCAGATTCAGTCCCGCTTTCTGGAGTCCGTGTTTGCGGTCATGGGCGCGCTGTGCAAAGCGGATGGCGTTGTCAGTCGCGACGAAATTGCGGTTGCGGAAAGCCTGTTTACCCGGTTCCGGCTGTCGCCTGAGCAGCGTGAGATGGCCAAGGCGGCTTTCAACCGGGGCAAAGCCGATGACTTCGATCTGGAAGCCGAACTGAACAGCTTTCTTGCTGTCAGCCGGGGGCAGGCGCCACTGCTGCAGATGTTCCTGCAGGTACAGGTGTCAGCGATTGCCGCGGACGGGGTGATTCACCCGGCAGAACACGAGATGCTGGTTCGTGTTGCCCGTGGCCTGGGCCTTCCCGAAGCCCAGGTCGATCAACTAGAGGCCATGCTTCGTGGCGCACACGCCGGCGGGCCGACCGGGCGAGCCACCGCTGGCCAGCAACTCGAGGATGCGTACAAGGTACTGGGGGTGTCGTCGTCGGCCAGCGATTCCGAGATCAAACGTGCCTATCGCAAACTGATGAGCGAGAATCACCCGGACAAACTGGCCGGTCGTGGCCTGCCCGAAAGCATGCGCGAAATGGCCGAGGAAAAAACCCGCGAAATCACCAACGCGTACGATCTCATCAAGGATGCTCGTCAAAAAGGTTGAGGAGTCCCGGGCCGGGGATTGCAGATGACACAAACACCGTACTTGAGAGCCAACGGGGTTATGGTACTGGTCGCCGGCGCCCTGGTGCTCAGCCTGTCAATGGGTATCAGGCAGAGTTTCGGGCTCTATCTTGAGCCGATGACTCAGGATCTGGGCATCAGTCACTCGTCATTCAGTCTGGCCATTGCCCTGCAAAACCTGCTTTGGGGGGCCCTTACACCACTGGTGGCGTCATTTGCCGACCGCTGGGGCACCGGTCGCACACTGGTGTTGGGTGGCATTGCCTATGCCGCGGGGCTGCTGGTGATGGCCCTGGTGCCGACGCTGGCTGGCTTGCACCTCGGTGCTGGCGTGCTGATTGGCATCGCGGTGTCGGCGACCGGCTTTCCCCTGGTGCTCTCTGCCGTCGCCCGACACGCCCCGGAAAACAGACGCGGGGCCTGGCTGGGCATGGCAACCGCAGGTGGTTCCCTGGGCCAGTTCATTCTGCTGCCCACCAGTCAGGGGCTGATTGGAAGCTTTGGCTGGATCTCGTCGCTGTTGGTGTTGTCGGTGGCCGCGGCCTTTATCGTGCCGTTGGCCTGGCCGTTACAGGGACGTCCGGCGACCACCGGGGCTGATTCACAGCCCCTGGGTGCCGCCTTGCATGAGGCCAGTCGCCATCGCGGCTACTGGCTGCTGAATGCCGGCTTTTTCGTGTGCGGATTTCACGTCGCCTTTGTGGCCACACACCTGCCCGCTTTTCTGACCAGTGAAGGGCTGTCGCCCGCCGTCGGGGCAACAGCCCTGGCGCTGGTCGGCTTTTTCAATATCATTGGCTCATTCGGCGCCGGCTGGCTGGGCACCCGCTTCCCCATGAAACGCATTCTGACCGGACTCTATCTGGCCCGGGCGCTGCTGATCATGCTGATGATGGCGGCACCGCTGACGCCGCTCACCGCCAGCCTGTTCGGTGCCGGTCTGGGGCTACTCTGGCTGGGCACAGTACCGCTGACCTCGGGGCTGGTATCGCAGATTTTCGGCGCACGCTACCTGGCCACCCTGTTTGGCGTGGTGATGCTGAGCCATCAGGTTGGCGCTTTTCTGGGGGCCTGGCTGGGCGGGCTGAGCTACGACCTCACCGGCTCGTACAATACGGTCTGGTGGATGGCGACCGGGTTGGCGCTGATCGCCGCTGCCCTGCACTGGCCTATTGCTGACCAGCCGTTGCGGCCCGCAGTACCTTCAGGCGGTGGTCCGGACTCTGAGGTTTCAGTGGCGGACTGACCGTTACAGTAACTGTCGTACCAGAGCCGCGGCGAGAATACCGCCACTGATCGCGGGTAACGGACGGCGAATAATCAGAATCAGCGCGGCCGTCGTGCCCAGTGACACTTTTGCGCCCAGATCACCGTCCATGGCCATGGGCGTCAGGATCGCGATCAATACCGAACTGGCCATGGCGTTAATGAAGCTCTCAATCCGTGGACTGATTCTCACAAACGACATCAGAAAAACGCCGCCAAACCGAGTGACCAGCGTCACCAGCGCCATAATCAGGATAATCAGAATCGTGCCGGCGGGCCCGGTGGGAATACTCATGAAGGTTTCCGCTCCAGCCAGAAAAAGCCCACGACACCGCCCGCCAGCGCCCCCACCACGACGTGGGTATGCGGCGGCAGCCACCAGTAAGCGATCATCGAGGCGCTACCGGACAGTACCCAGGCTACGATGATCCGGGGCGATTTGCGCCCGCCCAGGGCCATGGTCAGCAGGAAACACCCCAGCACCATGTCCAGACCATAATTCTCGGGATGCTGGAGCAGGCTGCCAAAGTAGGCGCCCAGCAACGTTCCCGTCAGCCAGGCCATCACCAGAGCGAGGCCGCCCCCGAGGATCACTTCCAGATTGCGGCGACCGTTCTGGTAGTCCTGGGCGGCCACTGCCCAGTTGGCATCCGTCAATACCGTGAGGATGCCGTACCGTGGGCCCGGCGACAGATCTTTCAGCATCGGATACAGGGAGGCCCCCATGAGGATATGCCGCGAGTTGATTGCAAACACCACGGCCATCATCGGTAAGACGGACATCTCCGGTCCCCACATATCCAGCGTGGCAAACTGGGAGGCCCCCGCAAACACCAGGGTACTCATCAACAGAGCCTCCAGCGGCGCCAGGCCCTTCTGCACCGCCGCCAGACCAAACGCAGCGCCAAACGCCACCACGAATAACGAGATCGGCAGCAGTCTGAAAAATTCAGACCGCACCCGGTTGGCTTGCAGATGGTATGAGTAAAGGGACGCGTTCATCATCGCAAGCTAATTAAATTCCTGTCATCTGCGTATAGGCAATTTCCGAAGGCGGGCAGACGCATACGGCAATAAATCCGCACTGTCTTAACGGAAAAGGCCCTTTTTACAGCAAATCGTCTGGTGTCAGTGCACTGCCGCCTTACCGGCGTAGTGCTCACTGATCGCCGCCAGCGTTCCTGACGCACGGGCCTTGTCCAGGCCTCGCTGAAGATCAGCGACCACCTTGGGGTCGGTCTGTTTGCTGACTGCCAGGTACATCGGCGTCTCGCGGAAAACCAGCACTGGTTTGAGACCCTCAATGCCGTATTTTTCCTTCGCCACCAGCGGACCGACCAGGCCATCGGTGACCCACAGATCAACCTGCCCCAGCACCAGCCGTCGCGGGTTCTGCTCACCGGACATACTCATCACCATATCGAAGCCCTTGTCGGCCAGAAAATCAGACATGACGTCACCTTTGTATCCCGCAATCTTGTATTGGCGGGCATCTTCCAGGGAAGAGAGCTTTATATCCGAATCCGGCGCCGCAAACAGTGTCCACTTGATCGATGCCAACGGCCCGACCCATTGAAACTGGTCTTCCCGCTGGTCCGTGCGGGCGGTACAGAACAGGCCATGGTCCTTGCGGGTCTGAACCCAGTCATAGGCCCAGCTCCAGGCCCGGAGTTTCATCACGTAGTCGTACTGAACGTTGGCCATCATGGCCTTCACCATGTCAGTGCAGATGCCGGAAATGTCATCACGATTGTGGGCAAAGCCCTTGCCATTGGTGGGAAAGTTATAGGGCGGGTAATTCTCGGTGTAGATGTGCAGCCGCTCTGCACTGTGGACCGCCAGCGACAACGACCCCATCATGACCAGCACGAGCGACCATTTCAGGCGGGCAAGAATCCAGTTCGTCACGCAGACGACGGGGTTTGACATGAGGACTTCTCCAGAGGGTCAGACAATATTTTTATCGAGATGGATCTGACCCGCCCGCAGAGCGAAATACGCCAGGCCGGGACATCACCGGTGTACTTTTTCGTCACTTGAAATGATCTTTTGTGCCAATACGACCATGATTACCGATCTGACGCAAAAAAACAGTGACAATTGGTATCGCGTTGACTGAGCCGCTGATTGCTCCCCCGGAACAGGCCGGGCGGTCTGCTCCGGGAGAGCATGACTACCAGGCTTTGTAGGGCAGGAACTTTCCGTTCATGGTGATGACAACACGGTCACCCTTGGGGTCGGATTCCCGTTCAACGCTCATGGTGTAATCGATGGCGCTCATGATGCCGTCGCCGAACTTTTCGTGAATAAGCTCCTTGACGGTGTCGCCGTATACACCCATCACTTCGTAGAGGCGGTAGATCAGCGGGTCCTGCGGAACGACCTTGTCCCAGGTTTTCAGCGGGCAAACCTGCAGCGCCTCGACGATGGACGTGTCCAGCGACAGCGCCTCGCACAGCAGCGTAGCCTTGTCTTCCGGCATGCTGTTCATGCCAAGACAAACGGACGTGGTCCAGACCGGCGACATACCGATGGCGTCTGCCAGTACCTCCCACGTTACGCCTTTCGTCGCCTTGGCCTCGAGAATTCTGGCGGTCATCAGTTCTTTGGTCATCATGGTTTTGCTCTCCTGGTCGCGTGATAAGCCGGAGTGAGGTCTCACGGCGATGAGTCACTTGATCCGGCTTTCAAGCATCCGGTGGTGTCGCTGGCGAAACCTCGCTCTCCAGGATAAAGCACAGTCTGTGCCGCTTTCGGGGCCATCCGTGCATTGTAGAGGATTCAGACGGCCAGGCCGGTCAGACCGGCTCCAGCGCTGAATTTGTCGCGTGGTCTTACACTCTTCACTAACATCGGGGAATCGGCCCGCACCCGTCCTGTTCGGACGGCGGCCGGAAAACGCACCGTTTCGGCGCGCACCAGGCGCCCCGCTGCCCGATTACAAGACAGCGGCGTGAGATCACTGAGGTTCGGATGGGGAAGCGCGGAGCGCTGGAGCTTCAGCGCTGATGGGAGTTCAGCACGCCTTCCAGGTCGGATACATCCACCATCGGATCATCCAGATCCAGCAACACCTCGGACCTGGCTATAGTCCAGGCCTTGCCGGTGATGTGGCTGTGCATCGCGCTGTGCTGGCCGACCCAGGCCTGCCCCAGCACGGTGCCTACAAACGATGAACCGCGGGGCGATATGGTCTCCAGCCACTCACCATCGCGAATTTCGCCGTTGGCGTACATCAGGGCCATACGGGCCGATGTGCCCGTACCGGTCGGGCTGCGACAGATAACGCCGGGGTGGACATAGGTGGCTGAGCGGGACCGGTAGCCGCCTTCCAATGACTCCAGCGGCCCCATGAAATGGGCAAAAGGCAAAGGTCCCACCTGGCCAAGTTCGGGATGACTCTGGGTCACAGCCGGTCTGGCCGCCTCAACAAAAATATGACCAAATGACGCCAGGGCCGACATTTCATCGGCCACCAGCCCGAAGCCCAGGGCGGTGGCATCCACCAGCGCATAGTAGGCACCGCTCCAGACCAGATCGAACGTTACCAGGCCAAAGCCCGGTACTTCAGTCTTGAGGTTGCGTTCGGCCACAAAAGCCGGCTCGCTCTTGGTGGTAACGGACTCCACCCAGCCATTACGGTTATGGGCGGTCACGTAAGCCAGACCCGCCGGCGACTCGAGCACCAGTAACTGTTCGCCCTCCTCCATCGGTACAATACCGTTCTGCAGAATGGCCGCGGCGGTGCAAATGGTATTGGAGCCGGAGTACAACGGATACCCCATGGCCTCCATGATGATATACCCGGCCTGGGCCACCGGGTTATCCGGGGGCACGATCAGGTCGATGGACATGAACGGATCGCCATAGGGCTCCGATAGCAGCCAGCGTCGGAAGCCGTCCCCGTGGGACTGGATATAGCGCATTTGCTCAAGCACTGACCCGCCCGGCAAATGCCCTACGCCGCGGGTCACAATCCGGCTGACGTCGCCGCCAGACTGCATATCCACCAGCTCGATGGATCGCATCCGATTGCCTTTCTCGGTCGTTCTGACTGGTTCAGTTGCCATGAGTGCTCCTGCGTCATCCCGACGGCAGCCGGAGAACCACCATCGGAGTACCACTTTGAATAGTTATCCGGCCGGTTATGCAAGACCGACGGCATTGAAAACTGCTGACGGACAACAGCCCTGAGCCGCCCGTGGCAGGTCAACAGGCTGATCAGGATAACACCGATGCCCTACTGATCGTCACCCCGGTAAAACCGTTGAATGCTCGAAAAATCCAGATCCTGATTCCCCTGCCCGGCGTGCAGTTCATAAAGATTGCGTGCCAGTGCGCCCATGGGCACCGCTGCATGGTGCTGGACGGCGTTGTCCAGAGCCAGCCCCAGATCCTTGGTCATCAGCTTGACCAGGAATCCGCCCTGATAGTCCCGTGACGCCGGTGCCTTTTCCATGACACCCGGCCAGGGATTGTAGACGTTGAGGGCCCAGTTTCCGCCGGAACTCTGCTTCATGATTTCCGACAGTACCACCGGGTCAAGACCGTTTTTCACGCCCAGGGCCAATGCCTCGCTGGTGCCGCTCATCAGGATCGCCAGCAGCATGTTGTTGCAGATCTTGGCCACCTGGCCGGCGCCGTGGGGACCGGCGTGGAAAATGTTCTTGCCCATGTCCGACAGGATCGATTCAGCGCGGGCAAAGGTCTCCGCTTCACCACCGCAGATGAACGTCAGTGTACCCGCTTTGGCGCCACCGACACCGCCGGAAACCGGCGCATCCAGAAAGGCAATGCCCTGAGCGATTGCCGCCTCGGCCACACCCCGGGACGTCTCCGGCGCGATGGTGGAGGAGTCAATTACCAGCGTATCGGCCGGCAGGCTCGCCAGCAAACCGTGCTCACCCAGGTAAACCGCCTCCACATGCTCGCCGGCGGGCAGCATGGTGATCACACACTCAGCCTGATCCACCGCGGCATGCGCTGTCTCGGCGGTTTTGGCGCCTTCTGCAACCAGTGCCGCAACCGCGTCTTCCGACAGGTCAAACACGGTCACGCTGTGCCCGGCCCGGAGCAGGTTCGAGGCCATCGGTCCGCCCATATTGCCAAGTCCGATAAAGGTAATCATCGCCATGTCTGTTCTCCTTGTTGTTCTTGCTTGCTCTGACCATCAATGGGACGGGCTAACCGGTCGTCGCGTCAGGCTGCCCCGCAAAAAAATCGTCGATCCACGCCGGGTCCATCTCTTCGAGAGAGGGGTAACGCCAGCGCGGTTGCTGGTCCTTGTCGATCAGCAGGGCGCGGATGCCTTCGGCAAATTCGCCTTTGCGCAGACACTGCACTGAAAGTCCCCGCTCACTGTTGAGCACTTCCGCCAGACTCGCGGTGCGGGATACCTGCAGATGGCGCCAGATGATCGCCATTGACGTTGGCGACGCCGAGGAAAGAGCGGCGGCCGCTTTGCCAAGCCAGCGCGAGTCACCGGTATATGCCCGGATGCTGGCCACAACGTCCGTCACCGTATCGGCATCAGTGAGGCTCTGTAGGGTGTCGAAATGCTCGCGCACCGGAGACTCCGGCAACGCCGGCTGGCTTTCACGCTCAGCACGCCTCAGTACCTGGCTGACGGTTATGTGAGCCGGTTCGACCGACCAGTCTGCCTCCTGCAGCGCCTGAGCCACCGCTGCCTTGTCCTGGTGGCGGATAAAGCGGTCGGCAAGGCCTACGAACAGCGCGTCCGCCGCGTTCATGTGGGCGCCGGTCAGGCCCAGGAAAATACCGCTACGCCCCGGCATACGGTTGAGAAACCAGCCTGCGCCCACATCCGGATACAGGCCAATGCCGACCTCCGGCATGGCGAGCCGGGATCCTTCAGTCACCACCCGGTGTGACGCGCCGGCCATCAAACCCATGCCACCGCCCATCACAATGCCGTGGCCCCAACAGATCACCGGCTTGGGGAAGGTGTGAATCTGGTAATCCAGCTCATATTCCTTCCGGAAAAAGCGCTCGCCGTAAGACTCTTCCGAGGACGACCTCGGTTCGGTCATGTCGCGATACAGGGCAATCACGTCGCCGCCCGCGCAAAAGGCCTTGTCGCCCTCGCCTTCCAGCCAGACTGCCTTGATGGCATCGTCCGCTGACCAGCGGGCCAACTGCGGACCCAACTGTTCAATCATGTCCATGGACAGGGCATTCAGGGCCCGGGGCATCGCCAGGCGGGCCACGCCCAGACGACCGTGCCGTCCGTCCCGCAGCGGCCATTCTTCAAATACAATCGGTTGCTCTGACATAGTGTCCTTTCAGCTCTTGTCCTGTTGAGTCAAACCCGGCTGGCTCACCGTTACCGGTTTTTCCAGACCGGCGGGCGTTTCTCCAGAAACGCATTGACGCCCTCGCGCTGGTCTTCGGTTGAAAACAGGTCCACGAACAGTTCCCGCTCCATGCGCCAGCCATCGCCCTGGCTGCGGGCCTCCCGGGCACTCATGATCAAAGTCTTGCTACGGGCAATGGACGACGGACTCTGCTTGCAGGCATTGGCCGCCAGTGCCAGGGCCTGGTCCAGGCCGGCTCCGGAGTCGACCACTTCCTCCACCAGGCCGATCGCCAGTGCCTTGTCGGCCTTGACCCGTTCACCGCAGAGAATCATCCGCTTGGCCCAACCTTCGCCCACCAGCCAGGGCAGGTTCTGGGTGCCGCCGGCGCAGGGCAGCAGACCTACCCCCGGTTCCGGCAGGGCCAGTTGGGCGTGGGCCTCGGCAATGCGGATGTCACAGGCCATCGCACACTCGAGACCTCCGCCCATGGCGTAGCCATTAATGGCTGCAATCGACACGCCGCGGAAATGGGTCAGTGCATCGAAGGCGTGCCCGAACGCCTGGGCCATCTCATTGGCGCGGGCGCGGTCACCGTCGGCAAAGGTCTTCAGATCGGCACCGGCGGAAAAGAACTTCTCACCCTGTCCGGTCACTACCAGAGCATAGATGTCGGCATCGTCATTGAGCCCGGCAATGGTGTCGGCCAGAGCACTGAGGGAATCCCGGGTCCAGGTGTTGGCCGGCGGGTTGTTGATGGTCAGGATCGCGATATGCTCGCGCTTTTCCAGTTGAATCAGGTCACTCATAGTGTGCCTCGCACAGTGTATCGGGCCCGTCCGGGCCTATTGAATCGCTTCGGCCACGCCGGCCTCAAGGACCCGGCGCGCAATGATCAGCCGCATGATTTCGTTGGTGCCTTCGAGTATCTGGTGAACCCGCAGATCCCGCAGATACCGCTCAAGCGGATATTCACGGATGTATCCGTAGCCGCCATGCAACTGGAGTGCTTCGTTGCAAACCTCGAAACAGGCATCAGTGGCAAACCGCTTGGCCATGGCGCAATGCAGCGTCGCCTCGGCATCGCCCTGGTCCAGGCGAAACGCCGCCAGCCGCACCATCTGACGTGCCGCCACCAGGTTGGTGGCCATATCCGCCAGCTTGAACTGGAGCGCCTGAAAGCCTGCCAGGGACTGGCCGAACTGGCTGCGCTCGTGCATATAGTCCCGCGCCCTGAGCAGCGCTGCCTGTGCACCACCGAGCGAACAGGTGGCAATATTGAGACGCCCGCCGTCCAGCCCCTTCATGGCGATCCTGAAGCCATCGCCCTCGTCACCGAGCCGGTTCCCGGACGGCACGTAGACGTTGTCGAAGGTAATCTGCCGGGTGGGCTGACTGTGCCAGCCCATTTTTTCCTCGTTCTTGCCGTAATGGATGCCGTCGCTGTCCGCCGGCAGCACAAAGGCGGATACGCCCTTCGCGCCGCTGTCCTGCGCACCGGTCCTCGCCATGACCACCAGCACCTGGGTTTCACCCGCACCGGAAATGAACACCTTGCTACCACTTATCCGGTAACCCTCACCATCGCGGACCGCTTTAGTTCGCAGATTGCCGGCGTCGGAGCCCGCACCCGGCTCGGTCAGGCAGTACGAACCCAGCCATTCACCACTGGCCATACGCGGCGCAATGGTGTCCTTGACCGACTCGGTGCCAAATAGGGCCACCATCCAGGTAGCCATGTTGTGGATGGTGATGAATGCGGCGGTGGAGGGGCACGCTCTGGCCAGTTCCTCGACGATCACCGACGTATCCATGCGTGACAGCCCCATGCCGCCCTGGGCTTCGGGCGTATAAATGCCGCAGAAACCCATGGCGCCCGCTTCCCGGATGACGTCCACCGGAAACACATGGTCGATGTCCCAGCGTGCCGCCTCTGGTGCCATGGCCTTTGCGGCGAACGCGCAGGCGGCCTGGCGGAACGCCTGCTGATCGTCCGTCAGATTAAAATCCATCGGTGTCTCCTTGGTCGGATATCGGCCACCGCCGGTCAGCGCAACTGAATGGAGAAGTTCGCCTCTGACGTGGCCTCACTGGAGAACCAGCGTGCCGTGACGGTTTTGGTCTCGGTATAGAAACGCACGGCCTGCTTGCCGTAGGTATGCTGGTCACCGTAGAACGAGCCCTTCCAGCCGGTGAACGAGAAGAACGGCAGCGGCACCGGAATGGGGATATTGATACCCACCTGCCCCACTTCGATTTCGTGCTGGAATCGACGGGCGGCGCCACCGGAACTGGTGAACAGCGAGGTGCCATTGCCATAGGGGCTCTGGTTGATCAGACTGATGGCCTCACCCAGGCTACCCACCTCCATGCAGGCCAGCACCGGCCCGAACACTTCCTCTTTGTACACGTCCATCTCGGTGGTGACACCGGAGAACAGGGTCGGGCCGACCCAGTTGCCGTCCGGCAGGCCATCAACGGTGCAGCCTCGGCCGTCCAGCAACAGATTGGCACCCTGACTCACGCCGGTCTCGATGAGATGCTCGATGCGGGCCTTGGCCCTGCCGCTGATAATCGGACCAAAGCTGGCCCCCTTGTCGTCCCAGGCACCGGGCCGGGCTTTGGCAAGCGCGTCTTTGACGTCGGGAATCCAGGCCTGGGCATCGCCCACGAACACCGCCACCGAGATCGCCATGCAGCGCTGGCCGGCGGCGCCCACAGAGGCTCCGACCAGGGCATTGATGACCTGCTGTTTGTCGGCATCAGGCATGATGACCATGTGGTTCTTGGCCCCGGCCAGACTCTGCACCCGTTTCATGTTGCGGGTTCCGGTCTCATAGATGTAACGGCCCACCGGCACTGAGCCGACAAACGAGACCGCCTTGATCGCCGGGTCGGTCAGCAGCATATCCACCTGATCCTTGCCACCGTGAACCACCTGCAGCACGCCTTTGGGTGCGCCGGCTTCCTCGAACAGTTCTGCCAGACGCATCGGCGTCAGCGGGTCCTGCTCCGACGGCTTGAGGATAAAGGTGTTGCCGCAGGCAATCGCCATCGGGAACATCCACAGTGGAATCATCGCCGGGAAGTTGAACGGCGTGATGCCGGCACAGACGCCCAGGGGCTGGGTATAGGAATAGGTGTCAATTTCACGGGCCACGTTCTCAACGGTTTCCCCCATCATCAGCGAGGGGATATTGGCCGCGTGCTCGACCACCTCGATGCCTCGCCAGACGTCTCCTTTGGCATCTTCAAAGGTTTTGCCGGTCTCCCGGGACAAAATTTTTGCAATGTCGTCGTGGTGTTCTTTCAGCAGGGCCTGGTAACGCAGCATGACCCGGGCCCGCTCGGAAACCGGCACTTCCTTCCAGCTTTTGAACACCTCGCCGGCATGGGCGATGGCCCGCTGCATTTCGGCATGGGTAGTGCAGGGAGCGCGGGCGATGACTTCATTGGTCGCGGGGTTGGTGACATCGATCCAGTCGGTGGTCTGGCTGTCGACAAATTCACCGGCAAGGTAAAGCGGAACGTTCTTCATGAGGCTATCCCTGTTGTGATCGTTATGGGAATGAGACACGCGTCTCAGCATGACCCCGATGCTAGCACAGTGAACCCACCCGGAAAGATTGACTAAATTTCGCACTTGATGGACTATTTTTCGAAATCATAGACCTATGGAATGCGCCCAGTGACTCAAACTTCCCAATGGCCAGTGCCCCCTGACAGCGTACGTTACGTGGTGCCATCGCCGGTTCTCAGAACGCTCTCGGCGCACCCGCTGACCCGGGACCTGTACCCGCTGGCCTTTGGCCATTACCGCAAGGCGGCGGGGCATCATATGCACCGGGAGCACCATCGCGACAATCTTTTGATCTACTGCACCGATGGACAGGCCTACCTGAGCATTGAGGACGAACCGGTCACCGTCACCGCGGGTGACCTGCTGTTATTACCCGCCGGCGTAAGCCACCGCTACACAGCGAACCCGGACAACCCCTGGACGATTCATTGGGTCCACTACACCGGCCCTCTGGCGGCCGATTTCCATCGACACATGGGCTTTGATGACGACGTCAGAGTGCGACATCTTGGCCGTCAGCCACGACTGCTGGTGGATTTCAACGGGCTGCTGGCGGTGCGTCAGACCGGCTTTCGCACCGGCGGTCTGGTCCACGTGGCCAATCGCCTGCGACAACTGCTGGCGGCTGTTCCCCTGAATGCGGACGATGCCAACCAGGAACAGCACCCGGACCTTGACCTCATCCATAACTTCATGCGGGAAAATCTCGACAAACGGATTGCCCTGGAACAACTGGCGGAACTGGCCGATCTGTCACCCGCACACTTTGCGACCCGTTATCGACTCATGACCGGTGAATCACCGATCCAGCATTTCATTCACCTGAAGGTGGAACGGGCCTGCCAGTTGCTGGACACTACCGGTCTGAGCTTTCTCGAGATCGCTGCCCGTCTGGGCTATGACGACAACTATTATTTTTCCCGACTCTTTAAAAAGGTCATGGGCCAGTCGCCCCGGGATTACCGGCATCTGAGCCATCACTGAACGCCGCCGGCCGGGCCAAAAGACACAATCCCTCAGGTTGCGACTTTTGTTACCGGTCGGGAGCGGATAATCTGGTCCTTACCTGAGCGGACAGGCCTTTGCAAAGACTTGTCCGCTTACCAACGCACGGATCGGTAACAATACATTCGGAACTTCCATCATGTATTCCATTGATATTAATGAAACCATTGATGCTCCCCGGGCCCGCGTCTTTGCCCTGCTTGCGGACCACGAGCAGTTCGGGAAACTACTGGGGGTGCCGGTTCGGCGGATCAAGGACAGCGATCAGGCGGATCCCAACGGGGTGGGTTCCGTTCGTAAAATCGGGATCGGTCCGTTGGGCGTGAACGAGACGGTCCTTCGCTTTGAACCCGACACGGTGATTGAATACACCATCACCAGTCTGAGCCCGATCCGCCATCATCGTGGCCGAATCCGGTTTTACGACACGCCGGACGGCCAGACGCGAGTGCACTACACCATCAGCTTTGACGATATCATTCCATTCAGTGGTAAATTGCTGCGGGCGGGGTTGGATCGGGCCCTGCGTCGCGGTATCAGGCGGGTGCCCCGGTTCACCTGAATACACCCGGTCTGCCCGGGAGTGCTGATCAACCCCCTCGACCCTGAAGTGGCTACAGGGTCTTAACTGATCATTCCTGACGGGCAAACCGGTTAACCGGCGCTCGCTCCATTTCCGGCAGAGGCGAATTATGTCGCATTCTCATACCCACGGTTCTGACCATGGCCATCATCACGACCATGCGCCTGAAGTCCGAAATCATAACCGCACCTTTGGCCTCGCCATCGCCCTGAATGTGGGCTTCGTGATTATCGAGGCAGTCTATGGCCTGGCCGCTGACTCCCTCGCGCTGCTTGCAGACGCGGGCCACAACCTGAGCGATGTACTTGGCCTGCTGATGGCCTGGGGCGCGATCTTCCTGGCAAGCAAGCGGCCGTCCCGCTGGCGGACGTACGGTATGCGCAAAGCCACCATTCTGGCCGCCCTGTTCAATGCCCTGGTCCTGCTGGTAGCGATTGGCGGTATTGCCTGGGAGGCCGCCCGACGTTTCGCCGAGCCGGCACCGGTGGCCGGCATGACCGTTGTTGTGGTAGCGGCTATCGGGGTACTCATCAACGCCGGCACCATGATGCTGTTCGTCAGTGACAGCCGGGACGACATCAACATACGGGGAGCGTTTCTTCACATGGCGGCCGACGCAGCCGTCTCTCTGGGAGTCGTCGTCGCGGGCCTGGTGATCTATTACACCGGTCTGTTATGGATCGATCCGCTCATCAGCCTTGCAATTGTGGTGATTATTTTCCTCGGGACCTGGTCCCTGCTGAAAGAATCCCTCAATCTGGCCATTGACGCCGTTCCCAAAGGTATTGATCCGGACGCCATTCATCGCTTCCTGAGCGAACTGCCAGGCGTAGAAGCGGTGCACGATCTTCATATCTGGGGGCTGAGTACCACCGAGACGGCGTTAACCGCACACCTGGTCAAACCGGATGCGACGGACGACGACCACGTCATCCAGCAGGCGAGCCATACACTCCGGACTGACTATGGTGTCGGACACATTACGCTACAGTGGGAACGGGATGACCAGGCCTGCAGCAGCAGCGTGAATTGCGCCTGATGAGCAGGATCATTGCGTACGCACCACCTCGTCGGTCACCCGATATCCGCCGTCAAGCCAGCGCACAATTTCACGGGCGCCGGGATGGTCAACAGCCGCGTAGCGTTCACGCAGAACTCTGCGCCGTGACTCACTCAGCCGGCCCAGGCCACCATCGTCCAGCGCCAGCAGGTCCGCAGCAATCAGTTCGGCGAGATGCTCTCCCAGCACGTTAACGGCAGCCTGCCGAAAGGCCCGACCGTAATCATAAGTGTCAGCCTCGCGGTAGCTCTGCGCCAGGGTCAGAGCCGGTATCGCGGTCAAAGCAGGCTGCAGAGCAGGATTGATCGCATGGCCCGCCAGCCAGGAGGCATTAGCCGCGGGCCGTCCGGTGAACGCCCGCAAGTGGAGATGGCGGGACATGCGGTCGCCGTCGTTTACCGGGTAGTTGTCCCACAGGAGCGGTTTGCGGCGGAGTTGTTCCGCCACCCGCCGCAGATGGCCCGGGGTGATCTCGCGTGAACAGACTTCCGGACCGGTCCAGAACACCCCGATGGCAGGATCCAGTGCAGCTCCGAGTTCCTCCAGATAACCCGCCGGGCGAGCGCCGAACACCTGATCGAGCACCACATCGTCCGAGTAATAGCTCGGGCACATCAATACCTGCTCTGTAGCACAACGCTCTCGTACCCAATGCACAATATCTGCCTGAACGGCCGCCAGATCCGGGATATCAGAACGCATATCGTCAAACAGGATGGCCAGCCTGTCGATGCCCACCTCTTCCAGGCGGGCCAGCCTGGAGGCCAACGCGGTTCTGGCTGCGTCATCGAACCGGTTAAAGACTTCGAACGGACTGAGCCCGATGCCAAAATGCACGCCGCGCTGACGACAATATTCCGAGAAGGCCGTCAGCGCGGCCGCCTGCTCAGCCGGATGTCCTTCTTGCCAGCGCCGCCGCAGATAGGGGTCGGCCTTCGGTGCGTAAAGGTAAAAACCATAGCCGGCCGGCGCAAGAGTGGCCACCAACTGCTCCCGCTCCCGCCAGGTCCAGGCCGGTCCATAAAATCCTTCGATAATTCCCAGGTCTGTTTTCATAGCACTCAGAACAAACAACCGGTGACTGATTGCAACCTACATTACCCCAGGAGCCTGTGCGGTAGAAGTCACACCCGGTGAAATCACCAAAAAGCCTCCCGGCTCTTTTTGACCAGTCGTCGTAAATTTATCCGCGCCCTCAGTCCCAGCTAAGTGTTCACCGGTAACGTGTGTCGTGTAGTCACTCAACGTACGAGGTACAGATATCATGTTCAAATATCCAAAACTTATCCTCATCAGCTTTATTCTCGCCGGCACAGCGGTCGCAGCCCAGGCGACGGAGGGGTCAGGCAACGATGCCGGCATTATCAACCAGGCCGGCATTCCCCTGACCAAAGCCGTGAAGGTTGCCACGGATCATACCGGCGGCAAGGCGACCCGCGCCGAATACGAACAGACCAAACAGGGCCCGGCCTTTGATGTGGAAGTGGTCAAAGGCGACCAGACCTGGGACGTCCGGGTGGATGGCAAAACCGGACAACTGATCTCGTCAGTCAAAGACGCCACGGACCACGACGACCAAAACGACGAAGTTGACTGATCGGCGCTCTGGCCCGGCTGACACCGCACACACCGGTCGTCAGCCGGCTCTGCTGTATGCGGCAATGGCGGCATTCTCCGGGCCCAGGCCCGGGCTTGTCGCCGCCTCTCGACAGCGATACCAGATCAACCCCAGCACCGGACTGGCCCACTTCATCCACGGCTTTTCGATCTGTCGCACAGGCGTGGCTGGGTGACCGCCCGAGTAGCGCAGTCATTCAAAATCAGACCGATACTTCCAATAAACGGAGCTTAACGCTATGCCTGCCAAACCCGACACCAACCCCCACTCGACAACGGTCGACCAGCCCGGGCATGAATCATCGTTCACGTCCCTGATGAGCAAGGTCCCTGAAGTCACTCTGCTGTTCTGGGTTATCAAAATGATGTCGACCACCGTCGGCGAGACTGCGGCCGACTTTCTGAACGTTGATATGGGCTTCGGCCTGAGCGGGACTTCCCTGGTCATGGGGGCCCTGCT
>JASBRL010000114.1 GCA_030149475.1 Marinobacter sp.
GGGGCGGCGGGCTGGCGCGGGTCAAAGACGGACAACTGACCCTCACCACGAATGGCTGCGCCGGACACCAGGGGCACCCCGGCCGCAACGCTGGCCCGGTTGATAGCGAACCGTGTCGCAAAATTATCGGTGCAATCCACCACCAGATCAGCGTCGGCGACAGCTTCTTTCAGCGCCGGTCCTTGCAGCCTCTCGGTTCGCACACGGGTGTCGACCCGCGGATTCAGGCGCTGGACCCGCGCCGCCAGCGCCTGAGCCTTGGGCTCATCCAGATCCGACTCTGCAAAGGCAATCTGACGCTGCAGGTTGGCGGACTCCACCCGGTCGTCGTCCACCAGCGTGAGCCGTCCGACCCCGGCCGCGCCGAGATAAAGGGCCACGGGACAACCCAGCCCGCCGGCGCCAATGACCAGCACATGGGCCGATTTCAGGCGTTCCTGACCGGCAATATCGAACCGGGGCAACAGAATCTGGCGACTGTAGCGCAGCAGTTCGTCATCACTGAGCATGAGGGGTGTCTCCTGTAGCTGAGTGGTTCGTAAGCCCGGTGCCGGAGTCCAGCCGACCCAGTGTCAGCCGCTCCCGGCCACCGTAATCGCGATGAGTCTGCACAGCCACGAAGCCTGCCTTCGCGAACAGGCCGCTGACCGCCGCGGACTGGTCATGGCCGTGCTCTACGGCCAGCCAGCCACCGCTCTCGAGCCAGTCCGGTGCCCGGGCAATAATCAGCCGCAGGTCGTCCAGTCCATCTGGTCCGGAAACCAGTGCCGAGGCAGGCTCAAAGCGCACATCCCCCTCGCTCAAATGAGGGTCATTGCTGGCTATATACGGAGGATTCGATACCACCAGGTCGAAGCAGGCCGGAGGCAGCTCGCTGAACCAGTGGCTGAGCCGCACATCCACCGTCAGCCCCAGTGTGCGGGCATTCGCCCGGGCCAGGGCAACCGCCCCCGGCTGGGCGTCACAGGCCTGGACCCGCCATGCCGGTCGTTCGCTGGCCAGAGCCAGGGCAATGGCGCCGGTCCCGGTCCCCAGATCCAGCACCCGGGCATCCTCCGGCAAGGGCAGCGACAACGCCCGCTCGACCAGGCACTCTGTGTCGGGGCGTGGAATCAGGGTGGTGTCATTCACCGCCAGAGGCAGGGACCAGAAGCCCTGCTCACCCAGCAGGTGCGCCACCGGATGCCCCGCTGCCCGCTGCGCCACCAGACGGTCAAACCCGGCCTGCTGTTGCGCACTGAGTGCCTGCTCGGGCCAGGCGCGGAAACGGGTGCGGGACCAGCCGGTCACCTGACTCAGCAACAGCTCGGCATCCAGCCTCGGGGATTCGCCGCCGATGTGAGACGCTGCCCTGGACAGAGCCTCTTCACAGGTAAGCAAAGGCTCACTCATTCGCCAGACTGGCCAGCAGATCCGCCTGATGTTCCTGCTTGAGCGGACCGATCACCGCATCCAGATCCCCGCCAACGACTTCATCCAGACGGTACAGAGTCAGGTTGATACGATGATCGGTCACCCGGCCCTGAGGAAAGTTGTAGGTGCGGATGCGTTCAGAGCGGTCGCCGCTGCCGACCAGGCTTTTGCGGGTTTCCGCCTCGCTGGCCTGCTGCTGCTCACTTTGTGCATCACGCAGACGGGCCTGCAACAGGCTCATGGCCCTGGCCCGGTTCTTGTGCTGGGATCGCTCATCCTGACACTCAACCACCATGCCGGTAGGAAGGTGGGTCAGGCGAATCGCGGAATCGGTCTTGTTGACGTGCTGCCCACCGGCCCCGGAGGCGCGAAAGGTGTCGACCCGCAGATCCGCTTTGTTAATGTCAATCGCATCCGCTTCATCGGCTTCCGGCATTACCGCAACCGTGCAGGCCGAGGTATGTATACGACCCTGAGACTCGGTCTCAGGCACCCGCTGCACGCGATGAGCGCCGGATTCAAATTTCAACGTGCCGTAGGCACCCGGCCCCGCCACCCGGCTGATCACTTCCTTATAGCCGCCATGCTCACCATGACTCTCGCTGAGCACTTCCACCTGCCAGCCCTGGCGCTCAGCGTAGCGCAGGTACATCTTGAACAGATCACCCGCAAAAATGGCGGCTTCATCACCACCTGTACCGGCACGGATTTCCAGAAAGACATTGCGGCTGTCGTCGGGATCTTTCGGTAGCATCAGCCGCTGCAGTTCGGCGTCCAGCTCTTCACTGCGGGCTCGGGCCGAGTAAAGTTCATCCTGGGCCATGGCCCGCATCTCGGCGTCGCTGTCACGGGCCAGCTCCTCGGCCTCGGCGATATCTGCCAGCGTTTCCTGCCAGGCCCTGAAGCACTGAACAACCGGCTCGATTTCAGCAAACTCCCGGGACAGGTCCCTGAACCGGTTCTGGTCCGCCATGGTGCTCTGCTCACTCAGCAACGCACTGACTTCCTCATAACGCTCCTGCAAGCGTTCGAGTCGGGTTTCTATCGATGGTTTCATAAGTTTTCCGGGGTGGTGGGAACAACATCATCCTGGACCTCAAGCTGGTGCAATTGACGCAGCCAGTCAGTCACTTCCACCCGACCCTCGGCGGTCGCCTTGCGGACCTGAACCGTGGGTTCGTGCAGCAACTTGTTGGTCAGCCCGCGCCCGAGGCTACGCAAAACCGTTTCCGGATCGCCGCCGTTTCGCAGGGCCTTGAGTGCCTTTTCAGTTTCTGTGTCCCGCAGTACTTCGGCACGCTGACGGAACTGCTTCAGGGTGGCCACGGCATCCAGCGCCCGCAACTGGGCCAGGAAATCGTGAATACCCGCGGTGATCAGGTTTTCGGCCTCCCGGGCAGCACCTTCCCGTGACCGGATATTCTCTTCGATGACCTGATGAAGATCATCCACGGTGTACAGGTAAACGTCATCCAGCGATGCCACCTCCGGCTCGATATCCCGGGGGACAGCTATGTCTACCATGAAGTAGGGCCGGTGTTTGCGCCGGCGCAGCGCACGCTCTACCGCGCCTTTACCCAGAACAGGTAACGGACTGGCGGTCGAGGAAATGATGATATCGACCCTGGCCAGGTTGTCCGGGATCTCCGACAGCAAAATACCCGTGCCACCGTATACCTCGGCCAGAACCTGAGCTTTCTCCAGGGTACGGTTGGCCACCACAAAATCGGTGACCCCGGCATCGGACAGATGCCGGGCGACCAGTTCGATGGTTCGGCCTGCCCCGATCAGCAGGGCGCGATTACCCTGGAGGCTGGCGAAGATGTGGCTGGCCATGCTGACTGCTGCGTACGCCACGGACACCGGGTTCTCGCCGATCGCGGTATCAGTCCGGACCCGCTTGGCAACGGAAAAGCTCTGTTCAAACAGTCGCGCCAGAAACGGCCCACTGGCGCCACTCTCCCGCGCCAGGGCATAGGCATCTTTTAACTGTCCGAGAATCTGGGGTTCGCCCAGAACCATGGAGTCCAGCCCACAGGCAACTCTCATGACATGACGCACTGCGTCCGCATCCCGGTGGATGTACAGAGCATTTTCCAGATCGGCGGGCTCCAGCCCGTGAAAGCCCGACAACCACTGCAACACCGCTCCCGCGCAATCATCATCGCCAGCCAGGTAGAGCTCGGTACGATTGCAGGTCGACAGAATGGCCGCTTCGCTGGCACCGGAGGCCGCACGCAATTCAGCAAACGCACCGGCCATTCTCTCAGGCGTAAAGGCGACCCGCTCGCGGAGCTCCAGCGGCGCCGTACGGTGATTTATTCCCAGCGTGAGCAATGCCATAGCAGCGTGAAATACCTTTTGGCCGGTTTCATGTCGGTTCGGTGGACGCCTGCACCACACATTTTAACGTTGCAACTGCTCCGGTGCCACCCAAATCCAGAGAACCTGATCAAGACGCCGGACGATGCCCCGGGCCTGCATCCGGTGCGCGCTGTCAGTCCATTGGGCAACGTCAGGCTCTTATGCCATCATAGGCCGTGAGTTGCCTGGCTGATGCAGGTTCACCATTGCCGCCATCGTACAACGAATACGGGATGTAACATGCAAAAAACTGCTTTGTGGTTATTCGCCAGTCTACTCGGGCTGGGATTGGCTGGCTGTACCAGCATAACGAGCCAGGATGGCCATGGCGAGACACAGGCAAGACCCGCCAGCTCCACCGACACCACCACGGCACCCCAAAAGGTCAAATACGCCGATTTCGAACCCGAGGTACTCTACGAATTACTGACGGCAGAAATTGCTGCCCAGCGTGGGCGCTATGACGTCA
>JASBRL010000120.1 GCA_030149475.1 Marinobacter sp.
GGCTCTCCCTGAAAGCCGGAATCAAGGCGAGGCTTCGCAGGAAGGCTGGTTGCCTTTCAAGAAGGCTCAACGCGGAGTCCGGTTTTCAGGGAGAGCCCCTGCGGGCAAGCGTTGAGAGACTCATTGGCCGCGTTACGATTCCTGGCAAGGACGTCGGCCATTACCTGCGAACCGCGCCTTGCCACTGAGCCTCTCAACACTTGCAGAATCGTCAATAGACTTAATCAGAGGTTCCTGAACTATAACCCATATATCACTGATAGTTGATGTTCATCCATTAAAATCAGTACGTTACCCTGTAAACTTGTGATCGATCGTTAAATAATCCACTATACAGCGATCGTGTAGATGGAGGCGCGCATGAGTAAGGCTGGCAGAATCCTTGGCACTGTCGTGCTGGCCGCATTGATATCCGGTCCGACCCGGGCGGAGATAGTGACGGTCGCCGTTGCCTCTAACTTCACGGCCACCATGTCGGCTATTGCGGATGCCTACCATGAAAAAACGGGGCATCAGGTGTCACTGGCGTTTGGGTCATCAGGAAAGCTGTATGCGCAGATCGCACATGGGGCCCCCTTTGATCTGTTTTTTTCTGCCGACCAGACCAAACCCCGGGCATTGGTGGACCAGGGTTTGGCAATCGCCGATACTGAATTTACTTACGCAAAGGGTGCGCTTGCGCTCTGGTCGCTGACTCCCGGCCGGGTGGATGATCAGGGCAGGATTCTCGGTCGGAATGATTACCGGAAACTCGCGTTTGCCAACCCCAGGCTCGCGCCATACGGTCAAGCGGCCATGGAGGTACTAAAGGCTCGTGGCCTGGTCGAAAAGACCCGCGACAAATGGGTGCAGGGCGAGAACATTGCCCAGACCTACCAGTTTGTTGCCAGCGGTAATGCGGACATCGGTTTTGTGGCGCTTTCCCAAGTGATGAAAAATGGCCAGTTTACCCGCGGGTCAGGCTGGATTGTGCCGGCTTCCCTCTACGCGCCAATAAAGCAGGATGCCGTGCTTTTGAAACGCGCTGAAGACAACGAACTGGCCCGGTCCTTTCTGGCATTTGTCCACACTGATCCGGCGAGCCGTATCATCCGCTCTTTCGGCTATACCGTGCCTTCAACACCAGAATAATCAGGACATCTCAACGATGGGACTCTCTGGACCAGATCTGGCCGCCATTGGCCTGACCCTGCAGCTCGCGACCGTCGTCACCGTGGTGTTGTTGATCATCGGAACTCCCCTGGCCTGGTGGCTGGCGACGACGCGCTCTGTGCTGAAAGGACCGGTTGCCGCGTTGGTCTCCCTGCCTTTAGTGTTACCGCCTACGGTGCTCGGGTTTTACCTGTTAATTGCCATGGGCCCACAAGGTTGGATCGGCCAGTTCACGCAGGCGATCGGTCTGGGCACGCTGCCGTTTACCTTTGGCGGGTTAGTGGTAGCTTCAGTGCTGTATTCAATGCCGTTCGTGGTCCAGCCGATCCAGAACGCTATGGAAGCCATCGGCACACGCCCGTTGGAGGTAGCAGCCACGCTCCGGGCCGGGCCGCTTGACCGGTTTTTTTCCGTTGTTTTACCGTTGGCTCGACCGGGTTTCCTGACGGCAACTGTACTTGGGTTTGCCCACACCGTCGGTGAATTTGGCGTGGTCCTGATGATTGGCGGTAATATTCCCGGTGCGACGCGAGTGGTGTCTGTGCAGATGTACGATCACGTCGAGGCGCTCGACTATGCCGGCGCCCACCAGCTTGCTGTGATCATGGTTCTTTTTTCATTTGTGACGCTGGTTGCACTATACCGGTTTCAGTCACGCCGTGGGGTATCTGGCCTGAAGTATGGGGGTTGATGTAAAAACGCATGGACACCATTAAACTGCGTTTTCACCATGGGTTTGGCCCGAAGGCTCCCGCCCCGACCCCGGGGTTTCGCCTTGATGTGAACCTCACCCTGCCCGCGACTGGCATATCGGCCATCTTCGGGCCGTCCGGCTCCGGGAAATCCACCCTGCTCCGCTGTATTGCCGGCTTGCTGCGGGCTGACACAGGCTACCTCTCCGTGAACGGCCAGCTATGGCAGTCTGAAGGCCACTGGTGCCCGACTCATCGGCGGCCTCTTGGGTATGTGTTCCAGGAAGCCAGCCTTTTGCCTCATCTGAGTGCCGGCGGAAACCTGGAATATGCCGTCAAGCGGGCTCCGTCTGGTCAGTCGAGAGCGGTTTATCAGCATGCAGTAGGGCTTATGGGCATAGGCGCCCTGCTCGACCGCATGCCTGATCAGTTGTCCGGAGGTGAACGGCAGCGGGTGGCAATCGCCCGGGCGATCCTCATCCAGCCCGAACTTTTGTTGATGGATGAACCCCTGGCCGCGCTTGATGACACGCGTAAGCGGGAGATTCTGCCCTACCTGGAACGACTGCGCGAAGAGCTGGACATTCCGGTCCTATATGTCAGCCACTCTGCCGATGAAGTCGCGCGCCTGGCCGACCACCTGGTCGTTATGGAAAATGGCAAGGCCGTTGCCCAGGGTCCGCTGATGGATGTTCTCTCGCGGATCGATTTTCCGGTCCGGCTGGGCGACGATGCGGGAACCGTTACCACGGTGCGAGTTGTCAGTCGGGACTCCCACTGGCATCTGGTCAAGGCCAGTTTTCGGGGTGGCGAATTCTGGCTGCGGGACAGCGGCGATGAACCAGGTGCAGCCATCCGGGTGCGGATTCTGGCCCGCGACGTCAGCCTGACCCGTTCGCTCCATGAGGACACCAGTATTCTGAATCGATTTGAGGCCACCGTAACCCAAATCGTGCCAGACGATGACGAGGCGATGGTGATGGTTCAACTAACCGTCGGCTCCCTGTTATTACTGGCCAGGATCACCCGGCGTTCCAGAGCCCATCTGGCACTGGCACCGGGCCAGACCGTGTGGGCCCAGATCAAATCGGTAGCGATCGTGCGTTAGACGCACCTGTTCTGAAGCAAATGCAGGCAGGTTCTGGCTGGCCGAAACGAGCAGGCCGGAGCATTCCGGACCGTCTTCGTCGGGGCACCGGGGCTCAGTGGCTGGCCTTTTGCCGCGCCCGGTTAAAATCAAGCAGGTCCGGGAAAAAGGCAAGGAAGCGTTGCTCCAGTTCACCATCGTGCGTGCGTATCTCATCAATAATGCCGGCAAACCGATTCTCGAACCGCAGACGCCCCGCTATCCGGTCCAGGGCGTAGCCAATAGTGTCCAGGTCCTGGTACGCGGTAAACCAGTCGTGCGCGATCATGCGTTCCATGACGTCCGCCATTCGGGGTGGCATCAGGTCGTAGCCAGCCGCCAGATCGCGGTATACCTCGTGTATGAAAGCCTGACAATCACATTTGGTAAACCGGTGCCAGTGTCTCAGGAGGTAATGATCAAACAACACGTCAAGGGCGATACCGGCAAATCGGCGTCTTTGGGCCGAAAATACGGCTTTCCCGGCAAGTACGTCAGGGTGCTTATCGGTAAACGCATCCACCGCGCGATGATTTTCCAGTCCCGCCTGCACGGCGTCGGGCAGGCGCTGGACCGCCACTCCACGGGCGAAATCTCCGAGCACATTCCCCACCCGAGGCTCTACGCCCTCTTCTGAAAGGAATAAATGTGCCAGATGATTCATACCATACTCCGTGTGGGGTCCGACAATTCGTGGTCTACCCGGGTGTTTTGAGTCGCTTTTTGTACTCTGACAGTCGATTTTACCACCTTGTGAGAGTACTCTACCCCAACTTTACCAGCTGACTGTGCGTTGAAGTGATGTCATCCGGAATGAAAGACTTTGCCCCCGTTGTCTATATACTCAGTATATTGCTCATTTTGTTGAGCATTTTTATGGCTTTGCCGGTGGTGTTTCTGAGCTTCGACGCCACTCCGAATGCTCACGCTTTCATCTCTTCAGCGCTGGGCGTGCTGCTGGCCGGCCTGATCGGCATACTGCTGACCCGGGGCGAACAGCACTACCTGAAACCTCGCTACATGTTCATGCTGACAGTGGGCAGTTGGATTCTCATGTCCGTACTGGGCGCCCTGCCGTTTTACCTCAGCAACCTGGGCATTTCCTTCACTGATGCCGTCTTTGAGAGCATCTCCGGCATAACCACGACCGGCTCTACGGTATTCACCGGGCTGGATGCCATGGCCGAGGACATTCTTTTGTGGCGGTCTATTCTGCAATGGGTGGGCGGCATCGGCATCATCGGCATGTTCGTGGCCGTGCTGCCCTTCCTGGGCATCGGTGGCATGCGGTTATTTACCACTGAGTCCTCGGAGTGGACGGACAAGGCCCTGCCACGGATGAAAACCCTCGGGCGCGGCCTGCTGCTGGTCTACTGCGGGTTCACGCTGCTCTGCGCGCTGACGTACTGGCTCTCTGGCATGGATCTGTTCGAAGCTGTCAACCATGCCTTCACCACCATCTCCACCGGCGGCTATTCCACTTCAGATCAATCGATGGGCCATTTCAAATCCAACGTGATTCTGCTGGAGTCGTCTTTTTTCATGGCACTCGGGGCCATGCCCTTCTTTTTGTTCGTACGTGAACTGAATGGCCAGCATGGTGTTCTCTGGCGAGACCAGCAGGTTCGGGCATTTCTGGCCTTTCTGTTGGTGACGGCTCTGGCGCTGACGCTTTATCGGCTGTTCAATCACGAGACCGAGCCGTTTACGCTGTTTTCCTCTGCGCTGTTCAACGTCACCTCCATCGTCACCACGACAGGGTATGCGTCAGAGGATTATCTGCGTTGGGGGCCATTTGCTCTCGCGGCCTTCTTTTTCCTGACTTTTGTTGGTGGCTGTTCCGGCTCCACGGCCGGTGGTATGAAAATCTTTCGTTTCCAGTTGTCGCTCATGGTACTCAGGGAACAGTTCAAGCGACTGCTTCATCCGCGAGCCGTTCTCACGCGTAATTTTAACGGGCGTGCCGTCAGTGACGAAATCATTGCGTCAATGATCGCCTATGCCTTTGTGTTCCTTGTTTGTTTGTTGATCATGACATTGTCGCTGTCATTACTGGGTATCGACTTCGTGACCAGTATTTCCGGGGCGCTCACCGCCTTGAGCAACGTCGGCCCGGGTATCGGCGACCAGATCGGACCCTCCGGTAACTTCCAGAATCTGCCGGATACTGCAAAATGGATACTGGGCATTGGTATGTTGCTGGGGCGACTGGAGATGCTGAGCGTCATTGTGTTGCTGTCACCCGGTTTCTGGCGGGGCTAGTGTTGAACAAGAGAAGCTCTGCCTGTGCGTGATAAGTAGTAATACGGGGTAAAAAACATCGAAAAACGGGTTCTTGCGTGAAAAGTTGCGTGTTCTGCGTATAGTGTGCTAACGACGTCCCACCTATAATTGTAGGCTCCTAACTAACTCAATGAGAGCCTAAAATCATGATCAGGATTATTAAAGCAAAACAGCAATTGTGGAATACACGCAGAACTTCCCGCAATCAGTTGAAGTCCATGGACAAGCGCCTTCTGCGTGACATTGGCATTACTCCGGCCGACGCATTGACCGAAATCCGCAAGCCTTTCTGGCGCGGTTGATTGGTCTTTCTGGCGGCCAGCGTCGTCCGGCGTTCGCTGCAATGAACGCCGGACGCGAATTTTCCAGTCAGGCGGAAAACGAGGCCTGCCGGCCTAGTCCAGCTTCAGGTTGGTCCGGATAAACACTCCGATGTCCTGAATTTCCTCCAGGCAGACACTGTGCTCCATCGGGTACGTAATATAGTCCGCCGCATAATTCAGGTTCTGCAAAGCCATCAGGCTTTTTCGCCCCAGAGTTTCAGGCACCATCGGATCATGCAGGCCATGATAGATACGGATGGGAATAGACCGGTTCGCTTCAGACGGCACCAGGGTCTTCTCCGTTGCAAAATAGGTAGACATGGCCAGTAGGCCGCCCAGGGGTTCGGAGTATGTCAGGCCCACTTGATAAGCCACGGCCCCACCCTGGGAAAATCCGGCAACAATGATGCGTCGACTGTCCACACCCCGCTCGATTTCACGCTTGATCAGCTTGCTGATTTCATCCGCTGAGGCCATCAGTTGTGCCTCGTCAATGCTCCGGTCCAGTTCCAGTGCCTTGATGTCATACCACGCCGGCATACGCATACCGCCATTGATCGTTACCGGAAGGGTCGGCGCATGGGGAAAAATAAACCTGACCGCGGCGTCCGCAGGCAGTTGCAGTTCCGGTATAACCGGTTCAAAGTCATGGCCACTGGCGCCCAACCCGTGAAGCCAGATGACTGACGCGTCAGGTTGGTCGCCGGTCTGCTTTTCAATTGCGTCCAGATAACTCACTCAAAGCTCCTTGGTGTCGGTGGTCTCTCGGCCCATTCAATGGCACAGGATTGTACGCCAAAACAGCCGATCCATGCATGGATCATCAAAAGCACCTCCCCATAAGCACCTCCCCATAGGGGGTCTGCCCTGACACATTAGGGGTCGCATTGTCCGGGGGAACTTTGTGCTATCGATGATCGGGCTGGAAACGATTACTATACCCTTAACCGCCCTGATCTGCGCTGCGGACAGGCCAGCATTCAGAGGAGACGCGTCATGACCAATACCATTCAGTCACTTGATTCGACCCGCCAGACCAGGGCAGCGGACCCATCGACTGACCAGCCGGTGGTGAATACCGCCCCCGTCACCATTGATTGGCAGTTGTCCCCAGTGATTGAGGGCCTGCGGGAAGCTCGCCATAACTGGCGGGAGCAACAGGGCCGTGAACTCGAACTGGGCAGTCGCGAACTGCCCTCTCACGACGCTATCCATCAGGCCATGGATACGCTGTGCGGTGTACTGTTTCCAATGCGCCTCGGACCCTCAGATCTGAAAAAAGAGGGGGAAGATTTTTACGTTGGCTATATGCTGGATAACGTGCTCAATGCGCTTCATACCCAGATCAAGCTGGAAATCGGGTATCAGGGAAAAAAACGGGCACAGCCCACGACGGACGCTGACAAGGCAATTCAGGCCTTCGCGCAGCGTCTTCCGGGTATCCGCCGTGCACTCGACCTTGACGTGATTGCAGCATACCGGGGCGATCCGGCCGCAACCTGCGTGGATGAAGTGCTGATCTGCTACCCCGGCGTGTTCGCCATCATCCATCATCGGGTTGCCCACGAGTTCTATCGCCTCGGACTGCCGCTGGTGGCCCGCATTATTGCTGAGAAAGCACACTCAGCAACGGGGATCGATATCCATCCGGGTGCAACCATTGGCGATGAATTCTTTATCGATCACGGGACCGGTGTGGTCATCGGGGAGACGGCCATTATCGGCAACCGGGTCAGACTCTATCAGGCCGTCACGCTGGGTGCTGTGCGCTTTTCGGAAGACGAGACCGGATCACTCAAGAAAGGTGAACCTCGCCATCCGATCGTTGAAGATGATGTAGTGATTTATGCCGGTGCGACCATCCTCGGTCGCATTACCATTGGCAAAGGCACAGTAATCGGCGGCAATGTCTGGCTCACCCGCAGCCTGCCTGCCAACAGCCAGGTCTCTCAGGCGTCGTCGCGCAGTTCGAGCGACTGTGTTACTCAGGACTGCCTTGAACAGGCCGCCCGCAACCGTCGCTGACTGTTGTCCGGCCAACGCGCTGCGGCCCTATCTCGCCCGCAGTGCGTTGATTACAGGATTGCCGTACATCGCCAGCAAGAACGGTCGCAGAGCAGGGTCGCAGGACGACAGTCGCCGCTCCAGCTCGGCTTCTGCCGCTTCAATCTCCGGCGGCGACAGGGTTTCGGCGGAATCCACCAACTCGCTCACCGACGTGCTACCACTTTCATCCTGTGGCATCAGTCCGTATGCGGCAATGTTGGATGCGTGCACATGGTAGTGGCGATGCATGTCACGATCAATTAGCTCGACCAACTCTTTCGGCGTGTCCGGGGCATCCGTTATCGGCTGTCCGAAGTGCACATGTACGTGCCCTTTATAGCCGGTCAGCCCCTTGACAATCTGGTCAGTGTCGTCAGTCGGTTGTTTCCTGTACTCCCCCGTGCGCGCCCTGATTTCCAGCTCACGAGCTTTCTCAACATCGCAGGGATCGTACTCGTAAGCGATCGATACCGGCACGATTCGCAACTGGCTGATGCCTGCAGCAAAGTCAAGCCCCGCCTTCTTGAGGCTCATATAGAACATCTTGACAATGGCCGGGTCCGTTCCATCAATTCCGTCTTTGGCGCGACCCTCGCGCTGTGCAATCCAGATGCTGTGGTTATCCTCAATGGAATGGCTGATAAACGACGACAGCGTCATGTAGGTATCACGCATTTCACGGGGGCTGGAAATATTACGCTTGACCACAAAACTTTTATTTAGCCGCATCATTTCAGCGAACAGGCGGTTCTGCAGCAGGTTATCCCCGATGGCGATGCGCGTGGTGTGAAATCCGCGGCCAAACAGCAGGTAGTTGACAATCATCGGATCAAACACGATATCCCGGTGATTGGACACAAACAGATAGGCCATGTTGCGGTCCAGATCGTCGAGGCCGGAGTGGGTCACCCGACTACAGGTCTTATGGACCAGTTCTTCCACCAGATGGTATAGCCGGGCCTGCAATCCGTCGATACGATCAATATCGCCAAATTCCCGTTGGAGCCAGCGTTTCAGAAATAGATTTAACAGCTTCGGTGCCCACTGGAGCAGCCAGGGCGCCTTGAAGCGGCCGACCAGTTCCAGAAATTCGGCATCCCCTATCAATCTGGCCAAAGCGGCTCTGGTTTCATCGTCCTGATAGGGGCGAATGGCATCAAATTCCTGCATGTTTTTCCTGTTTTTTGGTGGAACGCGGGCGAACCGCCCGAAAATCCGCTCAGTGTAACCTGTTGAGCATGCATATGCCCATCGCCTCGGGCTCGCCCAACGGGGAAATGTTTCTGGTATCATGACGCTTCCCTGATACACGACCTTCTGTCATCCCGACACCTGGATCTACCCCGATGGATTTTCAAGAACTCAGCCCCACGATGCCCACCTCCAACCTTCGCCCGCCAGAAGCCGTATTGCGCCAGGTCTTTGGTTATGATGAATTCCGGCCGCTTCAGGGGGATGTGATCCGGGTGATCGTGGGCGGCGGAAATGCCCTGGTGCTGATGCCGACCGGTGGGGGCAAATCCCTGTGCTATCAGGTGCCCGCGTTGGTGCGCCCGGGTACGGGGGTGGTGATATCTCCATTGATCGCGTTGATGCAGGATCAGGTCGCTGCACTGAAACAGCTGGGGGTCCGGGCTGCATTTCTGAACTCCACGATGGACTATCAACATGCGCGTGACACTGAAAATGCGCTGTTGACAGGGGAACTGGACCTTCTTTACTGTGCGCCCGAGCGTCTGCTCCAGCCTCGAACACTGGACCTTCTGGCCCGCTCGCCGGTTTCGCTGTTCGCGATTGACGAGGCCCACTGTGTCTCCCAGTGGGGACATGATTTCCGCGCCGACTACCTGGGCCTGGATATTCTGGCAAAACGGTTTGCCGACGTACCCCGGATCGCCCTGACCGCCACCGCCGATGAGCGTACCCGGCAGGAAATTGCGGAGCGCCTGTCGCTGACCGATGCGCACCACTTCATCAGTGGTTTTGACCGGCCGAATATTCAATACCGAATCCAACCAAAAATTAATGCCAACAAGCAGTTAGTCGATTTTATTAAAGCTGAACATAATACCGATTCAGGCATTGTTTACTGTCTTTCACGCAACAAGGTCGATGCTACGGCGCGGCTTTTGGGCCAGAAGGGCTATACTGCTCTGCCCTACCATGCGGGCCTGCCAGCGGAAACAAGGGCCCGCAACCAGGAGCGATTTCTGCGCGAAGACGGGGTTATCATTGTGGCGACCATTGCGTTTGGCATGGGGATCGACAAGCCCGATGTGCGGTTTGTCGCGCATCTGGACTTGCCGAAGAGCCTGGAGGCGTACTATCAGGAAACCGGTCGTGCCGGACGGGATGGGAATCCATCGACCGCCTGGATGGTATATGGCCTGCAGGATGTGATCAAACTGCGGCAAATGTTGGAAAGTTCTACCGGTAGCGACCATTTCAAACGACTCGAACGGCAAAAAATGGATGCCATGCTGGGGTTGTGCGAGGTCACTTCCTGCCGCCGCCAGGCGCTGCTGCGCTATTTTGGCGACACCCTCGAGCAACCCTGTGGTAACTGTGACACCTGTATTACGCCGCCCCAGACCTGGGACGGCACGGTTGCCGTACAAAAGGCGCTTTCCTGTGTCTTCCGCACCGGCCAGCGGTTCGGTGCCACCTACCTGATCGACGTTTTGCGAGGTGCTGACAACGAGCGCATTCGTCAAACCGGACACCACACGGTTTCTACTTTTGGCATCGGTACGGAGCTGTCAACAGCGGAGTGGAAATCAGTGTTCCGGCAACTGGTTGCCAATGG
>JASBRL010000154.1 GCA_030149475.1 Marinobacter sp.
GCGACCATGCCGCAACTCCAGGCGGCAGCGTCCATCTGGCCTTCCTGCAGCACTTTCCGACCCTGCACCCCCGTCACCAGATGACGAATGTCATCAATGCCCAGCGCTTCGCCCTGGACTTCTTCGATGCGAAGAATTTCATCCACCGCCGCATTCTTCAGTACCCGTTCAGTATTACGCAGGCCTCGCATGATCAGCCGGGTCTGAAGCTCGTCCGCCGCAACAATGGCCTGCTTGACGTTCTCATGGACCGGCGCGTCCCGGGTGGCAATGAACCGGGTTCCCATGTTCATCCCGTCGGCGCCCAGAGCCATGGCCGCCACCAGACTGCGGCCATCAGCCATGCCGCCAGACGCTACGAAGGGTATTGTCAGCTCTTCCGCGGCACGGGGCAGCAGAATAAAGTTGGGGATATCGTCTTCACCGGGATGCCCGCCGCATTCAAAGCCGTCCACACTCACCGCGTCACAACCGATCTTTTCGGCCTTCAGGGCATGCCTTACCGACGTGCATTTATGGATCACCTTGATGCCGGCGGCTTTCAACGACGGCATATACTGCTCCGGACTGCGTCCGGCGGTTTCCACGGCCTTGACGCCACCCTCGATGATGGCCTCGATATACTCCGGATAGGGCGGTGCCTTGAACGAAGGCAGAAAGGTCAGGTTCACACCGAAGGGCTTGTCAGTCATCTCCCGGCAACGGGCAATTTCTCGCGCCAGATCGTCGGGGGTTGGCTGGGTCAGCCCGGTAATAATGCCCAGCCCACCCGCGTTGGATACCGCCGCCGCCAACTCCGCAAAGCCAACATGGTGCATGCCGCCCTGGATGATCGGATGCTCTATCTGGAACAGTTCGGTGATGCGCGTTTTCATTGAGTCGCCCCTGAAACTACAAATAGTGAATCGTTTATTCTGTTAGCTGAAACTGGATTCCATTATTCATCAGCGGCTGACAATTTACAAAGCCAAACCCCTGGAATCTTGCCTCATGGGTTCAGGCGATATGCGCTCGCCGGACCCGTGACCGGCTGCGGAGACAACCGACTCCGGTCACACCGTGGTCTTTGTCAATGTCCGGGCACCGTCAGCGGCGGCCACCATAACCTGGTTGCGACCCGCGGCCTTGGCCTCATAAAGTGCTTCATCGGCGGCCTGAAACAGGGCCTTGCGATCAGGATGGCGGCCGGACACCATGGCGATGCCGGCCGAGAAGGTCACATGCTGTGGCCCCTCCGGGCGGAAATCACACTGACGAAACCGGCTCAACAACTGTGTCACGCGGGTATGCGCCTGCTCATCAGTCGCCATCGGCATGATCAGCACAAATTCTTCGCCTCCGAAGCGACAGGCCACATCCATTTCGCGGCTTCCAGCGACCATTGCCTGGCCCAGGGCCACCAGTATGGTGTCTCCCACGCCATGCCCGAAGCGGTCATTGATCTGCTTGAAGTGATCCAGGTCCAGCACACAAAGCGATAACGGTGTGCCATCCCGACTGGCCCGGGCCAGTTCCCGGTCGAGGGTCGGCTCCAGCCAGCGCCGGTTAAACAGGCCGGTCAACGGGTCGCGGATTGCCTCCTCCCGCAGGGCCTGACGCAATCGCTCGTTCTGTTCCAGTTGATGCCGGAGATCCGCTTCGATGTGTTTCAATCCGCTGATATCACGCAGCACATAAATTTGCCCGCGCTCTCTTCCACGCTGATCCTGCAGCCCGGTGCGCTGGACACTCAGCGAGATACGGCGACCCCCCCGGTCAAGTTCGAGTTCGCAGTCCGTGGTATCGTTGGTGAGCGCCATGGCGGCCAGTTCCGGCAGGATATCAGCCACTGGTGTACCGGCGCGAAAGGCGTCACCGGACGGCAGGAAAAGCCTGCGGGCGGCGGGATTCAAATCCACCAGGCGCTGTTGCTCGTCGGTCACCACAACGCCGTCCTGGATGCGATCGACAATCGTGGACCGGGCAATGGGCATCAGGGTCAGGAAACCCTCCCGCCGGATGCTGTAGAACATCACCGAGACCAGCAACAGGAAGCCGAATGGCGAGATATCCAGGTCCTCCAGGGGCGCCGGCAGCGCGTGACTGATGGTCAGCAGATTGGCCACCGTGGGCATAACAGCACCCAATAAAAGCAGTAGTCCCTGTTTTCGCAGCATGGGCGACGCCGTCAGCACAAACCGCAGCAGCAGGATATCGGCCGTCAGTATCAGGAGGTACGAATAGCCGGAGTGAAACCAGAACAACGGGCCACCGATGAACGACCGCCCCTGATTCAACCGGAAGCCATCGAGAAACAGGTCATGCCAGGGGTCCGTGGCGATCCCCAGCAGGATCAGCACCGGGAAGACCGAAAGTGCCAATAATACCCGGCGACTGATCTGCCGCCGGTATCCGGTGTATTGCAGAACGAAGACCAGATAGGCCGGCGGAATCACGACGACACCGATAAACAGACTCTTGAACCAGAACAGCGGGTCCCCGGAAAGCGCAGGCATGACCCCGGGAAACTGGTCCGCGGTCAGTTGCAGCGCATACGCCAGGGTCCACCAGTTGACCCCGAGAATCATGACCCCCATGGCGAAGGCGCCCGGTATGTGCTGTCGCCGGAACGCGTAAACGGCGACCGGAAAGGTCGTCAGACAGCAGAGAAACAATGCACCAATAAATACGGTCATAGTCGGCGGACCTGGCTGTCGATGGGCCTGTATCAGCGTCCGCAAGTCATGCAAAGGCCGGCACAGTTTACTCACGTTGAGGAAGTGATCGTTATGATAGCAGAATGGAGTGCCAATGGCCGTGCCGTGATCGTGATCAGCGTGATGGCGCAGAGGCTGAGGGGCGAAAAGCACTGGAACTGAAGTCGGGACTGACGCACACTTCAGGACGTGCTGACTGAACAATAATCCACAAAAGGGGCTGTTTTGGCGGATATCACCAGACCAACGTCACAGACCATTCACCAATCGGGCCAGGCGCTAACGCGATCAACACCTGTTGATGCCTTTAACAAGGCCCGCCAGCACTGGCTGAAAGGCGAACGCATACACCTGGCGTCACTGGCCGAGGAGCTCGGCATCGGGCGCGCCACGCTGTTTCGCTGGGTTGGCAACAAGGATCTGTTGCTGGGGGAGGTGCTTTGGTCGCTGTACGACCCGCT
>JASBRL010000158.1 GCA_030149475.1 Marinobacter sp.
GGGAGAGGGTTGGGGAGAGGGGGTGGCGCCAACGGCGCCCATTGGAACCGGGCGACTACATTTTTTCCAGTACACCCTTGGCTTTGCCTTCTTTGCCAACGGCTTTATAGGCTTCGGCCAGGTGAAGAGCTATTTCTTTCGCTTCGGGCTGGAGCTTATAGGCTTTCTCCAGTACCGGCACGCTCTTGTCGTGCTTGCCGTCATTGAACAGTATCCAGCCATAGGTATCGGCAATAGCCGCTGAGTCTGGGCTGATGCTGTAGGCTTTCTCGGCAGTAGGCAGTGCCCGTGGATCTTTGGATTGCTGATACATCCAGGCCAGGTTGTTCAGTGCGATGGTATTGTTCGGCTCTTTGTTGATCACGGCTTCATACGCAGCCGTCGCTTCGGCTGACTGGTTGTTGGACTGGTAGGCGAGTGCGAGCACCAGGTTAAGCTTGGGGTCGCCCGGGAAAGTCTTCAGAGCGTTAGTCAACGCTTCAATGGCTTTGGCGGGCTGTCCGGCACGCTGAAGCGACTGGGCGTAGCGGATTTCCGTGGCGATATCCTGATGCTTGTTCAGGGCCAGTTGGTAAAGTTCAGCGGCCTCTTTATGACGGCCCTGCTGGGAGAGATAACCAGCCTCAACAAGAAAGGGCCGGGCGGACTCGGGGTGCTTGAGCTTGGTTTCCTGCAGGATGTCTCTGGCCTCTTTTTTCCGGTCCGAGCTGAACGCCAGCGCGGTGGCCTGGAGTGCTATGTTTTCATCATCGGGGAACAGTGTACGGGCCCGGTTGAGAATGTCCCGGGCCTTGTCTGGCTGGTCGGCCTGAATGGCCTGTTTGGCTGCGTTGTTGTAGACGTTGGCCACAGCCGGCGACAGTTTTGAGGGAGCATTGAGGGCTTCCGGCTCAAGCAGGGTGGCTGTTAATCTGTCCGCCTCATCGTGGTTGTCGTCAATCAGCGCGGCTTCCAGCAGGACCAGCCTGGGTCCGTTGGCCCTGGGCTTTTCCTTCAGAATCTCTTTCAGAAATTTGACGGTGTCCCGTGGCGTCAGCAAGGAAGTCAGCCCACGCAGCGCGTCCCGGTTATCGGGTGCTATTTTAACGGCTTTTCTGAATTGTCTGACGGCTTCAGTCTGATTGTTTTGATGACGGGCGAGGTTTGCCAGGGCAATCACCGGAGCGGGGTCGTCCGGAGCCATGCTGGCAGCTTCACTGAAATACTTTCGCGCTTCGTCGGGGTCGTTCTGTTGCAGGGCGATCTGACCGCGGGTAATCCGGGCAGCCACACTGTCCGGTTGTTCCTTGACCCAGGCGTTGGCTGTCTCGGTCGCAGAATTGACGTCCTTGGCGGCCAGGTGTGCCTGAATGACCATCACTCTTGCCTCGGTGGAGTCGCGTTTCAGCTTGACCGCCTTGCTGGCCTGCGCGATGGCGGCATCGGTCTGTCCGCTCTGGAGCAGATATCGGGCATAACGCAGACGGAGACTCAGGTTGTCGGGGTTCTGCTCCAGCGATTTTTCGATGTAGGCCTCGCCTCCCTGTTGGTCTCCGCTTGCAAGAGCAGCCACGCCTACCAGGGCGAGAATACCGGGGTCAGTCTGTTTATTGGTGAGGTTGTCAAGGATTTTGCGCGCTTCAGCAGGCTGATGCAGCTGGATTTTGGTTGCCGCCAGCAGTTTTGACGCCACTTCCGAGTTCTCTGTGTCGACCAATGGGGCCAGAAGTTTTTCTGCCTCTTCGGTCCGGCCCTGACGGAATCGGATCATGCCCAGCAATAATGCGCTCTGCTCGTGGTTCGGTGCCTGCGACAGAATTTCCTCGAGATACCGTGCGGAGCCGGCCAGATCGCCTTCATTATAGGCCTTGCGGGCAGCTGCCAGGTTACTCTTGATGGTGCCGGGGGCGGATTTGGCCAGAATTTCCTCGTACACAAAGGCTTCGGAGGTTTTGCCTTGCTCCCGGAGAACCTGAATCAGTGCCGAAATAGTCTCATACTTCCGGTAGGTCATGATGTCATACTGGCCGATGTCTTCGAGGGCCCGGATGTAGGCATCTTCGGACTTTCCCCACTGCTGGTTGGCCTGGGCAAACTGGGCTCGCCACAGCCAGAGTTCCGGGTCGGACTTATCAATTCCGGCCGCCTCGTCAATCAGCGACTGGGCCTTGTCCGTCTGTTTGCGGGCATAAGCAACCCGCGAAAGCCCGACATAGGCCTTGATGGCCTTGTCGTCAATTGATCTGGCATTCGCGTAGGCCTTCTCGGCCTCATTGAGTTGTTTGCTGGCGAGCAGAATATCGCCCTTCAGGAGCGCCGCTTGCAGTTTTTGCGGGCGGTCCGGGTTGGTTATATCGTCAAGCGTGGTAAGGGCTGCCTTGAACCTGGCCTGCATCAGTCTGGCTTTGGCCCGGATCAGGCTGATCCTGTTGCGGGTGGCATCATCCATTTTTTCCTGTTCGAAACGATCGGCCAGTTTGTTGATCTGACGTTCTGCGTTCACCGCATCGCCTGCGGTCAACAGGTTATCGACAATGATAAAGTAGGGTTCGGCGGCGTGGGGCTGGAGGTCTTTGGCGCTGCGGGCCTCGAGGGTACTGGCTTTAAGTTCGCCCTGGCGCTGGAAGAAATGAGCCTGATCGATATGGCTCAGGTACTGGATTTCCTCCTGACTCATTTCTTTGTCGTCGCTGCAGCCAACCAGGCTGATACTGATTACGAGACTGAGCAGTGCGGCGCGAACGATTGGAAATGACTTCATGATACCCGATTCCTTGTTTTCACGTTGGGGTCTTCCCGACTGCCTGGTTGCTTCCCGGACTGGGTCAGATACTTGAGGCCTCGGGAGACGTTTCAATCCTGTATTTATCCGTCAGGTTATAGAGGGTAGGACGGGTAACACCCAGCAGCCGTGAGGCATGGGCCATATTGTAATTGCTTGTTTGCAAAGCCTGCACAATGGCTTGTTTTTCCGCCACTTCCCGAACCTGACGAAGGTTTAACAGGGTATCGGTAAACGACTGATCGCAGTCCAGTTCCAGGTCATTTGCAGTCACCCGCTTGCCATCGGCCATGATGATCGACCGCTTGACCTTGTTGATCATTTCCCGGACATTGCCCGGCCAGCTGTAGGCGCTGATGGCCTTGACGGCATCGTCGGCGAAGCTCAGCTGGGTCCGGTCCATCTGTCTGCCCAGGCTTTTCAGCAGGGACTGGGCAATGACAATGGCGTCGCCGTCCCGGTCGCGCAGGGCAGGTACCTCTAATGTCACTTCGCTGACCCGGTAATACAGGTCTTCCCGGAAGTCGCCACTGCTGACCAGTTGCTGTACATCACGGTGAGTCGCGCAGACCACACGAACGTCTACCGGAATCGGCTTGACGCTGCCCACCCGGTCAACTGTCCGTTCCTGGAGGAAGCGAAGCAGCTTGGCCTGCAGGGCCATCGGCATATCGCCGATTTCGTCCAGAAACAGGGTACCGCCGTTGGCGGTTTCGATCTTGCCTTTTTTGTTCTGTGTAGCGCCGGTGAATGCGCCTTTCTCGTAGCCAAACAGTTCGCTTTCCAGCAGGTTTTCCGGGATGGCGGCGCAGTTGATGGCGGCAAACGGTTTGTCAGCGCGGTGACTGAGATCATGCAGGGCCTGCGCAAGCAGTTCCTTGCCGGTACCGGTTTCGCCGGTTATCAGTGTGGTGATGTCGGCCGGGGCGACTTTTTCGATTGTACGGCATACGGTGAGCATCTGTGGGCTGGCGGCAACGATGCCTTTGATGTTGGTGCCATTGCGGTGCCGTGACAACTCACGATTGTCGCGCTCCAGTTCGGCAAGACGAAGGGCGCGATTGACAACAAATATCAAAATGTCGGCATCGAGCGGTTTCTGGTAGAAGTCGCTGGCTCCCATGCCGATGGCCTTGACGGCATTCTCCTTATCCTCCCGGCCGGTGACAACGATGACCTTGGTTTGCGGGGACAGGCGCAGAATGTCCTCCAGCAGGGCAAAGCCTTCGGATGCGCCGCCGGGGTCGGGCGGCAGACCCAGGTCGAGGGTAATTACATCGGGTTCCAGGCGGCGCACTGCGGCTAGCGCCGATTCCCGGTCATTGGCGACAGCGACCTCAAGATCACTACTGAAGCACCACCTCATCTGGCTCTGAAGCCCGGGATCGTCCTCCACAATCAGTAGTTGTTTTGTCACAGCACTTAAGTCCTTTTAATCTTTGCAGCAAAACGCGGCAGCCAGAAGTATATCGATCACCTGGTGTTGTCCTGCCGGGCGCTGAGAGCCCTTTCTTTTTTAGTGGCCCTTTCGATGGTACTGATTCGGGATGCAGGTTGATCCCGGATCAGCCGTTAGTTAATAGTGTCTTCGTCATGTATATACTATAGCTCGATTTTTAACTGATATATGACGTTTTTCAATCCGGATTTTCGTTGGAATCCGGATGTGTCAATAATTTGGCAGATCTAAGGGGGCGGGCCGTGACCTCTGTTTCTCTCGGGCATGTCGTAATCGGAAGTATTTTCCCGCTCATCGGCTACCGGTTCTACGGACATCACCGCATCCCCCTCTGCTTGCCGGAGGAGGGGGAATCGAATGGAGAAACAGGAGCCGACTCCGGGCTCGCTCGTGACGTCGATATTGCCGCCCAGCTCGCGGACGTACTCCCGGGCCTGATAGGCGCCGATACCCATGCCGGTCAGACCCTTTGTGCTTTCAAACGGCTCGAAGAGCTGCATCCGGATAAACTCTTCGGTCATGCCGGTTCCGCTGTCCTGAATAAACAGCACGACGTTGCCACTGGCGGTTTTCAGTGTCAGCGTCACGTCGCCGTCCGGCGATGTGGCGTCCTGGGCGTTCTGTATGAGGTGGCCCAGTATACTGCGCAACTGGTCCGGTTCGGCCTTCACAATAACCGGGTCCGACGGGCCTTCGACCATGGGTTTTGGCATGCGCCGGCTGTAGTGACTGGCCAACTGAGTGACCATCTCGTAAAGATCCACCGGCTGAGTCTGGGCATCTGCATCAGCCGGTTTGCGAATGTGATCCACCAGGTTGCTCATTTTTTTGGCGGCGTGGTCTGTGGTGTGGATCATGTCGTTGATGAACTCGGGGTTATCCCGGTGTTTGTGGGCGTTTTTGACCAGCAGCGACAACTGTGCGATCAGCGTTTTCAGGTCGTGCACCATAAACGCAGAAGCTTTGCTGACCGCCTCGAACTGCATGGCCCGGGATAACCGGCTTTGGGCGTCTGCCTGCGCCAGCAGGTTACAGGTCTGGCGGGCCACCACGCGCACAAGATCGAAGTTTTCCCAGTTCAGCTCAACTTTGGCGTAGGGCTCTCCCACGAGGGCAATACCGTAAAGATCGTCGCCGAGATACATCGGGATGATCAGCCAGCCATCCGCAAACCGCAGCACGGCGTCGGGTATTTCCAGCAGGTTGTAACGGATCGGGTCTCCCCGGTACTCACGCAGATCGATGATCCACTCGCGCTGCCTGAAAAACCGGACGAGTTCAGACTGATTGTCGATCATGGTGTGGCGGGGCGCGGTCAGGTTAACTGTGGTGTGCAGCACAAAGTTACCGTGCTCGTCCCGAACCCATAGAGCGCCCGCAGTGCTTTCGACCAGGCCCGCCAGAATGCGAATAACCCGTTCCGGCAGCGGTGGGTCGTCGGAAAGGTTGGCGAATACCTGGGTCATTTTCAGCCACTCTTCCCGGTAATCGTATTTGTAGTCGAAAAAGTTCTGGCTGATAAGCACCATCAGTCGGGCGCGAAACCGGGTCGACATCAGCAGAGTGACGAGAAAGGTGACCAGAATTGTGAAGATCAGGACCTGCAACGCCTCGCCCCAGTCGCCGCCGAGAGTGCGTATGTAGTAACCGCCCGCCGCCACAAACAACAGATAAAACCCGGCAAAGATCAAGGTCCCGGCGTGGAAAATGGCGTTCCGGGAGAGCTGAAACTCTACCGGTTGCTTGCGGGTATTGAGCATGTTCACCGCGAACAGGGGGACGAGCAGGGCATTGACCCCGCCGCGGGCGTTCCAGAACGCGGACGACAGTTTTCCAAACAGCAGGGCGTCCGTGTACATCAGGAAATCGAAGGCGAAGAGGGTGGCAACCCCGATGCAGACATACTTGACGCTGGATCGCCCGAAGGAGATGGAGTTTCGCCAGATCTGTTCCACCAGGCTGATGCCCAGAAGTGACAGTGCAATCTGCCCCATCAGCTTGGTTTTGCCATTGAGCAGTTGCAGATCGAAGAGATATTCCAGCGCGCCGCAGGTCAGCAGCCCCAGCAGCAGTACCACACTGGTGATGCCGAGGATGTCGCGGATGCGGCCGGTAATCTCGGTGGTGCGGGAGGCGTCCCGGACCAACGCGAAGAGTACCGCGATCCAGCTCGCATCCCTGAGCAGTTCGATCAGGTAGCGAATGAAGAACGGCGGCTGGTCCCAGATTGACTGGGCAACCAGTGACGAGGCCCAGATGGCCGAGACGATGGAAGCCAGCAGCAGAGCACGATCGGTGTAGCGTCGCAGATAACGCGTTCCGATGAGAATCGCCAGCAGCAAAAACGCCAGCGCCGATGCCGAATGACTGATCAGGCTAATGTTCATGACCATTAAACATCACATCCTGTGATACGCCGTCGCCGGTTGGGTGAGCGGTGCGCTCCGGGGTTTGCCGGTGGCGGTTATATCGGTTTTTTGTTCTCCCGGTAGAACCGGAAAATGTCTTTTAATGGTCGCCCGGGCCTGAATTCAAAGGTTCTGGCAAACAGGCGGCCGTCCACCACAGTCGGGTATTTGAAAAAATCCATCAGATACGAGGGAAAACTTTTCAGTTGCAGCAGCCTGAGGATGGTACGCGGTAACACCGGGGGAATGGACGGTACCGGTATGCGCTTGCAGTCACTGAGCCGCAGAGCATGTTGATAGGCGACCCAGTCGTCCGGGGCGACATTGTAGATGCCTTTGTGCTTGTGCTGATACGCCAGTACGATTGCGTCAGCCATGTCGTCGATGTGGATAAACTGCATCATCGGCGAAAATCCGGCCAGCACCGGTGCCCGCTCACTGCCCAGAAGCGTGCTCATGGAGTTTCGTACCCCGGGCCCGACGATATTGCAGGGTCTGAGGATGGTGATGTTCAGGTCCGGGAATCGCCACAGGTAGATGTTGGCCAGATTCTCCAGTTCCACTGAGTCGATCAGGTCCATGCTCAGGCCGGCAGCCTTCAATGGGGCGCTCTCGTCGATGAGTGCGGGGTTGTAGGCTACGGCTCCGTATACATGATACGTGGACAGAATGACCACATGTCCGATGCCGTATTTGTGGCTGAGATCCAGCAGTTTCTGGGTGCCCAGAACATTGGCGTTGTAGCGCCGCATGCGGGTTTCCTGACTCGACATGATCCGCCCCAGATGGATCACGCTGTCAAACTCATAGCGCCGGAACAGGTCTTCGAACACGCGCTTGTTGAGGTCGATTCGATAGCTGGGGATATCGTCGCCCAGATAGACCTGTTCCCGGAAGTCGACTGCGACCAGGTCACAATGATCCCGTAACCGGTTGATGACCTGCCGGGCGAGTGCGCCGGCCGCACCGGTAATCAGTATGTGAGGTCTGTTTTCCTTGTTCATCAGAACAGTCTTTTCCTTTCGCTGAGACCTTTGTCGATCAGGTTACTGATCGTGGCTTTGACCTGCTCAACCCGCTCGATGACCAGTTCTTCGGGAATTTCGGTGTTGTCGAAGGTTAGCGGGTCGCCGAAATTCAGATGTACTTTGGCGGGAAATACCACGGGCAGAGCGACCGGAGCATAGGGAATGCCGAGGACATTGGCGAGTGGTTTGATGTTGGCGATAGCCGGGATCGTTTCCTCACAGCCCACCACACCAACGGGCACAATGGTGGCGCCGTATTTCATCGCCAGATGCATGAAGCCGTTACCGAATCGCTTTAGCTGATAGCGATCCCTGTAAAGCTTCCCGGAGCCTCGAATGCCTTCAGGGAAAACAATCACCGCCTCGTTATTGGCCAGCATTTTGGCGCAGTTGGTGGGATCACCCAGCACGGCGCCCACCTCATTCAGCAGATTGCCAAGATACGGCACGGTCGGGAAAAACCGTTCGATCATTGCCCGTGGCATGCGGGGCTCCTGTTCCCGGGAGGCAAGGGCATAGGCAATCAGCAGGCCATCAAGGGGCAGTTGGCCGCTGTGATTGGCAACGATGAGCACCGGTCCCTCTGTCGGTACCTTTTCGACGCCGTTAGCCGACACCCGGAAGTATTTTTCATAGAGTTGACGGGTCAGGGCATAGCCGAGTTTGACCACCTCGTTGTTGTAACCCCAGGGGTCATAACCAAGGCTCCCGATCGGTTTGCGTATGCGGGCGATGTGCTCTTCCAGTGATGGCGGCAAGAACCTTGTTTTAAGTCGTGACATCACACTCATTGGCAATCCTCAGTTGCACCCTTCCGGCTACAGTGTCGCCCGGATAGTCAGTATAACGTTCGTCAACGCGTGGGGCACGGGCTCATGTCAAGCCCGTCTTAACATCAGTGCCAGGGTTTTGCTCTGGCCCTCGTTAACAACCTGGTAGTCATTGGCGGCGTTGGCGGTCTCCACACACAGCATGGTGCGCCAGGCATCATCCCGAAAATCCGAAAGCTGGCGGGCCTTGTCCGGCCCGGGATTCCAGACCACGGTGGAATCGCTGTCGGAAGAGGTAAGATGGCGTCGGCCCTGCGGTGTGGTGATGGTTAATGGCTCCCCGGACTCGTAGATGCGATCGGTTTCACCGTCGAAAACCACGGGCCCTTGCTGGGTATACGTCGTCCAGTTCTCCAGTGTATCGATGTATTGTGCACCCTCCAGGCCCAATACCCGGGTTTTGGTAATGTCTGAGGTGGGTAGGTAGGTATGCAGTGCCTGGGTGTAGGCCATCGGTCCGCGATCTGCGTTGGTGGTCGTCAGTGCCAACTGGCAGCCGGCTACAGAGAAATGAAAAGTCAGCAGCACCCAGGCATGGCCGCGCCAGCGGTCACTGAAATCGCGATTGGCATCGAGCGACAGGCTGATTTCAACTTCATGCGCAGTCTCTCGAACATCTTCCAGTTTCCAGACCTCCGTCCTCGCAAAGCCGTGGGCGTTGTCCGCTCTGATTCGCTTGCGTACCTGCGCGGGGTTGCGGTCACGTGCCCCGAACCAGGGCCAGCATACGGGGATACCGCCCCGAATCGCTCTGCCGGTTTCGTAGCGGGCGGTGTCGCTGACCCACAGCCAACTTGAGTCGCCGGCCGGGGCGAAGTGGGTCAGGTGGGCGCCCTGTAAAAACAGGCGGGCGCTGAAAAGCGGGTGGTGCACTTCAAGAGCCTCAAGCTGGCCAACCGTTGTCCAGCGCGTAAAAGACCACTGGCCTGGAGTCGTTGTCAAAAAACACCTCATGGATTGCTGAAGAAAGCAGGATGTGCCGTCCCGATACTTCCTGAGTGTCGGTATGTCCGTATCTTTAACGTAAATAAAGCCTGCCCGTCCAGTTCTAATGCGATTAGACTTGAGTTCTGTTGAACGGAGAATCCTCGCTTGAATGCACCCGTGTTACCTGAAGTCGTCCCCCTTATTCCGACTGTCTCACCATTGGCCGCGGATTACAGGGTTGTTGACGAAATCTGCCTGGACGAGTTAGCCGCAGGCCTGACCGGGTCCGGCTGGGTCAGCCGGGATTTCCGGGGGTTACAGACTGACGAACTGTTGGCAGGTTTGCAGTCTGAAGTGTCTGTTCTGCACCACAACAATGCGATGAAAATGGCCGGTATAGGCCGGGGCGCGGGCGCCGCACGTGATCCATCCATTCGTCGGGACCGGATTGCCTGGCTGCAGGGCGAAACGCCCACCCAGGCACGCCTGTTCCGGTGTCTGGAACAGATCCGCGAGGGCCTGAATCAGCGACTCTTCCTGGGTTTGAGACGGTTTGAATGCCACTATGCCACCTATGAGCCTGGCGCCTTTTACCGCAAGCACATCGACAGCTTTCGTGGGCGCGCGTCACGGGTGGTCAGCCTGGTACTTTATCTGAACGATGACTGGCTCGCCGCCGACGGTGGTGCGCTGCAGATATTCAGCCGCGCCAATTCCAACGAAATCTGCGGTACCGTACTGCCGACACTCGGCCGGGTGGTTCTGTTCATGAGTGAAGAAATTCCCCACGAGGTTCTGACTGTGCGCCGCACCCGCCACAGTCTCGCTTGCTGGTTCAGGCAGGACGAAGTGCCCATCCCTCTTTGATATAATGCCAGGCGG
>JASBRL010000007.1 GCA_030149475.1 Marinobacter sp.
CAATGGTGACCCCCATATCCCGAAATGCCTGGAGGGTCGCAAGGCTATCCTCACCCTCCAGGAAACCTTTGACCTCGGTGGTTCCGTCAGCCAGCGCACCCAGCATAATCGAGCGATGAGACATGGATTTGTCACCCGGCACCCGAATATCACCGGTAATCGCGCCACCGGGCTGAAGACGGAACCTGACCTGTTTAGCACTGTTGTTTGTCACGTAAGCCTGTCCTGAGAGCATCTTGGAAAAATGTTCACGCGCCGCCTTGGCGCGACTGAAAACCCGCAGCAGCGTGGCGCTGTCCTGATTGGCAATCGCCTCGCGCAGCTGATCCAGATCGTGGGTGAAATGATCGATCACCCGAAGCACCGCCTGTTGATTGGAGAGAAAGATATCGTGCCACATGACTGGATCACTGGCGGCAATCCGGGTGAAGTCACGGAACCCGCCAGCCGCATACCGGAAAATCTCCATGTTGTTGTCTTCACCAGCCAGTGTATCCACCAGCGAAAAAGCAATCAGATGCGGGAGATGGCTGGTTGCCGCCAGTACCTCGTCGTGCCGGGCCACCGTCATGGTCAGTACCGTGGCGCCACACCCTTCCCAGAGCGCGCGTAGCTGTGAAAGGCGGACCGGGTCCGCTTCATCCGGCGGCGTAAGAATCACCTTGTGACCGTCAAACAGCGCAGGGTTAGCCGCGAGGATCCCGCTTTTCTCGGAGCCGGCGATCGGGTGACCGGGTATGACCAAGGGCGGGCAGTCCCCAAATACGGTCGCAACCGCCGCCACAAAACCCGCCTTGGTGCTGCCGACATCGGTCAGCAGCACAGCGGAATCGAGATGCGCACGGATCGACACCAGCACCTGTTCCACCGCCCTGACCGGAACGGCCAGCACCACCAGATCCGCACCCGTTACAGCGCCTGCCAGTGTTTCAGCTGCCTCGTCGATAATGCCATGACTCACCGCCAGGGCGCAGGACTCCGGATTCTGGTCCACACCGATCACACGGCCGACCAGGCCATGCTGGCGAATCGCGCTGGCCAGCGAGCCACCAATCAGGCCCAGGCCGATAACGGCGGCCCGGTTAAACAAAATCGGCTGTTCAGACACGGCAGTCAGCCATCGCCTGCCCGAGTGCGTCGAGGAAGCGCTCGTTTTCGTCGGCCAGACCGACCGTGACCCGCAAGTGATTCGGCATGCCGTAGGCCGCGATCGGGCGCACAATCACGCCCCGGGCCAGCAGTTGCTGGTAGATGGCGCCGGCCTGATCGCCCACGTCAACCGCAATAAAATTGCCGGCGGAGGGAATGAATGCCAACCCCAGCCGCCTGAAGCCCTGCTCCAGTTGCGTCATACCTTCCCGATTCACGGCACAGGCCCGCTGCAGATACTCATGGTCACTCAGTACCGCGGTTGCGGCGGCCAGCGCCACCGAATCAACATTGAACGGTTGCCGCACGCGATTCAGCAGATCGGCGATCTCCGCAGAGGACAGCGCGTAACCGACGCGAAGGGCTGCCAGCCCCCAGGCCTTGGAAAAGGTACGGGTGATAATAAGGTTGGGGAAACGCGCAAGCAGCGGCAGGCTGGCGTCCGGCTCATCGTCGCCGGTCAGATAGTCACAGTAGGCCTCATCAAGGACCACCAGCACCCGTTCCGGTACCTGGTTGAGGAAATGTTCAATGTCCGTCAGCGGACACACTGTGCCTGTGGGATTGTTGGGGTTGGCCACAAACACCAGCCGGGTCTGCTCGGTGATAGCTGCTGCCATCGCGGTCAAATCGTGACCCCAGTCCCGGGCCGGCACCTGGACCCCGTGGGCACCAATAGCCTGGGTCACAATGGGATAAACCGCAAACGCATACTGGGAGAAAACAATCTCGTCGCCGGGACCGGCAAACACACGGGCGATCACCTCCAGCACATCGTTGGAGCCGTTTCCCAGGGTAATCTGGCCCGGCACTACCGCCAGCCGTTCGGCCAGTGCTGATTTGAGCGCAAAGCCGTTACCGTCGGGGTACCTGCAAAGGTCGTCCAGCGCGCCCCGCGCCGCCTGCATGGCCACCGGGCTCGGACCAAGCGGATTTTCGTTGCTGGCCAGTTTGATAATCGCCTGCGGGTCCAGACCGTACTCGCGCGCCAGTTCGTCAATCGGCTTGCCGGGCTGATAGGGCATCAGCGCCCGGACGCCGGCGACTGCCTGTTGCTGGTAATCAATCGACATCGTGACAATCCCCATGGCCGGTGGCCCGACCCTTGACCTGGACGACAATCGGCAACTCAGAGGACGCCCACCGGATAAGAACCCAATCGCTTGAGCTCAACAGCTTCGTCTTCGATTTCCGACAAGATTTCGCTGACCTGAGGTTCATCCATATGGCCCTCAAAGTCGATGTAGAACACATAGGCCCAGGTACCACTCGGTGATGGCCGGGTTTCAATACGGGTCAGACTCAGCCCCTCACGGTGGAAGGGTTCCAACAACTGGTACAGGGCCCCTGGCTTGTTCCGCATGGAAACCAGAATGGACGTTTTATCGTGACCGCTGGGGCTGACCGCCTCTCGTCCGACGATCAGGAAGCGGGTGGTGTTATCCGGACGATCCTCGATGTTATACGCCAGCGTGGTCAGGCCATAGAGTTCGGCCGCCATATCCCCGGCCACAGCGGCGGTTCCCGGTTCTGCGGCTGCCCGCCGCGCCGCCTCGGCATTACTACTGACGGCAACTCGCTCAACGCCATAACGGTGTGCATCGAGCCATTGCCGGCACTGGGCAAACGACTGCTGGTGCGAGTAGATCCGGGTAATCTTCTGGGCATCGGTCTCCGGCGCCGTCAACAGGTGGTGATGAATCCGTAACTGGACTTCACCGCAGATTTTCAGCGGTGAGGACATGAACATGTCAAGGGTATGGTTGATCATGCCTTCCGTGGAGTTCTCCACCGGGACCACGCCATAGTGGGCCGCACCGGACGCCACTTCGCGGAATACCGCGTCAATCGCGGGCAGCGGTACGCTCACCACCGAATGGCCAAAATGCTTCAGTGCCGCGGCCTGGGTAAATGTTCCTAACGGACCCAGAAACGCGATGTGCATAGGCTTTTCCAGGGCCAGGCAGGCGGACATGATTTCACGGAACAGGCGGGCCATCTCTTCCCCGGACAATGGGCCCGGATTGCGGTCCTTGATCCGACGCAGCACCTGGGCTTCCCGTTCGGGCCGGTAGAAGAACACGTCCTCGCCGGGATGCGCGGCCGTTTTGACCTCAGCCACTTCCTGGGCACAGCGGGCACGGGCGCTGATCAGATCCATGATCTGACCGTCAAGTCTGTCGATTTCTTCCCGCAGTTCGCCAAGGCGGGTCGGCTCATCGGTCCGGGGCCGCTTATCAGTCATAGTCAGGCCCGTTCCTTCTCGAAGTGCACCATGTAGTCGATCAGGGCATCGACGCCCGCTTCCGGCATGGCGTTGTAAATACTTGCACGCATACCGCCCACTGAACGATGGCCTTTCAGGTTCAGAAGTTTCCGCGCCTCCGCGCCAGCCAGGAAGGCGCCATTCAAACCATCATCAGCCAGGGTAAACGGAACGTTCATCCAGGACCGGTAACGCGGACGGATGGGATTGGCGTAGAACGCACTCTGATCGATAAACTGATAGAGCTTGTCGGCCTTGCGCGCGTTAACCCGGCCCATCGCCTCGACTCCCCCCTGTCCCTTCAGCCACTGGAACACCAGCCCGGCCAGGTACCAGGAATAGGTCGAGGGCGTGTTGTACATGGAGCCGTTCTCGGCCGTCACCTGATAATCCATCATGGTGGGAATGATCGAACGGGCCTTGCCCAGCAGGTCTTTGCGCACCACGACGACCACCAGCCCGGAGGGGCCGATATTCTTCTGGGCGCCGGCATAGATCAGACCGAAACGGGAGACGTCCAGCGGGCGCGACAGAATGGTGGAAGACATGTCCGCCACCAGCGGCACGGAACCGCTATCAGGAATAAAGTCGAACTCCAGACCGCCAATGGTTTCGTTGGGCGTGTAATGCAGGTACGCCGCTTCCGGGTCTACCTGCCAGTCGGACAGGTCCGGAATATCGGTGAAACCGCTGTCTTCGCCACTGGCAACCACGTTCACGTCACCATAGCGGCGGGCCTCGGCAATCGCCTTTTTGGACCAGATACCGGTGTTGACGTAGTCGGCAGAGGTTTTGTCCCCCAGCAGGTTCAGCGGCACCGTGGCGAACTGACTGCTGGCGCCGCCCTGCATGAACAGGACAGCGTAGTCGTCCGATACGCCGGCCAGGTCCCGGAAATCCTGTTCGGCGGTGTCAGCAATCGACTGGAACTCGTCACTGCGATGGCTCATTTCCATCACCGACATGCCGGTTCCACGCCAGTCCAGCATCTCATCACGTGCCTGCGCCAGTACCGGCTCCGGCAGTGTTGCCGGACCCGCACAAAAGTTATATGCCCTGCTCATCGCCTGCTGATCTCTTTCTGCTCAAGGCCTATCCGTCATGGACGGACAGCCTTATTCCTCATCCGTGCCGCTGTCGCCGGCCCCCGCCTCCCCTCGGTCACTCGCGTCAGATGCCGAATCGGTATCAAGCGTGGTGACTTCAAGGTCTTCCAGATCTTCTTCACCGGTATCGGCGATTCGCTCGACGCCGACAAGCCGTTCGTCTTCCTGGCTCAGTTTGATCAGGCGGACGCCCTGGGTGTTGCGGCTGAGCACCGATACCTCATCAGTACGTGTCCGCACCAGCGTGCCCTTGTCCGAAATAAGCATCATCTCGTCGCCGTCAAACATCTGCAGCGCAGTTACCAGGTCGCCGTTCCGGTCCGAGCATTGCATGGCGATGACGCCCTGGCTGCCGCGACCGTAGGTGGGAAACTCCTCCAACTGGGTCCGTTTGCCATAGCCGTTGGTGCTGGCCGTCAGAATGATACCGTTTTCCTGTGGGATAATCAGCGACACTACGTGGTGACCTTCAGGCATGCGAATGCCGCGAACACCCCGGGCAGTCCGGCTCAGGGGCCGAATCGCGTCTTCGCGGAAACGCACGGCTTTACCTGCAGTGGAGAACAGCATCACTTCAGCATCACCTGCGGTAATTGCCGCACCGATCAGCGTATCACCTTCATCCAGCGACAACGCGATCAGACCGCTGGTGCGCGGACGCGAGAAATTCGGCAGCGGCGTCTTCTTGACGATTCCCGCCGAGGTCGCCATCAAGACGTAATGGTCTTCCGGATAATCCCGCACCGGCAGGAAGGTGGTAATCCGCTCGCCGTCATCCAGCGGCAGGATATTCACCATCGGCCGCCCACGGGACGCGCGGCTCGCACGGGGAATCTCGAATACCCGCAGCCAGTAGACCTTGCCCCGATTGGAGAAACACAGAATCGTATCGTGGGAATTGGCGACCAGCAGTTTTTCGACAAAATCCTCTTCTTTCATCGAGGTCGCCGCCTTGCCACGACCACCGCGACGCTGGGCCTGATAGTCCTCAACCGCCTGGGTCTTGGCATAGCCGCCATGGGAAATGGTGACCACCAGATCCTCCTCATCTATCAGGTCGGCGATGGTCAGATCCCGTTTGGAACTGGTGATCTCGGTCCGGCGTGCGTCACCGTATTCGCTCACCACCGCTTCCAGCTCTTCCCGGATAACCGTCAGCAGACGCTCAGGGTCACCCAGAATTTCCAGCAGTTCGGCGATCTTGCCCACGATATCGCGGTATTCGTTCTGGAGTTTTTCGGTTTCCAGCCCGGTCAGGCGGTGCAGACGCAAGTCCAGAATGGCCTGGGCCTGCTCCGGTGACAGGAAATACAGTCCGTCACGCAGCCCCAGATGCTCCGGCAGGTCGTCAGGACGGCAGGCGTCTTCACCCGCTTTTTCCAGCATGGCAAGGACATCGCCAGGTGACCAGCCCTGATCCATCAGCTTTTCCTTGGCCTCAGCCGAAGTAGGCGACTGTTTGATCAGTTCAATGATTTCATCGATGTTGGCCAGTGCGACCGACAGACCTTCCAGGATATGCCCCCGCTCCCGCGCCTTGCGCAGCTCGTAAATCGTGCGGCGGGTGACCACTTCCCGGCGATGGCGAATAAACGCGTCCAGCATTTCCTTGAGATTGAGAATGCGCGGCTCGCCATCAATCAGCGCGACCATGTTAATGCCAAACACGGTTTGCAGTTGGGTATGGGCAAACAGGTTGTTGACCACCACGTCCGGGTTTTCACCACGGCGCAGTTCGATTACTACCCGGATACCTTCCTTATTGGACTCGTCCCGCAGCTCGGAAATGCCTTCGAGACGTTTTTCCTTGACCAGCTCGGCAATTTTTTCGATCAGCCGGGCCTTGTTCAGTTGATAAGGCAGTTCGGTAATGATGACGGCGTCACGGCCGGTCTTATTGTCGTGTTCTATTTCGTGGCGAGCACGGATATAAATCCGGCCACGACCCGTCCGGTAGGCTTCAACGATGCCTGCCCGACCGTTGATGATACCTTCTGTGGGAAAATCAGGGCCGGGAATGAATTCCATCAGCTCATCGACAGTCATATCCGGATTGTCGATCAGACTCAGACAGCCGTTGACGATTTCAGTCAGGTTGTGGGGCGGAATATTCGTCGCCATACCCACGGCGATGCCTGACGAGCCATTGACCAGAAGGTTGGGCACACGGGTCGGCAGAACCTCCGGAATCCTCTCGGTGCCGTCGTAGTTGTCTACAAAATCGACGGTTTCCTTATCCAGATCCGCCAGCAGGGAATGAGCGATCTTCTCCATGCGAATCTCGGTGTAACGCATGGCGGCGGCATTATCGCCATCGATGGAACCGAAGTTACCCTGACCATCCACCAGGGGATAGCGCAAAGAAAATGGCTGCGCCATCCGGACAATGGTGTCGTAGACAGCAGAGTCACCGTGGGGGTGATATTTACCGATGACATCACCCACCACCCTGGCAGACTTCTTGTAAGCCTTGTTCCAGTCGTTGTTGAGTTCAGACATGGCGAAGAGCACTCGCCGGTGTACCGGTTTAAGCCCGTCCCGCACGTCGGGAAGAGCCCGCCCGACAATGACGCTCATGGCGTAATCGAGGTAGGACTGCTTAAGCTCGTCTTCAATATTTACCGGCAGGATCTCTTTGGCTAATTCACCCATCGAGAAAGGTTCCTTTGCGTTTGCTGGAAGTCGTTTTTATGGAGCGGGGTTGTGTCGCTCGTGTTCTGTCAGGGCGGAATCAGGCGCCGTCAGCCTGCCTCCGTGTAGCGGGAGCGTGAGGCGCTGATGCAGCGGCCTTGCCGGCCTCCGGATAACCCGGCGCGACCCTGGCTGGGCAGGGCGACTGGCGCTCCCTGAATCCGTCGCTTCTGTACACCCTGAAAATCCGCCAGAGGCTCCTTAACAAGCGGCCAAGTCTACCACAATAGAAGCCGCAAAGTGTCGAATTGGCTCGATAAACCCCCGGGCCAACCCTGCACAACAGATTGCGGACCAGGCCTGTCCTGAGCTGCCCGGCCGGGCGGTATGCTGCACGGTGAGAACTGCTGGCCCATCAGCCGAAGACCACGGTTTTGTTTTCATAGGTGATGACACGATCTTCGACGTGTGCCCGGAGCCCGCGTGCGAGCACATTTTTCTCAACATCCTTGCCAAGACGAACCATGTCATCAATCGAATCGCTGTGACTGATACGGATGACATCCTGTTCAATAATCGGCCCTTCGTCCAGAGCCTGGGTTACGTAGTGACAGGTGGCGCCAATCAGCTTGACTCCGCGGCTGTAGGCCTGATGATAGGGGCGCGCGCCAGCGAAAGACGGCAGGAAGCTGTGGTGAATATTGATCACTCGACCGCTGTACTGCTCGCACAGCTCCGGAGGAAGAATCTGCATGTAACGGGCCAGCACGATGACGTCGGTCCGGTATTCCTCGAACAGGTGGGCGATTTCGGCAAACGCTTCGTCCCGGTTGTCTCGCGACACCGGAATGTGGTGGTAGGGAATCCCGTGCCAGTCGACCATTCGACGGAGATCGTCGTGATTGGAAATGACCGCAACGATTTCGGTATTCAGTTCTTTGCTGTGCCAGCGATGCAGCAGGTCCGCGAGGCAGTGGGATTCCTTGCTGCACATCAGAATCACCCGCTTGGGCCGGGCCGAGTCTGCCACATGCCAGCTCATATTGAATTCGCGGGCGATGGGCTCGAATGCCGCCCGGAACTGCTCCAGACCAAACGGAATCGAACTGGCCTTGATCTCATGACGCATGAAAAACCAGCCAGCCTGGTTGTCCGAATGGTGGCTTGCTTCGGTGATCCAGCCGTTATAGGTCGACAGGAAATTACTGACCTTGGCCACAATCCCTACCCGGTCCGGACAGGAGATCACCAGCCGATATGTGTGTTCCATGAAACCGTTCCTCAATTCTCCGGCGCGCAAGCATGACCCGGGACCTCTGAAAATGGCCCGCTATCATAGCGTATCCAGCGCCCTGAAACGAAGCGGGAATCACCTACTCGTGCTGTCCCGAAGCGCCCTCCGGCACACTTCCATTGCATGCCGGTCATAATTAAGCCAGTCTTGAGAACCGCTTTACTGTCATTCAGAACGGAACCAGTCATGCAGCCGAAACAATACCGACTCCCCGGAGTTCGCCAATGCGCGCTTCTCGTTATTTTCCTGATCGTCAACAGCGCTGTCCAGGCGCAGGCTATTCTCGAAGGCGAACGGTTTCACCCGGCGATAGGCCACCAGGGCATGGTAGCCACCAGTCACACCCTCGCCACACAGGTCGCGCTGCAGGTTCTGAAAGAGGGTGGCAACGCGGTGGACGCCGCCGTGGTAGCCGGCTTTGCTCTGGCCGTCACCCAGCCCCGCTCCGGCAATATTGGCGGCGGCGGTTTCATGCTGGTATCGCCGGGAGACGGCAAACCGGTCAAGGCGATCGACTACCGCGAGAAGGCCCCGGCGGCCGCCTATGAGACCATGTTCCAGGATGATCAGGGCAACGTGGTCAAGAATCGCAGCCGGTTTACCCACCAGGCGGCCGGCGTTCCCGGTACCGTGGCCGGCCTTGCGCTGGCGCTGAAGACCTATGGCACCCTGACCCTGGCCCAGGCACTGGCACCGGCCATTCATCTGGCAAGGGACGGCTTTGTGGTGCCTCCACGCTTTACCGACGGAACAGAGCAGGCCCGGGAGCGCCTGCAGCGCTGGCCCGCCAGCCGTGCAAAATTCTACAAGGACAACGGCTCGTCCTATCAGCCCGGTGAGCGATTCCGCCAGCCGGATCTGGCCGATACCCTTCAGCGCATCGCCGACCAGGGCGTAGAGGGCTTCTATCAGGGCAAGACCGCCGATCTGATTGTCGCAGAAATGAAGCAGCATGATGGCCTGATTACCCTGGCCGACCTGCGCGACTACCAGCCGACTATCCGCGAACCGATTCACGGGCGTTACCGCGGATACGACATTTTTTCCATGTCGCCGCCCTCCTCCGGTGGCACCCACATCGTCGAAATTCTCAACATCCTGTCGGGCTACCCCATGGCCAGCTACGGCCATAATTCAGCCGCCAGCATCCACCGCATGGCCGAGGCCATGAAACTGGCTTATGCGGACCGGGCACGCTACCTCGGAGATACCGATTTTGTCGACGTACCAGTCAAGGGGCTGACCAGCCAGGCCTACGCGGACAAATTGCGCAAAGGGATTGATCCGGACAAGGCCCGGCCAAGCGTCGACATCAAGGCCGGCAACCCGGTCGGCTATGAAAGCAATGAAACCACCCACTTCTCGATTGTCGATCGTTGGGGCAATGCGGTGTCCAACACCTACACCATCAATTTTAGCTATGGTTCCGGGATTACAGTGACCGGCGCCGGTTTCCTGCTGAACAATGAAATGGATGACTTCAGCGCCAAACCGGGCGTGCCGAATGCATACGGACTGATCGGCGGCAAAGCCAACCGGATCGAACCCAAGAAGCGTATGCTCAGTTCCATGTCGCCGACGATCGTGCGCAAGGACGGGCGTAATTTTCTGGTGACCGGCAGCCCGGGCGGCTCCCGCATTATCACCACCACCCTGCAGGTGATCATGAACGTGATCGATTACGGCATGAACATCCAGTCCGCCGTCACCGCACCACGTATCCACCATCAGTGGCTGCCGGATGAAATCCGCATTGAGCAGGGGATCAGCCCGGATACCGTCCGGTTACTGGAGCAGATGGGCCACAAGGTCGTAACAGGTCCTGCCATGGGCGCGATCCAGAGTGTACTGATCGGCGATGACGGCACCCTTTACGGCGGTGCGGATCCGCGCCGGAGCACATCGTCAGCAGAAGGTTATTGAACGGGCAGGCAACGACACGCCGACACGGGCGCGCCGGCGTTACTCATAATACCCGGCGCCACCGGTACATCACCAGTCCGGCCAGGGCCAGGCCGGCAAAGCCGGCGCCGGCAAGAAAGGTGGCCGCCGGGCCAAACAGGCTCCAGAGGCCGCCGGCAATAACGCTGGCCAGCAGGATTGAAAGACCACCGACCAGGTTGAACACACCAAAGGCTGTTCCGCGCAGGTGGTCCGGAGCCGCATCCGCCACCAGCTTGGCAAACAGGCCCTGGGTAAGCGCCATATGCAACCCCCAGATTGCCGCTCCGACGAGGGCCAGGGAGGGCGTTGAGGCTTTCGCCAACACCAGGTCGGCGGCTATCAGTACGACCAGACCGCCGGCCAGCAACGAACCGGGACGAACCCGGTCAGCCAGGATACCCGCGGGATAGGCGAAAACAGAGTAGACCGCGTTCATGACGATCATAGTAACCGGCACCAGTGCGATGGCCAGCCCCACGTTCTGGGCACGCAGAAGCAGAAATGCCTCGCTAAAACGGGACAATGTAAAAACTCCGCCGAGAATCACAATCACCCAGTACTCCAGCGGCAACTGAGTCAGGCTGTGCCGGGTAAACAGGACCCGGGGCGTAGTAGAGGAGACGGCCCGTTCGGGCTCCCTGACGCCCACCGCCAGCAGGACCACGGCCAGAAAGGCAGGCAGAACGGCAATCCACAACACCAGTCTGATATCGCCGGCAAACAGGGCCATGAATCCGACCGCCAGCAACGGCCCCAGAAATGCGCCGACCGAGTCCAGAGACTGCCGCAGGCCGTAAGCCGCACCCCGCAGTGTTGGCGGGGCGATGTCTGCAATCAGCGCATCCCTGGGGGCATTACGAATGCCCTTGCCGATCCGGTCCACGAATCGCGCGGTAAACACCCAACCAACGGTATTGGCCAGCGGGAAAAAGGGTTTGGTGATGGCGCCGAGCCCATAACCGATCAACACCAGCAACTTACGCTTACGGACAAAATCACTGATGACCCCGGAGAACACCTTGGTGATGGCCGCAGTCGCCTCAGCCACCCCCTCAACCACCCCGATGGTCATCATCGAAGCCCCCAGAACGCTCGCCATGAGCACCGGCAGCAGGCTGTGGATCAATTCCGACGAAATGTCCATCAGCATGGACACGATGCCCAGCACCAGAATGCCGCGAGGTAAACGGTGCCTGTCAAGTCCCGGGGGTTGCCGGCCTTCGTCCCCGGTGGTTTTACCGGACACGAAGCAGTGACCTGTCAAGTGGGTCAAACATCATCATGCACCTAAGCCCTCCCCATAACAGTCAACATTATCAGCTTTTTAAGGCAAGGACTCCCTTGAGGAAGCGCTGATCAGTGCTCCCATCGGCTGCCGGGCACCCGCTGGAGGTGAAGATGACCGATGAGGCGAATCGTCGGACGGATGAGGAACTGAAAACTGCCGATGATGAACATCCAGACGGCAACTTTTGTCATTGAGGGGTACAGGAACAGCACACTGCCCACCAGAAACCAGACGGCAATCAGGAAATCGTTGGCGATACTGAGCGTCTCATAACGTCGCCGGATCACCAGTTCCTCATGGCCCAGGTGCAGGGTGAGTGGATTATCCATGGAATGATCAGACATGCGGTCTCTCCCGTGTGAGCACAGCCCGGCGGTCGGTGCCGGGCTGTGGGGCGGTATCAGGCTGATAGCTGATCGGTGCGAGCAGCCATGATGAAGTCATTGCGGTGAAGACCGCCAATCTTGTGAGTCCACCAGCGGACGGTTACCTTACCATATTCCAGTAATATTGCCGGATGGTGGTCTTCCGATTCCGCCAGATCACCCACTTTATTGGTGAATGCCTGGGCTTCGGCAAAATTCTTCAGTTTGAACGTACGCTGGAGTTGTTGCTCTCCATCCAGTGTCACCACCTGCCACTGCGGAATATCCTTTAACAGTGTCTGCTGCTCGTCGGCCGATACCAGAGGCGCATCTGCATTACAGGCCTCGCAGCTTTCCTCGTTAAGTTTGCTCATAGTGGTTCTCCTTTCCTTTTATAGACGGCTGTAGTGTAAGCGTGGTGACAACCTTCGCTCAGATCAAGGTTGAAATCGGCTCGTTTTCAGAATACTGTATATTTAAACAGTATTTCAGAGAGCTGTATGAGCGACCTACTCAAAAACCTGATTCATGACGCCCGGGTCTGGCAGGGTCACCAACACCACAAAACGCTACATCGCAACGAGCCGACCGGTTTCGAGGTTGTAGATTCGGGCCCGTCCCCCCTGGGCTGGCCCCGGGGTGCTCTCAGCGAGTGCCTGCTGGACCATCACGGCATTGGCGAGTTGCAACTGGTACTGCCGCTGATTCGCCGCCTGAGTCAGGCCGGCAAAACCGTATTCTGGGTTAACCCTCCCTATACACCTTATGCCCCGGCATTGGCCCGGGAAGAGATCGTCCTGGATCAGGTCGTGATCATCCACACGGACACCGCCGATGACATGCTCTGGACCCTGGACAACTGTCTGCGCTCACCCGTAACGGGGCTGGTGATGGCCTGGCCGAAAAACCTGTCTTCCCGCGGCATACGGCGCCTACAACTGGCTGCTGAGGCTGCTAGCAATCTCTGCATCCTGTTCCGGGCGGCGAATAATTCCCGGCAAAGTTCTCCGGCCGCCCTGCGTCTGGTGCTGACACCGGCACCACAACACACGCTGGAGGTCCGTACACTGAAGCGCCGGGGGAACTGGCCGGGCGCTCCCGTCATCCTGGCGATACCTGAGCGCATCGGCATCAACGTGAAAAAAGAAAATCTCGGGATACCACCTCATATCGTTCAGGGTCCCTGGCAAGAGCCGGCAACTGATCCCCGGCAGACCCGCGAATAGATCAGAGCGCCCGGGAATCATCGTCATGCTGTGGTTATACCTGCACTTCCCTCACCTGTTGCTGGATCACCTTCAACGTTCCCGCAAGGAGACGAGCGCGATGGTGGTCATTACCGAATCCGGCCAGCATGTACAGCAGGCCTGCCCCGAGGCGCGGAAACAGGGTATCGAGCCCGGGCTTCGCCTCAAAACCGCTCTGAGCCTGGCTACAGAGCTGGCAACAGTGCAGGCCGACCCCGAACGGGAGCGACTGATACTCGTCCAACAGGCACGCTGGCTATACCGGCATGCGGCTCCCATCACCCTGTACCCACCAGACGGACTGCTCGTGGAGGCCAGCCGTCTGCAACGACTGTACGGCAGCGTTGACGCACTCTGGGACCGGGTTGAGCGACTCCTGTCCGACCATCAGTTAACCGCATCATTGGCGGTTGGCCAGACGCCTCTGGCCGCCAGACTCTGCGCCCGGGCTCAGCGGGGTTGTCGCGACCATGGCGATGATACAGCCCTGATGACAGCCCGATTGAAGGCCCTGCCCCTCGACCATGCCGGCTTTGAGCGCCGGACACTCGAGCGCCTGCTTCGCCTGGGGCTGAGCACCCTGGGGGATGTCTTTGCCCTGCCTCCAACCGAGCTGGCCCGGCGACTGGCACCGGAAACGCTGATGTACGTACAGAAAATTCAGGGCAACCGACCTGACCCGCAGACAGCCTGGCAGCCCCTTCACCATTTTGAACAACAGGCCGATTTTATCCACGACATTGAGTATACCGAGGGACTGCTTTTCCCTTTGCAGAGACTGCTGGGCGCTCTGGAGGACGATCTTCGGTGGCGCCAGCAGGATACCGACCGCCTGTTGCTGCTGTTGCACCATCATCAGTCACCGGCCACCCGGATAACGATAGGCGCTACCGGCCCGGAACACCGTGCCGAAGCGTTTCTGGACCTGGTTCGGTTACGCTTTGAGCAGCAGTCCCTGGCAGCACCGGTGACCGCCCTGACGCTGCGGGTGAAACGCTTCCTGCCACGCCATGAAGCGATCACTCAGGATCTGCTGGGCGATGCGCCAGATCTTCAGGAAGCCTGGCATACCCTGATCAGTCGTTTGCAGATGAAACTGGGCGCATCCACCCTGCATCGGCTGGTGCCGCAAGCTGATCATCGGCCGGAACGGGCCTGGACCACACAGGAGCCCGGCCACCGCCAGACCGGTACGCCTGCTGTGGCCGCCCACCATCATTCCGCCCGACCACTCTGGCTGATGCCTCATCCCCGACCCCTGCAGGAAACACCCGAAGCCTGGCTGGCCGGCCCCGAACGCATCAGTGCCGGCTGGTGGGATGGTCAGCGGGTACACCGGGATTATTACATCGCCCAACTGGCCAGCGGCGCCCTGGCCTGGGTGTTCCGGGATGTCCGCGAAGGCTGGTTCATCCATGGCTGGTTTGGATAGCCGGGATGTCATACGCCGAACTGCACTGTTTCAGCAACTTTACCTTTCTCACCGGAGCCTCTCACCCCGGAGAACTGGCCGAGCAGGCCCGGGATCTGGGTTACCAGGCTCTGGCGATAACCGATACCTGCTCGGTCGCGGGTATTCCCCGGGCCTGGGCCGCGCTCAAAGACAGTACAGTAACGCTGATTACCGGCAGTTACTTTGAACTGAACGAAGCGCCGGCGGGCTTCATGTCGCCAGCGTTTGTGCTGCTGGCCCGCAACCGGACCGGTTACGGACAACTCTGCCGGCTGATCACTACGGCCCGCCGCCGGGCGACCAAGGGTGAGTATCAACTGAATCCTGCTGACCTTATCGGGCACAATCTGAGCGAGTGCCTGTGTCTGTGGCTGCCCCCATCCCACTCGCCGCTGTCAACGGAGCAGATGACAGCCTGCGGGCTCTGGTTGCAAGCATGCTTCCCGGGCAGATTCTGGATTGCCGCGGTCCGCACACTCGAAGCCGGTGAGACGGACTATCTGGCCCGACTGGAACGCCTGGCCGAGCGGTTGCAATGCCGGATCACCGCCGCCGGACAGGTCCATACGCACAGTCGGGCTCGCCAGCCACTGCAGGATGTGCTTACAGCGATTCGTCATCGCACCACCCTGGACCAGGCCGGATATTACCTGTTCCAGAACGGTGAGCGTTATCTGCGGCCACTGGCCGTTCTCCAGCGACTGTTTCCCGCCGCCTGGCTGACAGAAACCCTGATCATTGCACAGCAGTGTCAGTTTGACCCCGGCAGCCTCTGCTATGAATATCCCCCGGATCTGGTTCCGCGGGGACAGACACCCGCCGCCTATCTCCGCCAGCTGACGTCAGCTGGCAGCCAGCGGCGCTACCCGGATGGAGTCCCCGCCCCGGTTCAGGCGCTGATCGAGAAAGAGCTCGGGCTGATTGGCGAGATGGCGTACGAACATTATTTCCTGACCATTCATGACATCGTCGAGTTTGCCCGCGGCGAGGGCATTCTTTGTCAGGGGCGCGGCTCGGCTGCCAATTCCGCCGTATGCTACTGCCTCGGCATCACAGAAGTCGATCCCTCCCGGGTGGAGTTGCTGTTTGAGCGTTTCATTTCAAAGGATCGTAATGAGCCGCCGGATATTGATGTGGACTTCGAGCATGAGCGGCGTGAGGAGGTGATCCAGTATATCTATCGCCGCTACGGTCGTGAGCGGGCGGCGCTGGCGGCTACGGTGATCCGCTACCGGCCCCGCAGTGCCATTCGTGATGTGGGCAAGGCCCTGGGGTTTGATCCGGTGCTGGTGGAACAACTGTTAAACGGCATCGACTGGCGAGACCGGGAAACCGACTGGCGCCAGCAGATAATAGACAAGAACCTGACCCGCAACCCCCGGGTTGCAGACCAGTTTTTCACGCTGGTGACAACCCTGCTGGGCTTTCCCCGACACCTGTCCCAGCACGTCGGAGGGTTCGTCATCAGCGCCGGCCCGCTGGCCGAACTGGTGCCTGTGGAAAATGCCGCCATGCCGGACCGCACCGTCATCCAGTGGGACAAGGACGACCTGGAAAGCCTGGGACTGATGAAGGTGGATATCCTGGCCCTGGGCATGCTCTCGGCTATCCGCAAAGCTCTGGAGTTGGTCAGCACGCTCCGGGGACGCTCCGTCAGCATGCCGGACATTCCCCCGGAAGACCCGGCGGTATATGCCATGCTGCAAGCGGGCGACAGCATGGGCGTGTTTCAGGTGGAATCCCGCGCCCAGATGAATATGCTGCCCCGGCTGAAACCCTCGACCTACTACGACCTGGTTATTGAAGTTGCGATTGTGCGGCCAGGTCCGATCCAGGGCGATATAGTGCACCCCTACCTGCGCCGTAAACATGGCCTGGAGCCGGTGGACTATCCCAACCCGGCCGTGCGACAGGTTCTGGAGCGAACACTCGGTGTGCCCATATTCCAGGAACAGGTTATCAAACTGGCGATGGTGGCCGCCGGCTTCAGTGGCGGTGAGGCCGATCAGCTGCGTCGGGCCATGGCCGCCTGGAAAGCCCACGGCGACCTGACACCGTTTAGGGAACGGCTCATTCAGGGCATGCTCGAACGCGGTCATAATGCCGACTTTGCCGAACGCCTGTACCAGCAGATCTGTGGTTTTGGCGGTTATGGCTTTCCCGAGTCGCATGCCGCCAGCTTTGCGTTGCTGGTGTATGTATCGGCCTGGCTCAAGTGTCATTATCCGGCAGCATTCTGCTGCGCCCTGCTCAACAGCCAGCCCATGGGGTTTTATTCGCCGTCACAACTGGTGCAGGATGCCCGTCGTCACGGGGTAACCGTACACCCGGTTGATATCAATCAGAGTCAGTGGGAACACACGCTGGAGGATGGCGGCCATAGCTTGCGGCTGGGGCTGCGGCTGGTTCGCGGTCTGTCGGCCCGGGCGGGGAAAACGGTGGTCAGTGAGCGCCCCGTTTCAGGCTATCGGGACATGGCTCAGGTCCACATCCGTTGCCGACTCAGCCAGAGCGACATGGAAAAACTCGCCGGTGCCGGTACATTCGGGGTCTTTACCCATAATCGGCATCAGGCCTACTGGCAATTACTCGCCCACGAGGACAGCTTGCCGCTGGCACTGAATGATGGACAAGGTGATTCCCGGTCCGATGCCTCCACCGAACGGCCGGAGCCGGAAGAGCCGGCTTTGCCCCGACCCACCGAAGCCCAGACGGTACTGGCCGACTACGCCAGCCAGGGCCTGAGCCTGGGGCGTCATCCGCTGGCCCTGTTACGTCAGCAGGGGTATTTCCGTCATTGTCTGGATGCACAGCAGTTAACACGGGCGGAATCGGGCCGCCCGGTTCAGGTGGCCGGTCTGGTGACTGGCCGGCAACGCCCGGGCTCAGCCGCCGGGGTTACCTTTGTGACCCTGGAGGACGAAACCGGCAACATCAACGTGGTGGTCTGGCTCAACACGGCCCGCCGACAGCGCCGCCCATTACTGACGGCTCGTTTGCTGCACGTGAAAGGTACCCTGGAACGGGAGGGCGATATTGTTCATGTAATCGCCGGCAAACTGTCTGATCTGAGCCATCTGATTCAGACCATGAACGTCCCCTCCCGGGACTTTCAGTAACTGGATGTCCCGCTCTGGACGGGACACGAACACTACCCCAACAGCTTGATCATCACACCGGCGGCTACCGCCGACCCGATGACACCAGCCACATTAGGCCCCATGGCGTGCATCAGCAGAAAGTTCTGGGGATTGGCATCCAGGCCAACCTTGTTGGAGACTCGCGCCGCCATGGGCACCGCCGATACCCCGGCCGAGCCAATCAACGGGTTGATCGCCTCCTTGCTGAACACATTCAGCAGTTTCGCCATCAACACGCCGGCCGCTGTGCCCACACAGAACGCCGCCATCCCCAGCAACAGGATACCCAGGGTCTGCAAATCGAGGAATTTGTCGGCGCTGAGCTTCGACCCCACCGACAGCCCCAGGAAGATGGTGACGATATTGATCAGGGCATTCTGGGAAGTATCACTCAAACGCTCCACCACACCACATTCTCGCAGCAGGTTGCCAAAGCAGAACATCCCCAGCAGTGGCGCCGCATCCGGCAGGAACAGAACCACCGCGATCAGCACCACCATCGGGAAGGCAATTTTCTCTTTCCGGCTGACCGGTCGCAGTTGCGACATCTTGATTGCCCGCTCTTTCTTTGACGTCAACGCCTTCATAATCGGCGGCTGGATCATCGGCACCAGCGCCATGTAGGAATAGGCCGCCACCGCGATCGCACCCAGCAGGTGCGGCGCCAGAATACTGGCCACGTAGATGGACGTCGGGCCATCGGCACCGCCGATAATTCCCACGGCCGCCGCCTCCAGGATGGTGAAATCCATGGTCCCGGACATATCCAGCAGCGCAGCTCCAATGATCGTACCGAAAATGCCAAACTGGGCTGCCGCCCCCAGCAGGAGCGTTTTGGGGTTGGCAAGCAGTGGACCGAAATCGGTCATCGAGCCGACCCCCATGAAAATAATCAGCGGCGCGGCCCCACTGGCGATCGATACCGTGTAGAAGTTGTACAGCATGCCGTTGGTGTAACCCAGGGTCTGGGCAACTACATTGGCCTGCTGCACAATGTCATATCCGGCAATCTTGTATGCATGCTTGAGAGCGTCAAGCAGATCCGGAGTGATCGACTGACCAGCCTGATAGGCCACGTCCAGAACACCCGCCATCGCCGCAATTACCTCGGGCTTGCCAAAATGAATAGCATTCTCCGCAGCTGAAAGCGCCAGACCGGCTTCCGGGATGTTCGCAAGAATACCGCCGAAACCAATCGGCACCAGCAACAAGGGCTCAAATCCCTTGCGGATGGCCAGGAACAGCAGCAGCAGGCCCACACAGATCATAAAGAACTGGCCGGGCTCCAGGTTGAACAGACCGCTACCCGTCCACAGTGTCATTATCTTTTCCATGAAATCCGGCCCTTATCCGATTGTCAGCAATTCATCGTCGGCGGCAACCGCGTCACCGACCTTGATGAAAACTTCACCGACCGTGCCGGATCGTGCTGCCCGGATCTCGGTTTCCATCTTCATGGCTTCGAGGATAATCAGAACATCACCCTCTTCCACCGGGTCTCCTGGTGAAACCTGGACCCTGAAGATATTACCGCCCAGCGGTGCGAGTACCGGTTCACCCGCCCCCGGAGCCGGTGCTGGTGCCGCGCCAACGGGCGCCACCACGCCACCCCTGGCCTCGATGGCGGTAAGATCGCCGCCCGCCGACACCGCAACCACGTATTCGCGGTCGTTAACGGTGACGGTGTAGGTTTCCGGTCCGACGACATGACCGGCGGGGGCCGCACTGACCAGATCGTCTGCCGCAGGAACCGGCTCGAATGCGGAAGGATTTCCCCGGTTTTGCAGGAATTTCAGGCCGATCTGTGGAAACAGGGCGTAGGTCAGTACGTCTTCCTCAACCTGATCGGCCAGCTTGATGCCCTTCTCGTTGGCGAGGCTGTCGAGCTCGTCCGAGAGCCGGATCATCTCCGCCTCAAGCAGATCCGCCGGACGGCAGGTAATCGGCTCTTTGCCTTCCAGCACCCGTGCCTGAAGTGCCTGGTTGAACCCGGCCGGCGCCGATCCGTATTCGCCTTTCAGAATGGCGGCGGTTTCCCTGGAAATTGACTTGTAGCGCTCGCCGGTCAGTACGTTCAGCACTGCCTGAGTGCCGACAATTTGCGACGTGGGTGTCACCAGCGGTATATACCCCAGATCCTCGCGGACGTTCGGAATTTCTGCCAGCACCTCGTCAAACCTGGTCAGCGCGTTCTGCTCGCGTAGCTGGCTCTCCATATTGGTCAGCATGCCACCCGGCACCTGCGCGGTGAGGATTCGTGAGTCAATACCCCGCAGACTGCCTTCGAACCGGGCGTATTTTTTCCGGACTTCGCGGAAGTAACCGGCAATATCTTCCAGAAGACCGAGATCCAGCCCGGTATCCCGGTCAGTACCTTCGAGAATGGCCACAACCGCTTCCGTGGGTGAATGCCCGTAGGTCATGCTCATGGACGAAATGGCGGTATCAACATTGTCGATACCCGCCTCTGCCGCCTTGAGCGCAGTGGCGGTGGACATACCCGTGGTGGCATGGCACTGCATGTGGACCGGCACCTTCAACGCCTTTTTAAGCCGGGTCACCAGCTCAAAGGCGACGTAGGGTTTAAGCAGGCCGGCCATGTCCTTGATCGCAATGGAGTCAGCGCCCATGGACTCGATGTTTTTGGCCAGATCGACCCACATCTCGACGGTGTGAACCGGACTGACCGTGTAGGAGATAGTCCCCTGAGCATGCTTGCCAGTCTGACGTACCGCCTTGATGGCCGTTTCCAGGTTACGGGGATCGTTCATGGCATCAAAAATACGAAACACATCTACACCGTTGGCCGCTGCCCGATCCACAAAACGCTCAACCACATCATCCGCGTAATGGCGATAGCCCAGGAGGTTCTGGCCGCGCAGCAGCATTTGCTGGGGGGTGTTGGGCATAGCTTTTTTCAGCTGGCGAATACGCTCCCAGGGATCTTCACCAAGGTACCGGATACAGGCGTCGAACGTCGCGCCGCCCCAGGATTCCAGCGACCAGAAACCAACTCTGTCGAGCTTCTCGGCAATTGGCAGCATATCGTCCAGACGCATACGGGTCGCAAGCAGCGACTGGTGGGCGTCACGCAGAATTACGTCCGTGATGCCCAACGGTTTTTTAGTATCGCTCATCGTGTCAGCCTTTTTGCTTAAGATTGCCCGGTGGGGCTCCGGTTACTTTTTATGTCGTGAACGATATTGCGCAATGGCTTGCCTGATCGCTTCAGCAACGTCCGGATCAACCGGAGAAGAAGTCGGAGTTCGGTGACGGGAGGAGCGCACCGTTGACGCGGGCTCCGGGTCGGAATAGCGGGCAATGACCTTTGACATCAGCAAAGTGGCAAAGACCAGGATAATCAGGAAGGTAAAAACAAATCCCATGCCGGCGATCATCAGCTCAACGGCCTGCGACATCAGCTCATTCATAATCTGCTACCTGCGATGTTATTTATTTTTTCGAACAGCCGCTCCGTGCCATTCGCGTGTCCGGTCTGAGACCGGACGAAATCACCGGTAATCTACCGGTTTAAAAACATTACAGCAACTTAATGGTCACAGGACTTCCTTTGCGCAAGTAGTACCGGTCCGTTCGTACAGTCCGCCCTATCGCGACGTCAGACAGCCCTGACCCGAAACTTGCGCCCCTTGATACGACCTTGCTCCAGGCGTTTCAGAGCCACCGGTGCCACCTCTGCCTGAACGGCGACAAAACACTGGAATTCGAACAGATCGATTTTGCCCACCCGCTTGCCATCAATGCCCGCATCACCGGTTAACGCGCCCAGCACATCGCCCGGGCGCACCTTGTCCTTGCGACCACCGGCAATACAGAGTGTTCGCATGGCGGGCACCATCGGGCGATTGCCCGTAGCCAGGAGCGCCTCGCTATCCCCCCAGTGAATGGCTGTGCCGCGCTGATGCTCCAGCTTTGACACCCGGTGACCCTGAGCCGGCGTACAGAAGGTGACAGCCCGGCCGGTTTCGCCCGCCCGGCCTGTCCGCCCCACCCGATGGGTATGGACTTCAGAATCCCGCGCGGGCTCAATGTTAACGACCAACGGCAATGACTTGATGTCCAGCCCACGGGCGGCGACATCGGTGGCAACCAATACCGTACAACTCCGATTTCCAAAGCGGACCAACACCGCATCGCGGTCCTTCTGGTCCAGGTCGCCGTGCAGAGCCAGGGCGTGGAAGCCACGGTCGTTCAGCGCACCTGCCAGATCGTCACACTGCTGTCTGGTCGTGCAGAAAGCAATGCACGACCCCGGTTGCTCACGAGACAATAGTGCCGTCAGGGCATCAATTTGCTGGTCCGGCTGGATCTCATAAAACTGCTCGTCAATATCCGGTGCCGGTTCGTTATCCACCACCCGGACATCCACCGGATCAGACTGATAGGACTCGCTCAGCAGACGGATCGCTGAAGGCCAGGTCGCCGAAAAAAGCAGCGTCTGACGTCGCTGGGGACACCGCCCCAGAATATCGTCCATGCCCTCCCGGAAACCCATGTCGAGCATCCGGTCTGCCTCATCCAACACCACCGTATTGAGCTTCTCCAGGGTGAGCGTACCTTTGCGCAGGTGGTCCTGAATCCGCCCGGGGGTGCCCACCACAATATGGGCTCCGTGGCTCAACGATCCGATCTGGGGCCCCAGTGCAACGCCCCCGCACAGGGTCAGCACTTTGATATTCTCCCGGGCACGGGCGAGTTCCCGCAGGGCCTTGGCAACCTGGTCCGCCAGTTCCCGGGTCGGACAGAGCACCAGCGCCTGCACCGCAAACAGCCGGGCGTTCAGATGCTCAATCAGCCCAATTCCAAACGCCGCTGTTTTACCACTGCCGGTTTTAGCCATGGCGATGATGTCCCGGCCAGCCAATGCCGGGGGGATCGCGGCTTCCTGAACCGCGGTGGGCTCGGTGTATCCCAGACGTGCAAGATTGGATTGCATGGCATCGGACAGGCCAAGTTGACTGAATAGCGGCATAAAAAACATCCTGATCGGTAGCGCGGGTAATCACCCATGGGTCTTTCAGGGCGTATACTACCCGATACCACAGACAGCGTCCGTCAAAACAGGAGGATCGGCAATTCATGGCGTCACTTCAGGACCAGTTATTGAAAGCGGGCCTGGCCGACGAAAAAGCGGCCAAGGCGATTCAGAAAGAAAAGCGCAAACAACGTAAACAGCAACCGAAGGGAGCCGCACCAGTCAATGAGGCAGAGGTGCGCGCCCGGCAAGCCCGCGCTGAAAAAGCTGAGCGGGATCGCCAACTGAATCAGCAACGGCATCAGGAAGCCGAGCGCAAGGCGGTTCAGGCCCAGATCCGTCAGTTGATTGAAAGCAACCGGGTGGCTCGTAGCGGGGACAGCCCCTATCAGTTCGTGCACGACAAGAAGATCAAGAAGCTGTTTGTTGATGAGACGATGGTGGATCAACTCTCCCGCGGCCGACTCGCTGTTGTCAGCCTCGGCGATCAGTACGAGGTGGTTCCGGAAGGCGTCGCACGCAAGATCATGGAGCGCGACCCGGCGGTCATAGTGGCCCTCCATGAGCGCAAGCAGGACGACGCGGCTACCGATGATCCGTATGCGGATTACCAGATTCCGGATGATTTAATGTGGTAATGGTGGTGTGTGCTTCGCTCGAACCTCTTCCGGTTCAAATCCTGTCTCGCTCCGAAGTATGCGAACAAAAAACCCGCGCAAGGCCAAGCCGTTCACGTAAAGTGGATTCAGGCAAGGGGGCCGTGCTACAAAGGTACCAATTCTGTGCAGCCATACAGTGTTGGTGCCTTTTCCCAATAGAAAGTTATCTTTCCAGATCTCCCGCTTGCCGGCCATGAACATCTCGGTATGGCCGAAACCGAGGCGCTTAAACCCGACAGGAAAACATGAGTCAGCGCTGGCTATTTTTTTGCCTAATTGGTACCTTACCTATAGTAAGGATTTCGATAAGAGGAAAGGTGAAATGACTACAGCAACGATTACCAGTAAAGGACAAATTACGATCCCGGCTAACGTCCGCACCGACATGAAGGTTGGCCCTGGAGATCGAGTGGAGTTTGTGAAAGTGGCGGAAGGTCACTGGGAAGTACTTGCCGCTGTTGAGGATGTTAGTCGGCTGAAGGGAATGATTACGCCTACCCGGATCGTCAGCATAGAGGAAATGGACTCAGCGATCCGGCAAAGGGCGGGTCTATGATTGGGCTGGATACCAATGTTCTCGTGCGCTACCTAACCCAGGACGACCCAGGTCAAGCGGCTATTACTAACAGGCTAGTTGAGGAGCGGTTGACCTCGCGCAATCCAGGCTTCGTTACATCGATTGTGCTGGTTGAGGTTATCTGGGTTTTGGAGACGTGCTACCAGCAACCGAAAAATGCCATTCAAAATGTTGTCAACGCACTATTGACCACCAAACAGTTGATGATCGACGAAGCCGATTTGGTGTATCTGGCGCTCAAGCGGTTCTCAACCGGGAACGCCGATTTTAGCGATGCACTCATAACTGTTATTTGCGAAAGCCGTGGTTGCACCTCGACAGTGAGCTTTGACAAAAAAGCAGGCTCAGTAGGGATGATTGATATAAATGATGCAGGCAAGAGCGGTGGCAAATCCTGATCCAGCTAATGGCATTACCATGCAGGGGTTTTTCCTGCTTTTTGTGATCAGATGTCGAAAAGGGCCGCTGGGAAATCCAGCGGCCCTTTCTACTAACCGACTGGGCCAAGCCAGATCCACTTTAAGTGAACGGCCTGGCACAAGGCGAGGTTTTTTGTTTGATAGGGCGCGGCTGGGAGGATTATTCGGGCTTCGCCCTCACCCCTCCGGGGCCGTCGTCATGACATTCCGACGTTCCTCAGCACACGTGGCGTGCTTCGGTCGAACCTCTTCCGGTTCAAATCCCGTCTGACACCAGCGTAAGTCAGTATCAACGGGTTTGCCAAAGCAGGTTCTTCAATAATGGCGCGGCTGGGAGGATTATTCGGGCTTCGCCCTCACCCCTCCGGGGCCGTCGTCATTACATTCCGACGTTCCTCAGCACACGTGGTGTGCTTCGGTCGAACCTCTTTCGGTTCAAATCCCGTCTGACACCAGCGTAAGTCAGTATCAACGGGTTTGCCAAAGCAGGTTCTTGAATAATGGCGCGGCTGGGAGGATTCGAACCTCCGACCGCTCGGTTCGTAGCCGAGTACTCTATCCAGCTGAGCTACAGCCGCGCATCAGATCAAGTGGCTGGTCGCTACGCCAACCGGTCCATTTTCCAGTGTTGGAAAAATGGCGGAGAGGGAGGGATTCGAACCCTCGATACGCGCAATGCGTATGGCTCCTTAGCAGGGAGCTGGTTTCAGCCACTCACCCACCTCTCCGTGACAACGGCGCGTATACTACCATAAATTTTCTGTTTTCATAGGGTTGACCCGGCTTTTTCTTTCCACCGAAGGGAATCGCTGACAGTAACAATCAGTCGGCATGGAGACCATATTGTCTGAACAGGCCTCCCGCCCACGAAAGCGGCGGCATATTCGGGTTGTACTCAGCCGGAAAAACGGACGGAAACTCTGCTGGATGGACCTGTCATGGCAGTAAAAAGCCGCCTGGATTGAACCTCAAGCGGCTTCGGTTTGCTTAGCTGTTGCCGGGATCTGGCCCTTCAGAGTCGGATTTCTCACTCTGAATGCGCTGATAGATTTCTTCCCGGTGAACGGCGACTTCCTTCGGTGCATTGACACCGATCCGTACCTGGTTCCCTTTCACCCCCAACACGGTCACGGTGACTTCATCACCAACCATAAGGGTTTCGCCAACACGGCGTGTCAAAATCAACATGTCTTTACTCCCTTTGTCCAGAGCTACCTGTTCCGACTTAAGTTATTACGCATTTCATTTATAATGGGACCACGCACCCGTGCATAGACGGACATTCCCCTATGCCAGGACAAGCGCCAGCCAAACGGTGAATGTATCCCTTTTTCAAGCAAAGCCTGGACGGAACGACCTGTTGTCCGTCGTATCAGGCTTCTCCCCCGGGCCTGTGCAGGTCAAAAGCGCTATGAAGCGCCCTGACTGCCAGCTCAAGATACTTCTCGTTGATCACCACAGAAATTTTTATTTCGGAGGTGGAGATCATCTGAATATTGATCCCTTCGTTGGACAGTGCTTCAAACATCTGGGTGGCCACGCCGGCGTGGGAACGCATGCCGACCCCGACGATACTGACCTTGGCGATCTTGGTGTCGCCATTGACTTCCCGGGCTCCCAGATCACGACCGACCTGCTCAAGCACTTCCTGAGCACGGCGGAAATCGTTCCGGTGGACGGTAAAGGTGAAGTCGGTACGATTGTCAGCACCCACGTTCTGGACAATCATGTCCACTTCGATATTCGCACTGCTGATCGGTTTCAGTATGCGAAGCGCACTGCCGGGCGTATCAGGCACCCCTGAAATGGTCAGTTTGGCTTCGTCGCGATTGAACGCGATGCCGGAAACAACCGGTTGTTCCATGACAGTGTTATCCTCAAGAGTAATCAGGGTGCCGTCCCCTTCCTGGAAGCTTGACAGGACTCTGAGCGGCACGTTGTACTTGCCAGCAAATTCGACAGCACGAATCTGGAGCACCTTGGAGCCCAGACTGGCCATCTCGATCATTTCTTCGAAGGTGATCCGGTCCAGCCGACGGGCGCTGTCCACAACGCGAGGATCGGTGGTGTATACCCCATCAACGTCCGTGTAAATCTGGCATTCGTCCGCCTTCAGCGCCGCTGCCAGGGCAACCGCCGTGGTGTCCGAGCCACCCCGGCCAAGGGTGGTGATATTACCCAGATCATCCACACCCTGAAAGCCTGCGACCACGACCACCCGGCCAGCGGACAGATCCTCTCGCATGCGCTGCTCGTCAATCTGCCGGATGCGGGCCTTGGTGTGCGACCTGTCCGTCAGGATACGCACCTGCGAGCCGGTGTAGGAACGGGCATCGCAACCACGTTTCTGCAGAGCCATCGACAACAATGCGATCGTGACCTGTTCACCAGTGGAGATCAGTACGTCCATCTCCCGGGGCACGGGTTGTTCCATAATGGCGTCCGCCAGTGCGATCAGCCGGTTGGTTTCGCCACTCATGGCAGAAACCACAACCACAATATCGTGCCCCAGTGCGCGGAATCGGCACACCTTGTCGGCAACCGCTTCAATTCGCTCGGTGGTGCCCACCGATGTCCCGCCAAATTTCTGAACCAACAGCGCCATGTTCTTCCCAATTGTCATTCCGGGGCCCACATGGGCCCGACAGACTCGTGACTCCGGTTCACCGGAGCGCTTCTATACCGACCTGAACCTGGCCGGCGGTCATACCCCCGCGCTACCCGCCGTCGCCTGCCACTCAGTTCACCTGAACAGGCTGCACGGACGGGACGCGGAGGCCGGCGATTATAAACCCGCTGCCGTCACCAAAACAGCGGCTCAGCCTGCTGTTTTTTCAATCCATCCGACGACACTGGCCAGCGCCCCAGCCAGTTTTTCCGGGTCGTTGCCGCCACCCTGTGCCATATCCGGACGACCACCACCTTTTCCATCCACCATGGCCGCCAGGTGTTTGATCAGGTCACCGGCCTTCACTCGCCCGGTAGCGGATTTGGTGACGCCAGCGACCAGGGTTACCTTGCCATCGTCCACACTGGCCAGAACGACAACGCCCTCACCCAGTTTGTTCTTGAGCTGATCGACGGTATCCATCAGACGCTTGCGATCAGCCCCGGGCAGTTCTGACGCCACGACCTTCAGACCATTGACCTCAACCGCTGAGCCGACCAGATCGGTGCCGGCGCTGCTGGCAAGCTTCTGCTTGAGCTGTTCCACTTCCTTTTCCAGTTGCCGGTTCCGCTCAACGGTGGCCTGGACTTTTTCCACCGCGCTGTCACGGGAGCCTTTGACCAGTCGTGCCACCGAGTTCAGGGCCTGTTCGGTCTGATCAAACCATGCCAGCGCCCCTTGCCCGGTAACGGCCTCAATGCGACGGACGCCCGACGAAATACCGCTCTCGGAGGTTATCCTCAGCAAACCGATATCACCGGTCCGCGACACGTGCGTCCCGCCACACAGTTCGACCGAATAGTTATCGCGCCCCATGCTCAGCACCCGCACCGTGTCACCGTACTTTTCCCCGAACAGCGCCATCGCACCTTTCGCCTGAGCCTCTTCCATATCCGTTAACTCAGTGGCAACCGGAGTATTGGCCCGGATCTGCTCATTCACCTGCCGCTCGATCTCATGCAACTGTTCCGGCGTCAGCGCTTCGAAATGCGAAAAATCGAACCGCAACTTGTCGGGATCCACCAGCGACCCTTTCTGGGTAACATGCTCTCCCAGTACGCGGCGCAAGGCAGCGTGCAGAAGGTGGGTGGCGGAATGGTTCAGCGCGGTGGCCTGACGGCGAGCGTGATCAATCCGGGCATCCACTTCAAGTCCGGCAAACAGCTCACCCTCAATCACTGTCCCGATGTGCAGGTGGTGATTGCCTTCTTTTTTTGTATCGGTAACCTGAAACCGTCCGCCACTCCAGGTCAGCAGCCCGGTGTCCCCGACCTGACCACCGGATTCGGCATAAAACGGCGTCCGCTCCAGGACAACCACGGCCTCGTCGCCGGCCTGGGCGGTCACTTCCCTGCCGTCAACAATCACGGTCCGGATCGTCTCGTGGCCATCGATGTGTTCATAGCCGGTGAATTCGGTACGCCCCTCAAGTTGCAACCCGGCGTTGTAATCAATACCGAATTTGCTGGCCGTCCGGGCACGCTGACGCTGCTGCTCCATGGCTTTTTCATAGCCGGCGTAGTCGAGGGTCAGGCCGCGCTCTCGGGCTATATCATTGGTCAGATCGACAGGGAAGCCATAGGTGTCGTAGAGGGCGAAAACGGTCTCACCCGGAATCACCGTCCCGCTCAAGGCCCCGATGTCCTGCTCCAGCAATCGAAGCCCTTTGTCCAGAGTCTTGGCAAACTGCTCCTCTTCCTGCAACAGTACTTTTTCGATCTGGGCCCGGGTGCGCACCAGTTGCGGATACGCATCCCCCATCAGTTCGATCAATGCGCCCGTGAGCTTATAAAAGAAAGCGCCCTGAGCACCGAGTTTGTTGCCGTGACGCGCGGCCCGTCGAATAATGCGGCGCAACACAAATCCGCGGCCCTCGTTGGACGGCATCACTCCATCTGCGATAAGGAAAGCACAGGAGCGGATATGGTCCGCAACAACCCGCAACGACGCTTCGGTCGTGCTCACGCCGCCCAGCAGACCGGACGCGGCCTTGAGCAGATCCTGGAACAGATCAATTTCGTAGTTGCTGTGAACGCCTTGCAAAACCGCGGCAATCCGTTCCAGGCCCATGCCGGTATCGACCGAGGGACTGGGCAGCGGCTGCATCTCGCCGTCTGCGGTGCGGTTGAACTGCATGAAGACCACGTTCCAGATTTCAATATAGCGGTCGCCATCTTCCTCGGGGCTGCCCGGGGGGCCGCCGGCAACATCTTCACCGTGATCGTAGAAAATTTCGGTACAGGGCCCGCAGGGGCCGGTGTCGCCCATCTGCCAGAAGTTATCAGAGGCGTAAGGCGCGCCTTTATTATCAGCTATGCGGACGATCCGCTCCTCAGGCACGCCGATTTGCTGTGACCAGATGGAGAACGCTTCTTCGTCCGATGCGTAGACGGTCACCCAGAGCTTGTCTTTTGGCAACCCCAGCCACTGATCGCCGGTGAGGAAGGTCCAGGCGAAAGTGATCGCTTCCCGCTTGAAGTAGTCACCAAAACTGAAGTTACCGAGCATCTCGAAGAAGGTATGGTGGCGCGCGGTGTAGCCCACATTTTCCAGATCGTTGTGCTTGCCGCCTGCACGAACGCACTTCTGCGAAGTAGTGGCCCGGCTGTAGTCGCGCTGTTCGCGGCCCAGGAAAACGTCCTTGAACTGATTCATACCGGCATTGGTAAAAAGCAGGGTCGGGTCGTCCGCCGGGATCAGCGAACTGCTTGGCACAATGGCATGACCTTGCTGTTTGAAATAGTCCAGAAACGCCTGTCGCAACTCTGCGGTTTTCATAACCCTGCCCTGATGAATCGATCAGTCTTTCGTGAAGATGGATAGTATTGAACACTGCACCGGGCCCGGGCCAAAACACCAGACAGGCCGCACAGAGCGGCTACTCTAGCATAGCCCGCGAGGAGGAAAAACGAACTCGGCACCGTTTACGACGAATCGGGTATACTTTCACCGCCGAGAAAGTCCCGCATCGCCGAGAAAGTCCCGAGCGTTGATTCAACACCCGACTCACTGCCAGACTACGGAGCCGACATGCCCCGCCGTTTCCACGACCCCGACGTATTGCCAGACCCGGCGCCGCTGATCCGGCGATTGTTGGCCATGCTGTACGATGGCCTGATCTGTATTGCCCTGCTGATCGTGACGACCGGTGCCTATATGGTGATCGCCGCACAGGTGATCGGAACTGACCGTTACCGGCAAATGGCGGAAGCCGGGAAGCTCAGCGGTGACCCGCTGCTCAGTTCGGTTTTGTTCATCACCCTGTTTCTGTTTTTCGGCTACTTCTGGACCCGCACCGGACAGACCCTGGGTATGCAGGTCTGGCGGATTCGCATTGAAACCCCGGATGGCCAGTCGATCCGCTGGTCCCAGGCTTTACTGCGTTTCATGATGGGCTGGGTGAGCTGGTTTTGCGCGGGACTGGGCTACCTCTGGATGCTCTGGAACAGCGGTCGCCGCACCTGGACGGACACGTTCTCAGAGAGCATTGTGGTGTCGGTCCCCAGGCAGCCCTGACGGTCGCTAACCTGCACGACGCATGAGTATCGCGCCCACGACGGCATTGACCGCAATGGGCACGACGATCGCCAGCACCGGACTGAAGCCAAAAACCAGACTCATGGGCCCGAGCAGATCCTGCATGTACTTGAACAGCAACCCCACCATCAGACCGGTAAAAATTCGAAAGCCCATGGTAGCGGTTCGTAACGGGCCGAAGATGAACGAAATCGCCACCAGCACCATGACTGCGGTCGCCAGCGGCATGAGCAGTTTTTTCCAGAAAGCCAGCCAGTATCGACTCGACTGCAGATCCTGATCGTCCAGGTACGATGCATAGGTGAACAGGCCGGACAGGGCCAGACTGTCCGGCGGCACGATCAACACGCTGAGCACGTCCGGGGTCAGCCCCGTGCGCCATCGTTCCTGCTGTCGCTTGATCTGACGGGTCCCTGACTCACTCAACACCGTAGTGACCGGCTTCTCCAGCAGCCAGAAACCTTGCTGATACAGCGCGCGGGGTGCATAGGTCGCTTTTGCCAGCCAGTGATTTCCATCAAACTGAAAAAGAGACACGCCGTGCAGCACACCATTTGGCTGAATAGCATTCAGGTGGATAAACGTTCTGCCTTCCTTGTACCAGGCCCCGGCACCCGACACCAGGTTCGAAGACGCCCCCTTCGCCATCGTTTTCTCACTTTCCGCGATACGTGCGAGCGGCGGCGCCACATACTCTCCGATAAAGAGACCTACCAGCACCACGACCAGGGTCGGTTTCATCGCCGACCAGACGATACGCCTGATCGAAATGCCGGCGGCACGCATAACCGTCAGTTCAGAGGAACTGGTCAGTGAACCGAGGCCTATCAGACACCCCATAAACGCAGCCAGGGGCAAATAATCATAGATCCGCCGCGGCAGTGTGAGCAGCATGAACTGCAGCACCTCCCAGGTCTGATAATCGCCTCGAGAACCGTCAAGCTCGCCAATAAAGCCAAAGACAAAGTCCAGCGAGAGCACGATGACCAGGACCAGTAACATGGCACCTGATACTGTCCGCATTATATACCTGTCAAGCAGACGCATGGCGATTACTCTCACGGGACAGGCGACGGCGGGAGAGCCAGGGCAGCCCAAAGTTCAACCACAACCCGATAGACAAAAACAGGACGTGAACCCAGAGCAATCCAATCCACTCAGGGATGGTCTGCCTGGCCAGAGCCCCCCTGGCAACAATCAACAGTCCCAGATAAACAATGTAAAGAAGCATTGCCGGTAACAGATGGAAAAACCGGCCCTGCCGGGGATTGACCCGACTCAGTCTGACAGCGAGCAGCGTCAGGAAGGGAACCGTCAGCGGAAGCGAAACGCGCCAATGCAGCATTGCGCGCAGCGAAGGATCACTTGAGTACCAGAGCGATTCGGTAGAAAGGGCAACCTCAAGACTACGGTCCTTGACGTTTGCCGCAGCGATTTTGAGACCATACTGGCCAAATTCAGTCACCTGGTAATCAAGCTGACCCGGAACACCCGTGAAACGCTTGCCATCCTCCAGCACGAGAAAACGGCTGCCGGTCTGGCTGTCCACCATTTGCGAGCCCCGCTGCGCTGAAATAAGACTCAGGCCTCCGCCATTTTTACCGGATTCGGCGATGAACACCCCAGACAGTTCACTTCTGTCGCTGCTCAACGATTCGGTATAGGTCACCCGATTGCCCGAAGCCGTGCTCTGAAAGCGCCCTGGCACCAACATTGCGAACTCGGTCGCTTTACGCTGCTCATTAATCAGGCCCTCAATTTTCTTAAAACCCAGGGGCGTGAAGTAGAGGCTGCACGCCCCGACCAGCAGCATGACGACCAGCCCTGCGGCCAGGGTCTGAAGCAACACCTTTCGTTCGCTGACGCCGCAGGCATGCAGCACGGTCATCTCGCTTTCCATGTACATACGACCATGCGCAAGCAGAATTCCAATGAAAAAACCAAGCGGCAATATCAATTCCAGGAAACTGGGAAAGCGATAACCCATGGCGATGAACAGGACGTCAGGGGATATATCACCCGCCGCCGCCTCGGCCAGGTATTTGATGAACCGCGCGCTCATGAAAACCAGCAGAAGGACGCCGGACACAGCGAGCATGTTGATCAGCACCTGACGCGTGAGGTAACGGAAAATGATCGTCAAAATAGACTCTGTGTGGTTGATAACGCGAATGAATGACAGCAATGGATGCCGCCGCTATTCTATGTAACCTGATGGTCGAAAGACAGACCAACCGGCAGGGAGATCGCTCGTCCGACCTGATTTCCCGGACATCGGGGTCCGTGCGCAAAGGTTGATAAATGCCCCGCCAGCCCTGATGCTATAGACATTACAGGATTCCCTGTTGGCCTGAATATACGCGGGCTTCAGGTTACTGTCAGTGCTCTGCCTGTACGTAACGGCCTGGCCGCAGCGACGGAAGCACTGCCCGACACTCAATTGACACTCGATCCATTATGCTGGAGAGCCCATGAACTTTACCCTGAGTAGCAAACCCCTCGCCAATACCAAAGCGGACTGCCTGGTGGTTGCGGTTCCGCAAAAGGGCGACTGGCCCGCCTCAAGCCAGGATGCAGACAGCGCACTCGGCGGCCTGCTGGGGCGACTGTTCAAGGCTGGTGACCTGTCGGGCAAAATCGGCTCTACCCTTTTGCTGCCGGTAACAGACCAGCCCTGGGACCGGGTACTGGTCGTGGGCACCGGCGCGGACAAGGATCGTTCCGCCAGCCAATACCGCAAGGCGCTGACCAGTGCTGTTGGCCAACTCAAGACCGGACCCGCCAAACACGTACTGATGGCCCTGACTGATACGCCGATCACGGGTAACGAGCGCGACAGTTCCGAGGCTGCGCGCCTGAGCCTGATCGGCCGCACGCTGGAGGATCAGCTCTACGCCTTCGATCACTACAAAAGCGAGAAAGCGCCGGCCCGTAAGCTGAGCAAAGTTACCGTGGCGGCCTCTGCCACCGTCAAACTGCTCAAAGACGCTTTCAATCTTGGCCTGGCCACCGGCCGGGGCATGAACTTTACCCGGGACCTGGGCAACACGCCTCCGAATATCTGTCACCCGACCTGGCTTGCCGGCCAGGCCGAGCAGTTGGCCAGAGACTATGACGTCATCAAGACCGAAATTCTTGATGAAAAACAGATGAAAAAGCTGGGTATGAACACCCTGCTGGCGGTATCCGCCGGCAGCAGCCAGCCCGCGCGCCTGATCATCATGGAGTATCGCGGTGGCAAGGCCAAAGACAAACCCCATGTCCTGGTAGGCAAAGGCATCACCTTTGACACCGGAGGCATCAGCCTCAAGCCCGGCGAAGCCATGGACGAGATGAAGTACGACATGGGCGGCTCCGCTGCAGTATTTGGTGCCATGAAAGTACTGGCGGAAACAAAACCTGAAATCAACGTGGTTGCGGTGGTCGCCGCGGCCGAGAACATGCCCGACGGTGCAGCCACCCGTCCCGGTGACATCGTCACCTCGATGTCTGGCCAGACCGTCGAAATTCTCAACACCGACGCCGAGGGCCGTCTGGTGCTGAGTGACGCCCTGACCTACGTCAAGCGTTTTGACCCGGCCACCGTGGTTGACCTGGCCACGCTGACCGGCGCCTGCATCATCGCACTGGGCAACCACGCCACGGGCCTGTTCAGTAATGACGACGCCCTGGCCGACCAACTCCTGGCGGCCGGTGAGCGGGCCGGTGACCGGGCCTGGAGACTGCCACTGTGGGACGAGTACCAGTCCCAGCTGGACAGCAACTTTGCCGACATGCAGAACATCGGCGGCCGGCCCGCCGGGTCGATCACCGCGGCCTGCTTCCTGTCCCGGTTTACCAGGGACTATCGCTGGGCGCACCTGGACATCGCCGGCACCGCCTGGCATTCGGGCAAAGCCAAGGGTTCTTCGGGTCGGCCGGTTCCACTGCTGGTTGATTACCTGATGTCTCATGTCGAGGACTGAGCTGACTGCCAACGACCGGTCGTTCTGGTTCCACATCCTGCCACAGGTCACGGAAGAGGCTCGCCACCTGCATGCCGCCAAGCTGGTGGACAAGGCCTGGAGCCAGGGCGACCGGGTTTGCCTGGTGTGTGATTCCATGCGCCAGGCGGAAGCACTGGACGAGTTGCTGTGGCAGCATCGTCCGGATGCATTCATCCCTCATTCGGTCATTCCGGATGCGGCAACCCACTGTCCGGATCCCGTGGGCATCCTGCTCTACCCGCCTGCTGCGGCGGACTGGGACACCGTTATTATTCTGTCTGCGGCGCTGCCGGCCGATGCTGACCGCTTCCGCCGCCTGGCTCTGGTTGCCCACAATGAACCGTCCGTGCTCGATCAGGCTCGCTCGCATTTTCGCCAACTCAGAACACTGGGCATCGAACCGAACGTACATGACCTGAGAAAATGTATCGAAGGCGCCCGGTAACTCGCTCAAGGCCGCCAAGCTCGTTCGCCGTGACAACGGTGACCATGTATAATCCTTCGTCCCAAAATCCTGAAATCCGACCAATAACCGGGCATTAGCAGACAACCCATGGAAAAGACCTATCAGCCAGAAAACATCGAGCGTCAGTGGTACCAGAACTGGGAAAGCAAAGGCTATTTCAGGCCGTCCGGACAGGGCGATGCCTACAGCCTGATGATTCCGCCGCCCAATGTGACTGGCAGCCTGCACATGGGTCACGCATTCCAGCACACTATCATGGATATCCTGACCCGCTACAAGCGTATGCAGGGGCACAACACCCTCTGGCAGGTGGGCAGTGACCACGCGGGCATCGCAACCCAGATGGTCGTCGAGCGAAAACTCGCCGTTGAAGACGGTAAAAACCGCCATGACCTTGGCCGTGACGAGTTCATCAAGCGAATCTGGCAGTGGAAGGAACAGTCCGGCGGCACCATCACCAGCCAGATGCGCCGTCTCGGCAACTCCGTCGACTGGGACCACGAACGTTTCACCATGGACGATGGCTTTTACCGGGCCGTCCAGGAAGTGTTCATCAGGCTTTACGACGAGGGCCTGGTTTACCGGGGCAAACGCCTGGTCAACTGGGATCCAAAACTGCACACCGCGATTTCCGATCTGGAGGTCGAGAACAAGGAAGAGAAAGGTCACTTCTGGCACCTGAGGTATCCGCTGGCCAACGGCGTCAAAACCCGTGACGGTGCTGACTATCTGATCGTCGCCACCACGCGTCCGGAAACCATGCTCGGTGATACCGCAGTGGCTGTGCACCCGACCGATGAACGCTACCAGCACCTGATTGGCCAGAGCATCATGCTGCCTCTGGTGAACCGGAAGATTCCGATCATCGCGGACGAACACGCCGACCCGGAAAAAGGCAGTGGCTGCGTCAAGATCACTCCGGCGCACGATTTCAACGACTACGCGGTCGGCAAGCGCAACCAGTTGATGATGATCAACGTGCTCACGCCGGATGCCGACATCCGTGAAACGGCGCAGGTCTTCCACAGCGACGGCACCGCCAACCCGGACCTGACGATCAACCTGCCAGTCGCTTACGCGGGCCAGAGCCGTGAACAGGCCCGTAAAGCCATTGTTGCCGATCTCGACAGTGCCGGCCTGCTGCATCGGGTTGAAGACCACGTACTCAGTGTTCCCCGGGGCGACCGGTCAGGGCTGATCATCGAGCCGATGCTGACGGATCAGTGGTTCGCGGACGCCAGAACCCTGGCCAGACCCGCCATTGAAGCGGTGGAAGACGGTCGTATCCAGTTCGTGCCCAAACAGTACGAAAATATGTACTTCTCCTGGATGCGCGACATTCAGGACTGGTGCATTTCCCGACAGCTCTGGTGGGGGCATCGAATCCCCGCCTGGTACGACGCCGACGGCCATATCTACGTAGGCCGTGACGAGGCTGCCGTGCGGGAAAAATACAACCTCAGTGCAGACCTTGAGCTAAACCAGGACAACGATGTGCTGGACACCTGGTTCAGTTCCGCGCTCTGGACATTCGGCACCCTGGGCTGGCCTGAAATCACCGAACGTCTGAAAACCTTCCACCCCACGGACGTGCTGGTGACCGGTTTCGACATCATTTTCTTCTGGGTCGCCCGGATGATCATGATGACCATGCATTTCATGAAAAATGACGACGGCACGCCACAGGTGCCTTTCAAGACGGTCTATGTCACCGGGCTGATCCGGGATGAGCAGGGCCAGAAAATGTCCAAGTCCAAGGGCAATGTCCTGGACCCGCTGGACATGATCGACGGCATCAGCCTAGACGCATTGATGGACAAGCGCACCGGCAACATGATGCAACCACAACTGGCAGAGAAAATCGGCAAGCGAACCCGCAAGGAGTTTCCCGAAGGGATCGCGCCACACGGCACCGATGCGCTGCGTTTTACGCTGACCGCACTGGCCTCCACCGGGCGCGACATCAACTGGGACATGAAGCGCCTCGAAGGCTACCGCAATTTCTGTAACAAGCTCTGGAACGCGGCCCGCTACGTGCTTATAAACACCGAAGGCGAGGACTGTGGGGCGGACAATGAACCCGTTGAGCTGTCGCTGGCAGACCGGTGGATTATCAGCAAGTTGCAGCAATGCGAACGGGCAGTAATCCGTCACCTGGACCAGTACCGCTTCGATCTGGCCGCCTACGCACTGTATGAGTTTATCTGGAACGAGTATTGCGACTGGTACCTGGAGCTTTCGAAACCGGCCCTGAGCAACGACGCGGCCAGTGTTGCAGCCAAACGCGGAACGCGACGGACGCTGGTTCGGGTGCTGGAAACGGTGCTGAGACTGGCGCACCCGATCATGCCCTTCATTACCGAGGAAATCTGGCAAAGGATCGCTCCGCTGGCCGGCAAATCCGGTGACAGCATCATGTTGCAGCCCTACCCGGTGCCGACCGCCGAGCGGGAAGACCAGGCGGCCATTGCGGACCTGGAATGGCTCAAGGACATCATCATCGCGGTGCGCAACATCCGCGGCGAAATGAACATCTCTCCGGCGAAAAAAATTCCGGTACTGCTCCGTGGTGACAATGCCGACGAACGGCGCCGGATGACCGAGAACCGTCAGTTCCTCAGCTCGCTGGCCAAGCTTGAGAGCCTGGAGTGGTTCGAGAACGGCGAAGCCCCCATGTCCGCCACCCAGCTGGTGGGTGATACGGAGGTACTGGTACCCATGGCCGGACTGATCGACAAGGCCGCGGAAATCGCCCGCCTGGATAAAGAACTGGAGCGCCTCAATAAAGAGATCGCTCGCCTGCAGGGCAAACTGGGCAACGAGAAGTTTACCGCCCGTGCGCCGGCCGACGTAGTCGAGAAAGAGCAGGAGAAACTTGATGATGCCCAAAGCAGTCAGCGCCGACTCAGCGAGCAGCGCGCTGCAATCGAGGCCATGTAAGCCATGGCCAATCGCCCGCCACCACTGATCGGGACCCACTGCCTGATTCTGGGGGCGGGTTCGGTGGGCCGGCTCTGGGGCGCCCTGTTGCCTGATCAAACCGTCACCCTGGTGCCACGGGCCGGACGCCAGGAAACCCGGTGTCGTTACCGGTTTCAACCGTTGTCCGGGCCGGCCCGTTCAGTCGACCTGCCCTGGGCCAGTGCCGTCGCTGATTTAAGCGACACCGACCTGGTGCTGGTGACCACCAAAGCACAGGACACCCCTGACGCCATCACCTCCCTGCTGACACGATTACCGCGGTCCGTCCCGCTGGTACTGTTCCAGAATGGTCTCGGGAGCCAACAGACCGTGCTCGAACGAGCTCCTGAACACCCCATACTGGCGGCGTCGACCGCAGAGGGAGCCCATCGCACGGAAACGGACACGCTGGTGCACGCCGGCGCCGGTGACACCTGGGTTGGAGCACTGAACGAGGCGGGGCGCGGCGTACTGCCTGAGGTGGTGACCTATCTGCAGGCCAGCGGACTGGATACTCACCCGGAAACGAATATCGAAGCGCGCCTGTGGCAGAAGCTGGTGATTAACGCCGGTATCAACCCGTTCACGGCCATTCTCGACTGCCCCAATGGCGACATCCTCGACCATCGCTTTTTCCGGCAACGCATCGACGGCCTCTGCAACGAACTCGCGGCGCTGATGCGTCATGAGGGGCTGCCCACGGGCACTGCCGGGGAGTTACGCCACCGGATCGAGACCGTGGCTCGGGCAACCGCCCGCAATACGTCGTCCATGCGGGCGGATATCCGGAATCACCGTCAAACTGAAATCGACTTCATCAATGGCTTTGTGGCGAGGCGTTGCGAGGCACTGAATTTAGCCGCCAGAGTGAACCGGGAGCTGACAAACCGGGTAAAACGACTTGGTAAACTCTGATCAAGCCTGATCCGTCCTGTGCTCCCGGTTTCGGGCTTGTGCGTCAATGACGCAGGCACAGGCGCCCGGAAGGTAACCAGGCCGTTTCCCGGTGTCACCCGGTCGGGCAATCAACCCGACAAAGACGTATACCTTCTCAATCGAATCAGGAGCAGCACGCCATGGGCCACCGCCTGTCGAAAATCTACACCAAAACCGGAGACGATGGGTCAACCGGGCTCGCCGATGGCAGCCGGATTGCCAAGAATGCCCAGCGAGTCGACGCCATGGGCTCCGCCGATGAACTCAACTGCCACATTGGCATTCTGATTGAACATCTGGCTCCGGAGGACTCCCTGACTCAGGTCTTTCGGCGCATTCAGCATCACCTGTTCGATCTGGGGGGTGAATTTGCCATTCCCGGCAGTCAGGTGATCGGCGCCGACCATATCGAGTGGCTGGAACAGACCCTGGACCTGTACAACGAGTCGCTGCCGCCCCTTAAAAACTTTATTCTGCCAGGCGGCTCATTAGCGGCTGCCCACTGCCACATGGCGCGAGCGGTTTGCCGCCGGGCGGAACGGGTGGTGGTGGCTCTGGGCCACGAAGACTCCATTAATGCCGACTCCCGGCACTACCTCAATCGCCTCTCGGACCTGCTGTTCGTCATTGCCCGTGTGCTGGCCCGGCGGGACGGCGCCCAGGAGGTACTCTGGGAGCAAACCAGGCCCTGACTTCAGTCAGACCCGGAACGCTTCGACGAGCCGTTGGAGAGAGGCAGTCAGGTCGGACATCTCGCGAGCTGCCTCAAGAGTCTGCCCGGCATCACCGGCGGTCACCCGCCCAAGTTCACTGATCTGGGCGACATTGGCGTTCACGTTTTTGGCGACGGCTGACTGCTCCTCCGCAGCCTGGGCAATCTGGTGACTCATATCGACGATGGTAGAGATCCCGGTGGCGATCCTGTCCAGAGCTTCGGTGACATCTGTGGACCTGGCTACCGTCGTCTGGGTGACCTCATGACTGTTGGTCATAGCGGTCACGGCGTCTTTTACGCCGCTTTGCAGACGGGAAATCATGCTTTCAATTTCTTCGGTGGACTTGTGGGTACGCTGGGACAGCGATCGTACTTCATCGGCAACCACCGCAAATCCCCGCCCCTGATCACCGGCACGTGCGGCCTCAATGGCCGCGTTCAACGCCAGCAGATTGGTTTGCTCGGCGATGGCTTTTATCTCCACGAGCACCTGGCTGATACTTCCACTGTCCGCACTGACCCGGTTGATCATCTCAACCGCACCGGTAATTTCTGCCGACAGGCGGTCGATCGTTGCAACCGTCTCTGCGACAACCTGACGCCCCTGACCGGCATCCTGCTCAGCCTGTCCGGCTGCATCCGCAACCCGGTGCGCGCTTTCCGACACCTCCTGAACGGTATCCACCATCTGCGACATGGCGTCCGTGATCTGGTAGGTCTCGTCCATCTGGCGAGCCACCGCATCACGGTTTGAAGTGGCCGTCTCGTTTACCCGACTGGCCTGCTGATCCACATCCTGAGTGGTCGCACCAACGGACCGGATCAGTTCGGCCATTTTACTGGTCATATTGTTGAATTCATCGGTCAGTGTGCCCAGTTCGTCGCGATTGCGAAGGTGAATGCGAACGGACATATCCCCGGCCGCCACTTCACGGGCGGCCACGCTGAACGAGCGAATGGCCCGCCGTACCGATACAAAAAAGCCGATATACAGATACACCACCACGGCAAGCACAACGACAAGCGATACAAAGATGAGCATTCGCTGGTTCTTTTCACTTGCCAGGCGCCCGGCCAGATTGTCACCGATCACGCTGAACACGGTGGTATTCAACGAATCCAGTGGACTGAGTGCCTGTGTCATCCCGGCATCGTAGTCGGCCCAGGGCATATCGAGGCGCATGGGCGTAACAATATCCGCGTCGAGCAGATCCCGAACCTTGATCAGACTGGTGGCCACCTGGTCAACGCTGGCCCCCGCCTGCTTTGCGAATGCTTCGGAACTGCTGACCGCAACGGTCAGCGCAGGCTGAAGCTGGGCATTCAGGTTCGTCAGGCGGTCGTAGATTTCGTTGGTCTTATCTCCCAATGCGTACCCGAGCTGCCCTTCAAGCAACGCAAAGATACCGAAGGAGCGTGCCTGGCCGATCAGGCTGCGGGCATCCGGCAGCGAAGTCAAACCCAGTTCCAGCAACAACTGATTCTGGCGTGATGGGTCCTGGGCCAGCCCTGATATCTGGGCTGTCGCCGTCATCAGGGCACGAACTTTCTGGACGAATTCCTGATAGTACTTGAACTGAGGGTCCATCGTTTGCTGATACAAATCTTCCGATTTCAGCTTTTCCCAGTCAGCCCGAAGCGCTTTCACCAGATTGCGCCAGTTGTTGTTGGCATCAAACAGGTTCTCCTGCGCAACCAGGGTATTGAGCAGGCTATCGATCTCTGCCCGGGCCGCAGCGGCTTTGGCCAGTACGTCCGACTCCTCCTTGAGCTTGCCCGGGGCCTGATAATCCCGATAGTGCAGCGCAGCCACCAACAGACGATTCATGTCCCTGAGCCGGTCGAGCCCTTCAACACCTTTGGTAATGGTCGTTACAGAATGATTCAGCTCGCCGATCACCAGAGACGACAAGCCGACAATGGGCAGCAGGAAAAGCACGCTGATGAGGCTGAACTTGTAAATCATTGGCAGCCGATTCATCAATGCAACGGCGGGGTAGATTATTGTTTTCAAGTACTTGCTCCGAAGAATGGACTGCCTCGCCAGGCGTCCTGTAAAACCGCTTTATACCTGAATTGACGGCAGTTTCCCCGAAAACTTGAGCATTTTGTGACTCCGTTTGTGAATCCTGCCCCTCGCCGGTATTTTCCGATCAGTCCGTGATGGGCAGGCGTCAGGCCAGGACACCCGCGATCACCAGCAATGCCAGCACACCGATCCAGACAAACATGGTTCGGTTCAGCAGATCCCGGACAGCGGTCAGACTGCGATCTCCGAAATCCGTCCAGTCGTCAGGATGGAGCTGAGCAAACCGATTGGGCTCCAGCGCATAACCGGTCAGCGCAGCATCCGCCGCATTCATCAACACGGCCTGCGGGCGGAAGGACCACGACAACACCCCGATCCACCCGTCTTTGAGCCAGCCGGCCAGGTCGCCGGCCAGGCCGAAAGACACGGACATCAAGCGAACGGGCAACCAGGCGAGACCATCAACCGCCACAGCAAAACCGTCTCTGGCTTCGGCCTGCGGCCACTGATCACGTAGCGCCAGTACACCTCTCACCATCAGGGCAACCCCGATACCTCCGATGAGGTACCAGAATATAATCAGGAAGTACCGCTCAAACATGACTTGCATGAATCGTCCGCACAGCGCCAGATGCAGGGTTTCAGGGGCATTGGCAGCACCGGCGTGGGCTCCGGGCAGACTGTCTTTCATGTGATGCCAGGCCGCCTGCATGTCGCCCCGGCGCCAGGCTTCTGTGTAGGCGTCAAGACGATCCCGCCAGCCAGTTGCCCCCAGCAGCACAACCAGCACGATCAGATCAAGACCATGAGCCAGTGGAGACCAGGGCGACAAACGCAGTTGATGGCTGATCAGTACCAGCACCAGAGCCGGAACGACGATCATCAGCACCCCCGGCCAGATCCGCGCGCCTTTACCGGCCACCGAGGCCTGATCAATCTTGCGCAGATAGTGCTGCCAGAGCACATCGGGGTCCAGTCGGTTTCCGGTGTCCAGGCGACGACGGATAAAATAGGCCAGCAACAGCACAAAAAAGGTCATGTCATTGACTCCCGGTAACGGCGTGTGGACCGGCATTGTCGATCTCCGCCAGTAGTCGCCTGTAACGGGACCAGTCAAATGCCGGGCCGGGATCCGTTTTCCGACCCGGGGCAATATCACTGTGACCGGTTATGCGATCAGCCTCAATAGCAGGCCAGGCGCGGATGATAAGCGCACTCACATGGGCCAGTGCCTGATACTGAACCCGGGTGTACGGAGCTGTATCCGTGCCTTCCAGTTCAATACCGATCGAGTAGTCATTGCACTCCTCCTGCCCCGCAAAACAGGAACGCCCTGCATGCCACGCACGTTTGAGCAGGTTGACGAACTGGACCAGCTCACCGTCCCGACGGATCAGCAGATGCGAGGAGACCTGAAGCGATGCAATACTGGCAAAGTAGGGATGCTCGCCGGGATTGAGCTGATTGCAGAAGAACTGTTCGATCCAGGGGCCGCCGTAGTGTCCGGGCGGCAGACTGATACTGTGAACCACCAGAAGTGAAACTGCCGAGCCGGCGGGTCGTTCGCCAAAGTTGGGTGATGGGCACCACCGCGCCTCCGCCACGCGACCGGTGGCCCGAAGTTGCTCGGCGGCTTCCGTCATCGACATTAAACTCAAGAGTGCTCCACGGGCCCGATCAGCAGCATGACCGATCAGACAGGTTCGGCGACTCGATGAACGTGCATCAAGCGACACGGTTCTCTGACCGGAATCCTCGCTGATTGAAGCACATTGAGGCACTGCGTGCCAGCAGGACATCCGCCGGACAGCATCAATCTCAATCGCGGCGGCTGTGCCGGAGATTGTCAATGATCGACTCCAGCGCCCGGTCAAAGATAAGACCGTCGTCCAGCATGGTCACCTGCCCCGCGGCCAACGCCGCTGCAAGCCCGTCACGCTGATACTCGGCCACTTTCGCACCATTGCGATTAACAAAAATGTACTTGCCCGTCGCCTTGATGACCGCCGCCAGTTTACAGCGTACCTTGTGCTGCTCATTCACCAACTCGATCCAGGAGCCGACACGCATGCGATCCGCGTGCTCAAGATGGTGCGCTGCGACCGCGGGCACAGCCATCTCCCCGGCGACAGCGCCTGGCACTGACTTTTCGGGGGTATGAACGTCGTCAACCACCGGTTCAGGAGCTTTGCCCGCCGGCGCCTCAGGGATGACGCGACCAGCGTCCGCCGGCTCAACTGACTGCCCCAGCGACTGGGGAGCCGACGTTACCTGGGTTAAAACCTCTTCCTTGCGAGTGGACAGCTCGCGGAACGTGATGAGCTGCTGCAGCACATCCACGTGTGCCAGTTCCAGGTCACGAATCATTTTGTCGATCGCGAACGGATCCCAGGAGATGCTTTGCAGGCCTTCGCGAATGGCGTCCACAATCCCGGGGATCTCGCGCAACAACGTGCTGCGGGTTCCTTCATCAACCGGCTTCGGATCAACCGTCCAGATAATGTTCCGGGTCAGGCTGGCGGCGTTGTTCCAGGGCTCACTACCTTCACCTTCCCGCAACACGATCCACTGAAGATATTTATTCCAGGGCTCCCATAGCAGTGATTCGACCACATCCGGTACCTGCCGTTGGTCTAACGACTCATTCAGCAGCGACTCCACCACGGCTTTGGCGTGTTCATGGCGGGCACGCCCTTCTTCCGCGTCTCGCAGTCGCTGTTCAACCAGCTCACGGCGCCTCCGGTCGAGGTCCATGAAATGACTGAAGTCCTGCAGCAAATCGGAGAAAATCCCGACATTGTCGGTGAATTCATTCAGCAGCCGATTCACCACCGATTCGATTTTCTCCCGCAGGGGATCCCGCTGACTGGCCGTTTTTTCGTTCCAGCCGATACCCGCCATTGCCAGCTCGTTCAGCAATTTGCGAGCCGGGTGCCCACCGCGATTGAAGAAGCTGCGGTCACACAGCGCAACCTTGAGCACCGGGATCTGCAGGCGGCCAATGAGTGCCTTCATCAACGGCGGTAGCTGACGATCTTCCAGAATAAACTCAAACAGCATAGTGACCAGATTAATGACGTCACTGTCGACCTGCTGAACGGCAAAAACGTGCCCCTGCTCGGCTCGCAGCGCATGCTTCAACTGTAAAGACAGCGGTGCAACACCGTCGCCGGCCATCTCGAAATGACCGGTTTGGGCGGTATTCAGACGTGCCAGCAGCGCATGTGTATCCAGCCTTCTGGCACCGGGAGGAGACTGGAACTGACCGCCGGACGGCTCCTGGTGCAGCAGCGAACTCAACTCGCTGAACGTCGCGCCGCTCTGGCCTGCCTCCTCCTCTTCGCTCAGGCCCCCGACCGGACCTGAAGGAGGGGGCGGGACGGAACGGTCGGACATCGATCTATTTGTCGGGTTCCGGGTTCCACCGGGTACGGGCGCCCGCTTGAGGTCCGGCAGAATGCCATCCTGGACCAGCAGGCGGTTGGCTTCTTTATATACAGTCTCAAGCCGGCTGATGAGCAACCTGTCAAACAGCTTCAGAACGATCAGCTTGGCCCGGATGTCAATTTCAAGATCCGCACACGCCTCTCCCAGACCGGTGCAGATGACCTCCGGGCTCAACGGCATCTGGCGCGCCGCAAAGCGCACGCCCGGGACCACGGCGGCAACACGGGCGGTCAGCATACCGATCGCGTCCGCATGGCGATTACGCAGTTTGGTCATCAGATTGTCGATAGCCACTTTCTGCTCGAGTTCGCCATGATCCATCAGCGTCAGCGAATCCTGATCCACATCCTGCAGACCGCTGCTGCCTGGTAACGGGTCGAACCGGCCAATCTCGTTGAAGGCCCGGCTTATCCATTGCATGACCGACAGTGACATGGGCTTCCGACGTAGCCGTAATTCCCGCATTGCATCAAAGTAAGCGGTCTGCTCCTGGTTGGTACCGGCCTTGTCGGCCAGGCCGAACAACGCGTCGTCAGCGCTGTCAAAGAACTCGTTCAACAGTGTGCTCAGGGTCAGGCCGGAGGCATCACGCAGCCGAACAAGCACAACCGGCATGGAAACCCGGTCCATGTCCCGCTGTGTGTTCATATTCACCACTTTTCGGTCCTGCGCCATAGTCGGCCTACTCCGGTTTCACAAAAATTCACTGTTCTGTACGCTTATCATAGGCGCTCGGTGGGTCACCTTGTGTCAGGTTTTGTCACCTTTTGTGTGCACAGGCACTGCATCACAGTTTGGCACAATAACTGGCTATAAAAGCAGCTTTGACGAAGTCAGGTAAGCAGGCTCAAAGTACTGGATTTGCAAAAAAGTGACGTTCTGCGTCAGGTCCGGCACCGCCGTGAGGCCGGAACCTGCTGGCTCACCCGACAGACAGGCGCTAGAATCACCGTTCCATTTCGATCGACCAGACACCGGATCTTTCATGAGCCCCATCACCCCCGAAATGTTGCGCCAGTCCCGCGTCGAAGCTGTTGCCCGCAGTCTTGAGGAAGATATCGGCACAGGCGACATTACCGCCAGGCTGATTGCCGATGATACCCGGGCATCCGGACAGGTTATCACCCGACAGCATGCGGTCGTCGCGGGCATCGACTGGGTTAACGAAGTCTTCCATCAGGTTGACCCGCGGCTTTTGCTCGACTGGCAGGTCTCAGATGGCCAATCGGTCGCACCCGACCAGGTACTGTTTCGCTGTCAGGGCAAGGCACGAAGCCTGTTAACCGCCGAGCGGTCAGCGTTGAACTGGCTGCAGACGCTATCCGGCGTGGCAACTCGTTGCGCAACCTACGCCCGACAGGTAAAGCACACCGGTGTCAGGTTACTTGATACCCGCAAAACGCTTCCCGGCCTGCGACTGGCCCAGAAATACGCGGTCACCTGTGGTGGCTGTCACAATCACCGGATCGGGCTTTATGACGCTTTTCTCATCAAGGAAAACCATATAGCGGCCTGCGGCTCTATTGCCCGGGCCGTTGTCACCGCCCGTCGCATCGCGCCTGAGAGACCGGTTGAGGTGGAGACCGAAACGATGGACGAACTGCAACAGGCTCTGACCGCCGGTGCAGACATCATCATGCTGGATGAATTTTCGCTCACAGATATGCGAGAGGCTGTTGCGCTGGTATCTGGAGCGGCTAAACTGGAAGCATCGGGCGGTATAAACGCGGAAACGCTGGTCCCGGTTGCCGAAACAGGCGTGGACTATATATCCATTGGCGCACTCACCAAGGATGTAACAGCGGTTGACCTGTCCATGAGACTCAGCACGAATGGAGAGTAAGCGCGGAGTCACCGTCGTTTCTCAGGGACTCTCGGATATGAGTGGTCCGCTCTGGCAAACATCAGGCCATCCCTATTCGGGTGGAATTTGACTGAGTCTGGCAGGAAGTCGGGTCTGGCTGCAGGATACCGTTAATCAGACCGGCAAAACCAGAATCCAGCCCATTGCCGCCTCCCGGAGGCTGGCAACGGGCTCAGGGGCGTGAGATGGACAGCAGCGAACCCCCGGTAATCGCATAGACAGGTAGGGATGCCATTGAACGAAGCTGATTTTACTCATTCCATCTCTCATTGGCGCCGCCCGGTTACACAGGGGCTACTGTTCGCGATATTGGCGTTTATGAGCTGGACTGTAAGCCCCTACGGCTTCTGGATACCCTCTCTCTGGCTGAGCTCCGGTTATGCTCTGGGCCTGCTGTTGCGTCAGCCGGCTCCCTCCCTCCTGCTGGTGCTCGCTGGAATGGCCGGTTCGGCTTTGCTGACCCTGTTCCTTGTTCTCTGGCCTTTGCAGTCGCCGGGGGCGGATCAGATCCTGCTTACGATGGGTTATGCCATCGCAGGGCCACTTGCAGGCGCCTGGGCCTATCGTAAAACGTCCCGTCAAACCTCACCGCTGACCCGCTACACGGCTTTTTTACGGTTTCTGGGGACGCTGACTCTGGCCTGCTCACTGGCCACTTTGCCTGTGGCACTCTACACCCTGTCAGAAGCGGGCCGGAGTAATGCACCCACGGACACCCAGCTCCTTCACAGTTGGTTTGGTACGTTTCTTGGCGCCTTGATCATTACGCCGACCATGATTGCCTGGTCCAGCCAGCCTGGGCTCAGTACACTGTTTCGGCGACCGCTCGAGTGGCTGGCCTGGCTGCTGTCGTTGACGGCCGTTGTATTCATGCTCTGGCAAGAGCCTACTCGCTCCCTGTTCGTGCTGCTGCCCCTGATGACCTGGGCTGCCACCCGGTTTTCGCTGTCCGGGTCAATGTTCGCGATTGGCCTGGCCGCCTTCAGCGCACTTGGCGCAGCCTCCCTGTCGCTTACCCCGGGCTCGGACCAGGCCTACCTGCTTGCCCAAACCCTGATTGCCATGATGGCCGCCGCGTCGTGTTATGTTCGCGTGCTGCTGGAAGACCGCCACCAGATAGAAAGTGGACTGGAACACGTGGTCGAGGACCGCACCCGGGAACTGCAGCTCACAAACTTCGAGTTGAAGGATGAAATTTTCGTTCGCCAGCAGGCGGAGAAATCCTTTCGCCGCTCCTCCCGGCACTACCGGGCCCTGTTCGAAACCGCCAGCAACCCGATTATCGTGATTGATGACCGGATTGTGATCCGGCAATGGAACGGGGCAGCGGAATCCCTGTTTGGCTACAGCCGTGATGAAGCCGTCGGCCGCAACCTCACCGAAGCCTTCATCCCGAAGGAGCAAAAGGATGAGTTTGCCTGGAAAATACTGAAAATCCTCAACAGCGGCATGACCAAGGAAACCATTGAGGCCGAGATCATCAGCTTTAACGGCACCTCACACGTCATATTATGGAACCTCAACAAACTGCATGAAGATGAGGATGACGGCCGGGCGCAGTTGATACTGATCGGCCAGGACATTTCCGAGATTCGCCGGACTCAGGACCAGCTTCACTACCTGGCCCACTATGATGTGCTGACCGATACCGCCAATCGGCGGCTGTTTGAGGACCGTTGCCGACAGGCCATTACCAGTGCCCTGCGTCACGGCCACCACTGCGCGCTGATTGGCCTGGATGTTGATCACTTCAAGCGTATAAACGACACGCTGGGACATGATGCTGGCGACCGTCTGCTGCAGGAGCTTGCCCGCCGGCTGCGTAACAGTGTGCGTGAAGAGGATACCATCGCACGCCTGGGAGGTGACGAATTCGCGGTGCTTTTGAGTCAGGTCAACGGCGCCGAGGGCAGTGAAAAGGTAGCCCGTGGACTGCTGGAGGCCATTACCCAACCTGTCGACGTGCCGGGCGGCGAGTTGGTGATCACCTCCAGCATAGGCATCACTCTGGCACCGGACGACGGCAAGAGCTACGATGAGCTGCTGAAAAATGCAGACATGGCCATGTACCGGGCCAAAAAAGCGGGCCGCAACAATATTCAGTTCTTTTCTGCAGACATGAATGACGAAATGACCCGCCTGATGACTCTGGAGCGGGAGTTACGGGAGGGCATTCAGGCGGGGCAGTTTGATTTGCACTATCAGCCTATCATCAATGTCCGCACCGGTCGTATCAGTGGCCTTGAGGCATTGCTCAGATGGCGCCACCCTGAACGCGGGATGCTCTGCCCGAAAGATTTCATCGACGTCGCCGAGCAGTCCGGCCAGTTGCAGTTGCTGGGCGAATGGGCCTGTCACAATGCCTGCCTGCAGGCTCGGGCCATCCAGACCATCAGCGGCTATCCGGTCACGATCAGCATTAATCTCTCATCCCGACAGTACAACCACCCCCGGCTGGCAGAACGTCTTGGGGCCATTATCAAGGAAACCAATCTGGACCCGGGTCTGCTGCTGGTCGAAATCGATGAACGCATCCTGTCCGACCGGATGGAAGACACCGCAAAAACACTCGACACACTAAAGTCACTTGGCGTAGGTGTGGTGCTTGACCGCTTTGGCAGCGGTCTGTCCTCACTGCGACTGTTACGGGAATTGCCGTTCGATCAGGTCAAAATCGATCAGGACCTCCTGCGACACGCGCCCCACGAAGACAGTACTGCAGCTATTGTGCATACATTGATCAACCTGGCCCGACAGCTGTCGCTGACCGTGGCGGCATCGGGTATCGAAACGGCCGACCAGGATTCGTTCCTGAGAAACGCAGGGTGTCATCTGCTGCAGGGGCATCGCTTTAGCGCGGCCGTCGCGAGCGACGACCTGGGGCTGCTGTTCCAGCGTGCCAGACAGGGTTATTCCCTGCTACCCGCTGACCAGTTCAGCCTGCCGTTGTCAGGCGATTCCTCATTTCCGGAATGCTGACGAACCTGATTACATCTCTTGGCGATTGTGCCCGTATTGAGCGGCTCGCTGACAAGGCGCAGCGCTCCTACCGACAGACCTCCCGGCAAAGGGCCCAAGCCCTCCTGTAACGATGGTTGCTCCCGGAGAAGCACTGTCATCACTGCCTGGACAGCAGTCGGTCAATCACCGTCAATTCACGAATCAGCGCATCACCGCTCAGTGCCTGCCCACGGAAATGTTCCTCCGCCATAATCGCAATGCCGGAGCTGGTCGGCAGCGGTCCGTCGGCTTCGATAATGTTTTTCATCCGGGGCAGAAACACAAACTGCAGCCATTCGGTGAACAGCAGCGTATCCACGGCAAATGGCTGTGTGCTCTGCAAGGCCTCGTCGGGCGGCTCGGTACAGGACCAGAGATTCAGGGCCCGCAGTTCAATCTCAATTCGTAACAGACTGTCTGCAACCTGAATCGGCGTCGCCATTACCACACCCCTTTGTCAGCGTGCTCAGTCTTCCCGGCCATTCAGCTCAGGGGTTCCACGTCAACTGATTCACCATTGAGCAGTCGGGCAAGATCCAGAAACTGCAGCGTCAGGGCATGTTTCGGGGCCAGGTGAATCAATGGCCGACCAGCCTGATGGGACTCCTTCATTTTGACTGAACCGGACAGCCGGACGGGCAGTACCGGAAGCCCCTCATCAAGCAGCTCCTTTACCAACTGCCGGGGCAAAGAGGCGCGCGGCTGAAACTGATTGGCAATAATGCCCTCGACCACCAGACCCGAATTGTGATCCTCCTGCAACTCACTGATTTCATGAAGAATATTATACAGGGCCTGGCGGGAAAAATCGTCGCAATCAAAGGGAATAAGGCACCGATCGGCCGCGATGAGTGCCGAGCGGGTGTAAAAGTTCAGCGCGGGCGCTGTGTCGATATAGATTTCATCGAAATTTTCGCCCAGCTTTTTCAGTGCTTCACGGAGCTTATAGATTTTGTGTTTGGCTTCGAGCTTCCGCTCCAGAAAATCCAGTTCCGGGCTCGACGGCAGTACAAACAGGTTGTCATAGGGCGATGCGTGAACGAACTCGTCCGGACGCCGGTTGAACACGGTAAACGCAACGGTCTGCTCCAGCATGTCAGCCGCAGTGTCACGCAATTCGCCGGCCGGGGTTCGCAACAGATAGTGGGTTGAATTACCCTGAGGATCCAGATCCACGACCAGCGTCCGCTTGCCCTGGGCCGCACTGATTGCGGCCAGATTACAGGTAATACTGGATTTACCGACGCCACCTTTCTGATTGAATATGACCCGTCTCATAAGATTAATTTTCCCTGACTCGTGTCTGGTTTATCCACCAATCCGTACCCGCACGCGTCGATTGACACCCCTGCATCAGGACCGGTGCACGTTGCTACCAATTCATCACCGACTTGACGAATGGAACGGTTAAACGTCTCTGCGCCTGCAATGAGTTCTCATCAAGGCGGTCAAGAATAGCCAGCAAATCGACCAGCCTGCGCGGCGCACGGCGCATAATGAAGGTCGATACCTCACCACTGACCTGGAGACCACGCTGCTCGGCTCGGGCCGCAAAGATGCGCAAACGATCGTCGTCCCGGTATACACCCAACTGAATCAGCAGACCGTGGCGCAGGCGGGACGCCAGGTCTTCAAGAACAAACGGGACCGCGGCCGGTGTTTCTGACAGGGAAATCAGCAACTGATGTCCCAGATCAAGCACTCGATTATAGAGGTGAAAGACCGCCTCCTCCCAGTTCTCCTCGCCGGCAATCTGATCGACATCATCCAGGCAGACCAGCGCCGCGTGCTCGAGCCCCTGCAGCGCCTCCGGACCAAACCTCAGCAGTTCCGGCAGACTGACGCATACGGCAGACTTGTTCTGGCCCTCAACGTCATGGCATGCCGCCTGCAGCAAATGGCTTTTCCCGGTATCCCGGTCGCCGCACAGGACAATCGCGGGCGTATTGCCATCACACAGTGCGGCAAGATATCGTGCCGCTTCGGCATTGCGCTGCCCGTGGAAATTATCAAATCGGGCGTCGTCCCTGAGCTTCACTCCAAGCGCCAGTTGTGGTGTGCTCATCGTTACCTCGACCGCCATGCCCGGCCGGTCCAGACAATCAGATAATGAAGACCGCTTATCAGCGCCGACATGGCAACCAGATCGACACCAACGGTCATGATCCAGGGTGGCATTGGTAAACCTGCCTGCAAGATGATAATGGCCAGTACCACCAGAATCTGTATCAGCGTATTAAGTTTGCCTAGCTGGCTTGGCTGTACCTCAAACTGACCGATCAGGTAGTGAAACGCCAGCGCGCCCAGCACGATCAACAAATCGCGCCCAAGGACCACTGCAAATAACCAGGCCGGAAGCACCCCGGTCCAGGTCAGCATCATATAGGCAGTGATCAGCAACGCCTTGTCCGCCAGCGGATCGGCAATGGCTCCTAACCGCGACCGCCAGTTGAACTGACGTGCCAGCAGTCCGTCAAATCCATCGCTGATCGCCGCAACAAAAAACACCAGCAACGCAGTACGATAGTGGCCCGCCAGCAACGCCAGGGCGAACGGCACAATCAGCACCAGACGCGCAAACGTCAATGCATTGGGAATCCAGCGCCAGCGTTGCATCATCCCGGACCTTTCGCAACGTTACTTTGACGAGTCAGCCGGTGCGATCACCCCGCTGCCCTTCCAGCGATAATGCAGCGTCGGGTACAGTGACCCAAAGGCCTCATCTGCAGGCTGATCATTGCTCGTCAGCGGCCGATAACTGACTCCGCTACCCTTGGTCTCAGCCGGCGGCACCGCCTCGGGTTCCGGGGTGCCCGCTACGGACGACCGGGGTAGGCTGTCATCAGCAGGCTTGCCTGCCGGACTGCCAGAGCCGCGCGCCCCTTTGTTCCCGACCGATTGACGACCCGCCTGCCGCTGCTCGCTGACGCTGCCCCGTTCTGAGCCAGTGACACTCTGGGTCTGCATCACATCACCCACCCGGACAAACCGGGGCTCAAGCGCCACGTATTGTTCCAACTGCGAGACTTCGCCGGAAATCTCGACCTTCATTGTCATCTGGTCACGAGTCACGCGCACCGGATCCGCACTCATCACGGGTGCCATTTTCTCAAGCGCCTGGACAGCGGCCGCGTAATCCGACAACGAGACAATATTATCCACCACCAGGTCAACCCGTGCCGCCTCACTGACATCTCCGGCCGCCACGGCATACCGCTGGGCCAGGCGATCCGCCCAGGCACTGACCAGGCGATCTGCAAGCTGATCCGGGGAGTCCGCTGTTACACTCATATTCGCAGCATCCAGGCCCGCTCCGTCCAGACTCCAACTGGCGGTCCACTGACTGCCCTGTTGGCGGATTTTAACCAGTGCAAGCAGATCATGATCGTAGGTAGCGGAGGCCTGGCGGATACTGTCCATAAACTGACCCCAGACCTCTGACAGCATCCGCCCGGCATTGTCACCAGTGGCCGGCGGGAAGGCCAGGGGCAGTCCGCGACTGGCCGCTGCGCTGGCAAAGGCGTGCTGCCACCCAGCAGCCGGACCCTGCATGGCCGATTCGCCGGACTTCAGCAGAATTCGCCCCGAGCGCGACTCCACGGCGACCCAGGCCAGCGTAAGCGGTCGGTTGGTGCCCCAGACCGGCGCGTTTATTGACGCCAGGGCACGGTTAACACCCACCGGGCCAAACATCATCTTCAACTGATCACCAGACTGGTCATCGGCAGCCCGCAAAAACTGATAGGATTGCAACAGCGATTCGGCCTTGTCGAGAATGGCACCAGCGCCCTCCAGGTCCAGCACATCGCTGCGGCCCGACACACGTAGGAGTACCTGTCGTAAACCGGCACTGTAGGCCTGCTCGCGATCCTCGGGCGATGAACTGGCAACCGGCACCTGGGCCGAGTACAGGCCATCGACGGTCACCGCCGCTGCCGGCAGGCAAAAGCCGCCCAGTAATGTACCAAGCACCACCAGACGCGCGCATTGTTTCAGTCGATCCGCTATGGACATGAGCCACCCTGCTATTCCCGTGAATGGCGCCTAGGATACACCAACCCCTTTGCCCTGAGTAGCGAACGCGGGCTTTTGCGCCCGTATCTGGCGGGTCGTTAATGTTGTTGCGGTAATTGCATTTGGACCGCCCCACCGCAGCTGTTAAAATCCTGCGCCTATCCAACCCGGCCAAAACGGTTAATTACACCATGAGCGAAAACAAGCCCTCCCTCACCTACCGCGATGCAGGCGTCGACATCGATGCAGGTAACGAACTGGTGAACCGCATCAAGAATACTGCACGTCGTACCCGGCGCCCGGAAGTCATGGGTGGCCTGGGGGGATTTGGTGCGATGGTTTCCATTCCTGCTGGTTACCAGGAACCGGTGCTGGTCTCGGGCACCGACGGTGTGGGCACCAAATTGCGACTGGCGATGCAGTTGGGCAAGCACGACACCATCGGCATTGACCTGGTGGCCATGTGTGCGAACGACCTTATAGTAGGTGGTGCCGAGCCTCTGTTTTTCCTGGACTACTATGCCACCGGCAAACTGAACGTCGACATTGCCGCCCGCGTTGTCGAGGGGATTGGTCGCGGCTGCGAGTTGTCAGGCTGCGCGCTGGTCGGTGGCGAAACCGCCGAAATGCCGGGCATGTACGACGGCGACGACTATGACCTGGCCGGGTTCTGCGTCGGCGTTGCCGAACGTAGCGAGATTATTGACGGCAGCCGGGTTCAGGCCGGCGACACGCTGATTGCCCTCGGATCATCCGGTCCGCATTCCAACGGTTATTCGCTGATACGGAAAATTCTGGACGTGACCCAGGCCAATCTGGACCAGACTATCGATGGCCGGAGCCTGGCAGACGTCTTGCTCGAACCCACCAGAATTTACGTCAAGAATATTCTACAACTTATTAAAACAGTTGATGTTCGCGCCATGTCTCATATCACTGGCGGCGGCCTCCCGGAAAACATTCCACGGGTCCTTCCCGGCGGCAGCTGTGCAGTCATTGATACCGCAAGCTGGGCCCTGCCTTCGGTGTTTGAATGGCTGAAGCAGGCCGGCGGCGTCGCCGATGCCGAAATGTACCGCACCTTCAACTGTGGAATTGGCATGGTGATCTGCGTGCCGGAAGCGGACCGTGAACTGGCCCTCGACACCCTCTCAGCTCTGGGCGAGAAAGCCTGGGCCGTGGGTGTGATCGAGGCGCTTGATGACCGCGATGCAGAACCGGGCATTCGTTATCAGGCCGGGCTGCTGAGTTCATGAGTTCACCGGATATCACCGAACCACGCATTCTGGTACTGGCCTCAGGCAACGGCAGCAATCTGCAGGCGCTGATCGAGGCTACCAACAGCCGGGATTTCCCCGGGTCGATCATCGCCGTTGGTTGCAACCAGCCCCGGGCCTTCGCCCTGGAGCGGGCGGCCCAGGCTGCGATCGAAACCTTCGTGGTCGATCACACCGAATTTGACACCCGGCCGGCGTTTGAAGCGGCCCTGAAAGCCCACATTGACCGGCACGCACCGGACCTGATTGTGCTTGCCGGGTTCATGCGCATTCTGACCGACGATTTCGTCCGTCACTATCATGGCAAGATGCTCAATATCCATCCGTCATTGCTGCCCAGATATACCGGGCTGAATACCCATCAACGGGCACTTGATGCGGGCGATGCGATTCATGGCGTGACCGTACATTTCGTGACCGAAAATCTTGATGGCGGCCCGGCTGTTGCACAGGCCGAGGTTCTTATTGCAGCGGACGATACGGTAACCACCCTGACTGAAAAAGTGCGGGTCAAAGAGCACTTGCTCTACCCGATTGTGGTCCGCTGGTTTTGCGAGGGGCGCCTACATCTCGACGGCGACAGGCCTCTGTTCGACGGGCTACCTCTGGAAACCCCTACCTACCTGCCCGATGACGCCGGATAGCCCGCTCACAACTCCGTGACAACATTGTCATGGAACCGTGGCGAAAGTCTGGTTAGTGTGCAATGTGCAACAGGTTATAACGACCGGGTGAATGCTCTCGCTCGCTACGTGTCCGGTTCAAGGAAGCTCACCATGACGTATGCCCGCATACAACGCGCCTGCATTGTTCTGACCATAACGGGTCTTTGCAGTGCCGGGGCGCTCGCCGCGCAACCTGCCGACAGTCCAGCCTCGCCTGCTGAAGAGTCAATACAGCAAAAAGAAACTGCGATACGGCCAACACCATTAAAACCGACGTCGGCGACATACACGGCCTCGCTGGACAAAGGGATAGCCATCAACGGCTCGGCGACACGCACGCTGGAGCCTCAAAAAGACGGAACCTGGGTACTGCGCTCCAAAGTTGATTCCTATATCGTAGACATCAGGGAGTCTCTCCATTTCCGCTGGCAGGACGATCAGGTCATACCGATCACCTACCGCTATCGATTAACCGGCTTTCTGATTCGTGATCGCGAAAATTCCCTTGACTTTGACTGGGACAAGTCGCGCGTTAGCGGAACGATGCGCGGCAAATCCTTCACGATCGGCCTGTCAGAAGGAAATCTCGATCCACTAGGTTACCAGCTACAACTGCGCCAGGATTTAAGTGCCGGCAAAACCAATATGGTTTACCGGGTCTCTGGCAAAGGTCGCTTTGACGAGGCAAAGTTTAGCGTTATCGGAAAACAGAAGCTGAAAACCGAACTCGGAACGCTCGAAACGATAAAAGCAACGAAAGTGCGATCACCGGATAGCAAACGTGAAACATTCATGTGGTTCGCTCCGACCCGGGATTATCTGCTCGTCAAACTGGTACAGGTCGAGCCGGACGGAACCCGGTATGAACTCAATATCCAGACGGCTGACCTGTCACCCTGATCGTGTTGAAACCAGGGCCGGGTCATTCGCTCCTGGCCGCTTCCCGCCAGATCATTTTTACCTCATCCGCAATCAGGCGCAGCCCGGCCGCTACCCGGTCGTCATCCTGGGAATAGGTCACCCGCAGACACTCATGGCGATGACGCCAGCCATCCTCGGGCAGGCCCGGGAAGAAATAATGCCCCGACACAACCAGCACACCCCGGGCCTTCAGCCGCTGGTAGAGTTCGAGACTGGTTACCGGCAGGTCGGGGAACCAGAGCCAGAGGAACATTGCTCCTTCGGGCTTGTGTATGTACCAGTGGCAATCCTCACCCATGGCGTCGCTAAAAACCGCCACCGCCCGCTGCATTTTCTCCCGATAGAACGGACACACCACATCCCGGCTCAGGGACAGTATTTCACCGCTACGAACCAGCGGATCGGCCAGCATGGCGCCGAAGCTGCCCGTCGCCAGATTCATGATCGCGTTGATCCCTGACAATGCCTTGATCACCGGCTCTGCGGCGATAACAATTCCCGTTCTTGCCGCCGGCATACCCAGCTTCGACAGACTGAGACAAAGCACGATCTGTTCATTCCAGTGCGGCGCCGCATCTACAAAAAGCAGACTCGGGAACGGCGTGCCGTAGGCACCATCGACAATCAGCGGGATATCATGAGCCCGGGCCAGGGTCTCCAGCCGGGCGAGCTCGTCGTCGGTGATGACGTTGCCGGTAGGATTGGTGGGACGGGAAACACAGATGGCACCGGTTTCGCCGGTCACCTCCAGAGCATCAAAATCAACCCGATACTTGAACTCATGCTGGTCGGTGAAGGAAATTTCGGGGCGTACCGCCTTGAACAGCCCGTCGCTGATGCCGGCATCCGCATAACCGATGTATTCCGGCGCCAGGGGCAGAAGCACATGCTTGTGGCCGCCCCGCCCATAGTCACCGGCAAACATGTTGAACAGCATAAAAAAGGCCGCCTGGCTGCCATTGGTCAATGCAATATTGGCAGGCGTCAGCCCCCAGTGGTATTCGCGGTTCAACAAATCGGTCAGCGACTGTATGAACTGTTTCTCACCCTGCGGGGGATCGTAAATGCCGATGAGCCGGCGAGCCGATTCGGCGTCTGCACTGAGATCCGCCAGAATGCCCTGCAAGCGGTCCTGGATAGCGGGAATATGACCGGGATTTCCGCCGCCCATCATGATCATGTCATCGCCGGACGACAGCGCGTTGCCAAGATCGTCCATCAATGAGGTGATGCCGGCATCGGCGGTAAATTTCTGACCAAAGGCTGAGAGTTTCATGGCGAACCCGGGTTGTCGAAGATTACTGATCGTTCAGCGCAATGCCGATATTGCTCACGCCGTCATTGGCGGCCCGAGCCTTCAGCGCTTCCACAAATGTCTCGGTGGGTGTCCGCTGGCGCTTTACCGATAGCACCAGGTCGCGCTGGAACGCCTTGTCGATTTTCATCAACTCGTGCTGATCAAGCAGCGTAATCAGCTCATCGTCACTCATGCCCTCACCCTCAGACACTTCGATGAAGGCCATGACCGTGCCTGTCGCCCACCGAGCGGCCCCGGTCGCGCGATGGCGGGTCGGATTCAACCGGTTCAGTAAAGCCTGCTCAAACAGTCGGCAAAAATCAAATGCCGGATAGACACCGTACATGTCGTATTGGTCAACATCGGGCGACAGACTCTCAAGACGCGCCAGCAGGGTCGGAACGGTCGCTTCCGCAGACGTTTCCTGCAACAGGCCCCAGGCCTGATCCAGCAGATTGCGCATTTTGGCACCGCCCTTCATACCGACGGCATCGGAGAAGAGTACGTAATTGGGGAAGCTGCGTTCCGCCAGCGCCAGCAGAAAAACGCATTCGCGCCAGCCCTGCAACTGCTCAACCGCTTTGAAAAACTGATTGGCGTTCAACGCTTACTCCTCGTGTCTGTTTATTCGCACAGTAGATCAGCGAAGCACCAGAAAAGGCACCCGAATCAGGTTCTGGGCAAGGTTACGCCGATCTGCCCCAGGTATTTGCCACCACGATCCTTGTAGCTGGTTTCACAAACTTCGTCAGACTCGAAGAACAGCATCTGTGCCACGCCTTCGTTGGCGTAAATCTTTGCTGGCAGGTTGGTGGTATTGGAGAACTCCAGCGTCACCTGCCCCTCCCACTCGGGTTCCAGCGGCGTTACGTTCACGATGATCCCGCAGCGGGCATAGGTGGACTTGCCCAGACAGATAGTGAGCACATTGCGGGGGATACGAAAGTATTCGACCGTGCGGGCCAACGCAAAGGAGTTGGGCGGAATAATGCAAACGTCACTGGTAATGTTGACGAAACTGTTGTCGTCAAAGTTCTTCGGGTCGACGGTGGCCGAGTGTACGTTGGTAAAAATCTTGAATTCATTGCTGCACCGAACGTCATAGCCATAGCTGGAGGTCCCGTAGGAGATGACACGCCCGCGGGATGACTCGCGAACCTGGCCCGCCTCGAAGGGCTCGATCATGCCGTGTCCCTCTGCCATGCGGCGAATCCACTTGTCCGATTTTATGCTCATCTGTGCAGTCTCATTATCCATTCAAAGGGGATGTCTCTGGAGGTGCGTATCGTACTATTCCGTGCGTTGGTAAGCGAACAGGTCTTCACCAGCACGCTGTCGCCACACCTCGTGGTGCAGTCGGGCTCCGCCGGCGCGGACACCGACCGTGCACGGGTCAGTCGTCACTGACCGAGATACTCGGAATCGGCGCCGTCAGGTTACGAGTGCGCCGGGACAGCAAGGCGCCGGTTCGCCGGGCGATATCCCGATAGCGCCGCGCCACTTCCGAGTCCGGCTCGGCGATGACCGAGGGGGTCCCGCCGTCAGTCTGTTCGCGGATGGTCAGATGCAGCGGCAACTGGCCCAACAGCACGGTGTCGTAGTCATCCGCTACCCGGGCGCCACCGCCCTCGCCAAACAGATGCTCCTCATGGCCGCAATTGCTACAGATATGCACGCTCATGTTCTCGACCACCCCCAACACGGGAATATCGACCTTGCGGAACATCTCGATGCCCTTCTGGCAATCCAGCAGGGCAATGTCCTGGGGCGTGGTGACGATCACCGAACCGTTCACAGGCACTTTCTGCGCCATCGTCAACTGGATATCGCCGGTCCCGGGCGGCATATCGACCACCAGGTAGTCGAGATCATTCCACAGAGTCTGGCTCAGCAGCTGCTGGACCGCGCCGCTGACCATGGGGCCGCGCCATACCATCGGTGTCTTGTCTGTGGTCAGAAACGCCATGGACATGGCCTGAATGCCATGAGCAGACACCGGTATGAAATACTTGTCGTCCTTGGTTTTGGGGCGGGTGCCGCCAGGAATGCCCAGCATCATGCCCACACTGGGACCATAGATATCGGCGTCCAGGATACCAACCCGCGCCCCTTCTGCGCTCAGCGCCAACGCCAGGTTGACCGCCGTTGTGGACTTGCCCACACCGCCCTTGCCGGAGGCGACCGCAATAATGTTGCGCACCCCGGCCACCGCCGGCAGGTCTTTCTGCGCCTCATGGGCACGGATATTCTGGCTGACAGAAATATCAACCGAGGTCACACCGGGTACGTTTTCCAGGGCGTTCCCCACCAGCTCCCGGAGCGCGCCGGCGATGCCCGAGGAAGCGTAGCCCAACTCAACCGTCAGACTGACACGGCCGTTGTCTACCGTCAGGTCCTTGACGGCCTTGAGCTGGAACAGGTCCTGGTCCAGATAGGGGTCCTGATACTGACGGATGGCCTCTTCAAGGGCGGACTGGACGATCTGTGTCATGGAGTGCCTCACCTGAGCGAAATCTGTGGCCCTGTCAATTAAATAAGGGCCTGACGGATGAAAAAACTGCGCCCGGAAGGTATCATCTGAGCCCGTTTCTGACCACAACCATTCATGATCGAGGTTCGGACATCAACATGACCCAAGCGAGCGCGTTCCCACAGCGCGATATTCTGGTTACCAGTGCTCTGCCCTACGCCAATGGCCCGGTTCACCTGGGCCATCTGCTGGAATACATTCAGACCGATATCTGGGTCCGCTATCAGAAACTGCGCGGGCACAACTGCTTTTACGTCTGTGCGGACGATGCCCACGGTACCGCTATTATGCTACGGGCAGAACGCGAAGGCATCAGCTCCGAAGCGCTGATTGAACGAATCAAATCCGAACACCAGCAGGATTTTGCCGGCTTCCATATCCGCTTTGACAACTATTACTCCACTCATTCGGAGGAAAACCGCTACTTTTCCGAGTATATCTACCGGCAGTTGCAGGATAACAATCATATCGCCACCCGCAAGATCACCCAGGCCTACGACCCGGAAAAGAACATGTTTCTGGCGGACCGCTTCATCAAGGGTACCTGCCCGAAGTGCAAGTCCGAAGACCAGTACGGCGATAACTGCGAAGTCTGTGGTGCGACCTACACGCCCGCGGAACTGATCAACCCGCGCTCGGCGGTGTCGGGCGCAACACCGGTTGAAAAGGAATCCGAACACTACTTCTTCCGGTTACCGGAATTCGCCGACTTCCTCCAGAGCTGGACCCGCAGCGGCACCCTGCAGCCACAGGTCGCCAACAAACTGGCGGAATGGCTGGATGCCGGTCTTCAGGAGTGGGACATCAGCCGTGATGCGCCCTACTTCGGTTTTGAAATTCCCGATGCTCCCGGCAAATATTTCTACGTCTGGCTGGATGCACCGATCGGCTACCTGGCCAGCTTTAAAAACCTGTGCGACCGGGAAGGCATTGAATTCGAGCACTTCTGGAAGGCCGACTCGCCGGCCGAGGTGTATCACTTCATCGGCAAGGACATCATCAACTTTCACGCCCTGTTCTGGCCATCCATGCTGCACAGTGCCGGTTTCCGTACACCAACGGCAGTCTGGGCCCACGGCTTTGTGACCGTTAACGGCAAGAAGATGTCCAAGTCCCGGGGCACGTTCATCATGGCACGGACCTACCTTGATCATCTGAACCCGGAATATCTGCGCTACTATTTTGCAGCCAAGCTGACCGGCAGCGTTGATGACATGGATCTGAATCTGGAGGATTTCGCCCTGCGCGTGAACTCCGACCTGGTGGGCAAAGTCGTGAATATTGCCAGTCGCAGCGCGGGTTTCATTACCAAACGGTTCAACGGCGAGCTCGGTAGCGTGACGGAAACGGCCACGTTGCAGACGTTTGTCGACGCTGGCGAAGAGATTGCGGATTTTTATGAGAGTCGCGAATTCGGCCGTGCCATGCGTCGCATCATGGAGCTGGCCGATATCGCCAACCAGTACGTGAACGACCAGCAACCCTGGGTCATTGCCAGACAGGAAGGCCAGGAAGCTGAATTGCAGGCCATCTGCACCAATGCCATCAACATGTTCCGGTTACTGATGACTTATCTGTCACCGGTACTGCCGGAGACTGCTTTGGCATCGGAAGCCTTCCTGGGCGCTACCCTGGACTGGAACCACCGTGACCAGCGCCTGGAAAATCACCCGATCAATCCGTTCAAACCGTTGATGAACCGGGTGGACATGAGTCAGATTGACAAGATGCTGGATGCATCCAAAGAAGAGATGCCGGCAGCGAGTGGTGCAGCTCCTGCGGCAAATATTGAACCCATCGCTGATGAGATCAGCTTTGACGAATTTGCCAGAGTCGACCTGCGGGTTGCTGAGATCGTCAAAGCAGAGTATGTCGAGGGCGCCGATAAACTGTTGCGCCTGACCCTGAATATCGGGGCGGGTGAGCGCAATGTGTTTGCCGGCATCCGCTCGGCCTATACGCCGGACCAGCTCAAAGGTCGTATGACCGTCATGGTGGGTAACCTCAAACCCCGGAAAATGAAGTTTGGCCTGTCCGAGGGCATGATCCTGGCGGCGGGTCCTGGCGGCAAGGACATTTTCATTCTGTCGCCGGATTCGGGCGCAACACCCGGCATGCGGGTCATGTAGCCGGATGAGGTTGCATCCGGAGGAAACAGCGTCATGTCTGATTATCTGCTGATTCTGGTCAGCACCATCCTGGTGAACAATTTTGTGCTGGTGCAGTTTCTCGGCCTGTGTCCATTCATGGGCGTATCCGGGAAACTGGAGACTGCCATGGGCATGTCTCTGGCCACCACCTTCGTGCTGACCCTGTCCTCCATCTGCAGCTACCTCGCCTACACCTATCTGCTGGCACCGCTGGATCTGGCCTTCCTGAAGACCATCACGTTCATTCTGGTGATCGCCGTGGTGGTCCAGTTCACTGAAATGGTGGTGCGCAAAACCAGCCCGCTACTCTACCGGGTGCTGGGCATTTTCCTGCCGTTAATCACCACCAACTGTGCGGTCCTGGGTGTTGCCCTGCTGAACCTGAACAGGAACAATAATTTCGTGGAGTCGGTACTGTATGGCCTGGGCGCTGCCGGCGGGTTTTCTCTGGTGCTGGTGCTGTTTGCCGCGATGCGTGAACGTATTGCCGTTGCCGACGTGCCTGTCGCATTTCGTGGCGCGGCCATTGGCATGGTGACCGCCGGTCTGATGGCCCTGGCATTCATGGGCTTCACCGGCCTTGTCAGCGTCTAACGGAGCAATTGAGCGATGTGGCTGAATATCCTTGCCGCCATCGGAGTCCTTCTGGCTCTGGCCGTTGTTTTTGGGGCGATCCTCGGCTTCGCCGCCGAGCGCTTTCGGGTCGAAGGCAACCCGGTCGTTGATCAGATTGATTCACTGCTGCCGCAGACCCAGTGCGGCCAATGCGGCTTTCCCGGTTGCCGCCCCTATGCCGAGTCGATTGCCGCCGGGGACGCCATCAACCGCTGTCCGCCGGGCGGCGAAGCCACCATCAAGGCCCTTGCCGACCTGCTGGACGTCGAGCCGCAGCCCCTGGATGCCGAGCACGGCGTCGAGCAGGCCCAGCGGGTCGCGGTGATCCGTGAGGACGAGTGCATCGGGTGCACCAAGTGCATCCAGGCCTGCCCGGTTGACGCCATTCTGGGTGCCGCCAAACACATGCACACGGTCATCGAGCAGGAATGCACCGGGTGTGACCTGTGCGTTGAGCCCTGCCCGGTAGACTGTATCGACATGATCACGGTCGAGCCGGACATCCGCTCATGGACCTGGCAGCCACCCCGGTCACAACTGATCGCCACTGACCGTCAGAAGGCGACCGCCTGATGGCCGCGCTCTGGCAATTCCCGGGTGGCATTCACCCCACCGGGAACAAGCACCAGTCAAGCGCACGGGCAATACGGGAGGCGGGTTTGCCGCCAGCGCTCATTCTGCCTTTGCACCAACACATCGGAGCCCCGGCGCAGACCCGGGTTGAGGTCGGCGACCACGTACTTAAAGGCGATTGCCTGGCCGATGCCCAGGGACCCATGGGGGTTCCGGTTCACGCACCGACATCAGGAGCCATCGAGGCTATCTCGCTGCAGCCGGTTCCTCACCCGTCCGGACTGTCCGACTGGTGCATCACACTGATCCCGGATGGTCAGGACAGCTGGGGTCAGCGACACCCGGTCAGTGACTATCAGCAACACGAACGGACAGACATCCTCGCGCATATCCGCCGGGCCGGTATCGTCGGTCTGGGCGGAGCGGGCTTTCCCACCAGCGTGAAGCTGAAGCCGCCCGCACAGGACACCATCACCACCCTGATTCTGAATGCCGCCGAATGCGAACCCTATATCACCGCAGACGACCGACTGATGCGGGAGCGCGCAGCGGATATCATCGCCGGTCTGGATATCATGGCCTGGCTGGTGCGCCCGGAACGCTGCCTGATTGGGATTGAAGACAACAAACCTGAAGCGATCGGCGCACTTGAGGAAGCCACCCGGGGGAGCCTGATCGAGGTCATTGTGATACCAACCCGCTATCCGTCCGGTGGCGAAAAGCAGCTGATTCAGATCCTCACCGGCCGCGAAGTACCCCATGGCGGCATTCCCGCCGATATCGGGGTGATCTGTCAGAATGTCGGTACCGCGGCGGCGGTCGCCCGGGCAATCCACCAGGGAGAACCGCTGATTTCCCGGATCACCACGGTAACCGGCAATGCCGTCGGCACGGCGGGTAATTTTGACGTACGCCTGGGCACCCCGGTTGACTATTTACTCACATGTGCCGGTGCCCAGGATAAGGCGATCCAACAGTTGATTCATGGCGGGCCGATGATGGGCTTCACGCTGACCAACCCGGCCGTGCCGGTGGTCAAGTCCACCAACTGCATTATTGCTGCCGGCACCGGTGAACTCCCCGGGCCGGCCGAGGAACAGCCCTGCATTCGCTGCGGAGCCTGTGCCGAAGCCTGTCCGATGGAATTGCTGCCGCAACAGCTGTTCTGGACATCAAAATCCGGTGAATTCGACAAAGCAGAACACCTGAACCTGTTTGACTGCATTGAATGCGGGGTCTGTGCCTATGTCTGCCCCAGCAACATCCCACTGGTACAGTACTACCGACATGCCAAAGGGGAAGTTCGCACCCGGCGGGCGGAGCAGATCAAGGCGGACCAGGCCCGGCAGCGCTTCGACGCACGCCAGGCCCGGTTGGAGCGGGACCAGGCTGAAAAAGAAGCACGCCGGAAGGAGCGGGCCAGCGCCATGGTCGCCAGGTCGCCATTGGAGCCGGACCAACCCGAAAACAGCAAAGCCGCCCGGGGAGCGGCGGTTCGTGAGGCGTTGGCCCGTAAAAACCGGACGCCGTCCAGCAAGGCAGGCAGCGGCGATACGCCAGCCACAGTGGCGTCACCCGGCACGGGGGCGAGCGCTGCGGAGACGACCGCACAGCCCCCGGACCTGGCTGACCTGGAAAAGCAGCTGGCCCAGGCCCGTAACAAACTAAACACCATGGCCGGTATGCTGAAAGAAGCCCAGGCCGGCAATGCCGACAATGTCGACAAGCTTGAACGCGCCGTGGCCAAGAACCGGGAGCGCGTCACCCGGGCAGAACAGGCCCTGGCTGACGCCCGTACCCGTGTCGATGCCACACCAACGTCGACCGACTAACCAACCGGATCAGGATTCATGGGTTCAGTCATAGCAACATCCCGGACATCGTCACCGCACGCCCGGCGGGCCAGATCCACCTCGCAGGTCATGCTGTGGGTGATGGTGGCGACGCTTCCCGGCCTGGCGATGCAAACGGTCTACTTTGGCTGGGGTAACCTGATTAACGTGGTGTTGTGCGTTCTGCTAGCCGTTGGCGCGGAGGCAATGGTCCTCGCCCTACGCAAGCGCCCGCTAACCTTCTACCTGAAGGACAATACCGCCGCCGTTACCGGACTGCTTCTCGGGCTCGCCCTGCCACCACTGGCACCCTGGTGGGTATCGGCCATGGCCGTGGTCACAGCCATCGTGCTGGCCAAGCAGCTTTACGGCGGGCTCGGATCAAACCCGTTCAATCCGGCGATGGTGGGCTATGCGCTTGTCTTGGTGTCATTTCCGCTGGCGATGACCACCAACTGGGCGGCGCCGGCGGGGCTCTGGCAGGCGGCACCCGATCTGAGCGCCACCGTTCAGAGTATCTTTGGCGGTGGCCAGACGGCCGTCGACGCTTTCACCATGGCGACGCCCCTGGACGTTTATAAACATGAAATCACCTCACACGTTGCCTCCGAGGTCTGGCAGAACCCGACATTCGGGACCGGGATTGCCAAAGGCTGGGAGTGGGTGAACGTTGCCTTCCTGTCGGGCGGCATTGGCCTGATCGTGCTGCGCATCATTACCTGGCACATTCCTGTCAGCATGCTCGCCGCACTGACGGTGATGAGCCTTGCGTTTGGCAGCAACCCCGATGTAACCACACCGCTGTCGCTGCACATGCTGGCCGGGGCCACCATGCTGGGGGCATTTTTCATTGCCACGGATCCGGTGTCGGCGGCGACCAGCCATCAGGGCAAACTGATATACGGGGCCGGTATCGGCGTTCTGCTGTACCTGATCCGCACCTGGGGTAATTATCCGGATGCGGTCGCGTTCGCCGTTCTGCTGATGAACTTCGCGGCACCCTTCATCGATCACTACACCCAGCCGCGTACCTACGGACACCGTAAGGCCCGCCGCGGCATCGCCAGCAAGGGGCACTAGCCCATGACTGCCCTCGGACAATCCATTCGCCGAAGCGCCATCGGCCTCGGGCTGTTTGCCGTGATCACCGGCGGAACCATCGCCGTCACTCAGGTCCTGACCGCCGACCGGATCGACAGACAGGCACGCAAGGCCGAGGCCTCCGCCCTGTTCGAGATCATTCCGGAAGACCGGCATGACAACGACCTGCTGAAGTCGACCGTCACCCTGCCCGCTGATCCGCTGCTTGGCACCAGCAAACCGGTTCATGCCTGGCGCGCAACGAAGTCGGGTAAAGCCACCGGCGTTATCCTGCCTGTCGTTGCCCAGGACGGCTATTCCGGCGCCATCCATCTATTGGTCGGGATCGACCGGACCGGCCACATTCTCGGCGTGCGGGTGACCCAGCATCATGAAACACCCGGACTGGGTGACAAGATCGAAGTACGGAAAACGCCCTGGGTGACAATGTTTACCGGACAGTCGCTTGGCAATCCCCCGGCGCAGCAGTGGAAGGTTGCCAAGGATGGGGGCGCCTTTGATCAGTTCACCGGCGCAACCATTACCCCCAGAGCCGTTGTCAAAGCCGTGAAGCACGCTTTGATGTATTTCTCCTCCCATCGTGACCTGCTGTTGCAGTCCGCAACCCACTCAGCCAACGGAAGCCTGGAGCATGACCACAAAAACCAGTCTTGAGATAATTCGCGATGGCCTCTGGACCAATAATCCCGCCCTGGTACAGGTACTGGGTTTGTGCCCGCTGCTGGCTGTAACCAGCACGGTGGTCAACGCGCTGGGACTTGGCCTGGCCACCCTCATGGTCATCACAGGGTCCAACCTGGCGGTCTCACTGATCCGTAATTTTGTGACTGACTCGGTGCGACTGCCCGCCTTCGTGATGATCATTGCCTCCCTGGTCACCTCTGCGGAAATGCTGATGCAAGCATTCACCTATCAGCTCTACCAGATTCTGGGTATTTTCATCCCGCTGATCGTCACCAACTGTGCAATCCTCGGCCGGGCTGACGCATTTGCAAGTAAAAACAAGCCATTACCTGCGGTACTGGACGGCTTTATGATGGGCTGCGGATTTCTGGTGGTGCTGGTGATACTGGGTGCCATGCGCGAGCTTGTCGGTCAGGGTACCCTGTTCTCGGGTATGGACCTGCTCTTCGGCCCCGCCGCCGCTGACTGGACCCTGCGGCCACTCGACAACTACCCCAATATGCTGTTTATGATGCTGCCACCCGGTGCCTTTATTGGGCTGGGATTGTTGATCGCGCTTAAAAACAGTATTGACGGGCAGTTGGCACGGCGGCGCGCAGCCCGCGCTGAACCGGTCATCGCCAGTGGTCGCAAGCGTGTCCGGGTCACCGGTACTGTTTCCTGAACCCGGGGTAGTCACCAATGAACAGACAAAAACGAATCGAAATATTTGAGCGCTTACGGGCCGCCAACCCGTCCCCGACGACGGAGCTCAATTACTCCAGCCCGTTCGAGCTGCTGATCGCAGTGATTCTCTCGGCCCAGGCGACGGATGTGGGCGTTAACAAGGCAACCGCCAGGCTGTTCCCCGTTGCCAACACGCCAGAAGCCGTAGCGAGCCTGGGCGTCGACGGCCTGAAGGAATATATCAAGACGATTGGTCTGTTCAACAGCAAAGCGGAAAACGTGATCAGGACCTGTCATCAACTGATCGAAAAGCACGACAGCCAGGTACCAAACACCCGCGAAGCCCTTGAAGCGCTGCCCGGTGTCGGGCGCAAGACGGCTAACGTGGTGCTCAATACCGCTTTTGGCCAGCCCGCTATGGCAGTGGATACGCATATATTCCGGGTCTCGAACCGCACAGGTATCGCGCCAGGTAAAAACGTACTCGAGGTCGAAAAACGCCTGATGCGACTGGTACCAAAGGAGTTTTTGCTGGACGCCCATCACTGGCTGATTCTTCATGGGCGCTATACCTGCATTGCCCGAAAGCCAAGATGTGGGTCCTGCATCATTGAGGACCTTTGCGAATTCAGACACAAGACCGAATAGGGAGAGCTCCCCTGACGTCGTCAATGATGAGCGGACGCTTTCCAGCAGATTGAACTCACACCGATCATCGACGGGAATTGGCAATACATGCACCAAGTCGGCTCTATTGTTCACCGGGTCCGTCCTGTTTTGCTTCGGATTACCGGTTTAGTACGCCGACATCCCTGGTTGGTGGGCCTGTTCGGATTCAGCTCAGGACTGGCCAGCTTTCTGCTGGTACAGCGCACCGCCTACATTGCCACAATACTGGCAGCACTGATGCTGGCCAGCTGGGTCTGGCTAATCCTGGAAAACAGCGTGCGCCGGGGTGTGGTCCGGTGGCTGGGGCTTGATGTGCCGCCACCATTGCTGACGCTCGCAACGCAGCTTATTCACCAGGAAAGCCTCTTTTTTGTATTGCCCTTTTATCTGTTGACCACCACCTGGACAGATCCGCAGGCAATATTCACAGTGCTTCTTGTTATTGCTGCGATCACGTCTATTCTTGATCCTCTGTACCATGGGCAACTGGGGCGCCGCCGCTGGCTTCTCATGGCCTTCCACACGCTGACGTTATTCAGTCTGTTACTAACCGCTTTACCTCTGATTCTCCATATCAGCACCACACAGAGCTTTTACTGGTCACTCGGAACGGCCGTGGTGCTGTCGTTTCCCAGCCTCTCCAGAGCGTTGAAATTCGAGCGTCGCTGGCGGAGCTTTGCCCTGGTAGCACTGAGCCTGGGAATTGCCTCAGGAGCCTGGCTGGCCCGCCCCTGGATACCGCCTGCGACGCTCTGGCTTACCAGAACGGCCGTGACGCAAACCTTTGACGAGGCCAGTCGCGAGCCGGGTCGGCCGCTGGCATCTATTGCCGTTACCGAACTCAGGGGCAGGCGACTTTATGCGTTTACGGCGATTCGGGCTCCACGGGGGCTGCATGAACCGGTGACCCATGTCTGGCTACACAATGGCCATCCCGTCGATCGTATTCCACTGGATGTCACTGGCGGCAGGCGTTCGGGCTATCGAGCCTGGACCTATAAGTCGGTGTTCCCGGGAACGGCGACAGGTCACTGGCAGATCAGGGTGATGACAGATAATGGACAAATGATCGGGCAGATCTCCTTTGATGTATCAGGCAACGGCCCTATCCGATACAAAACCGGGGACTCGGTCTGGCAACAGATACTGAAAAGGCTGCATCCGGCCTACAGTGAGCCCCCGGCACCCTGATGCGAGAAGAGCGTAAGCAGATACAACCTGTCGCGCCGGTAAACGACAGTGGAAATCAGGCAGAGTGGAGCATGGCAACGCAGACGGGATAGCAGCCACGCCTGCGTTGCCCATAACTGATTACTGAGCGCTCATCGCACGGGCGTTCTTACTTCTCTACACCGAGCATGCTCTCTTTCAGGCTGTCCTGGGCCGGCTCGTCGGATAGCCAGATACCGAACAGGGCCTTTTTGAATGCCATGCCTTTGATAACCCCACGCTCAGTGCCGTTTTTCATGACATGAACACCGCTATCCGGCAGGTAAACCAGGTCAAAGACGTCTCCTTCCTTGATTTCTTCGGAAAACACATTGAGGAACTTGTCGACTTCGTCCTTGATCGGCGCAACGTTATCGCCCGTGGAGTTTTCAAACCCTTCCATAGTGGCCGATGTCATCCGATCGCTGGTGATCATGCCAGAAATAATATGCAGCTTGATGGCCTGAGGCTCATCGGCCTCGATAATCGCACTGGCGTCCGAACTCCTGGCTGGCAGATACAGTCCGCCAACATACAGATCAAGAAACCACTTCGAGCGCGTACCCGCGCCATTAAGCACCAAGTCGGAGCCACCTGCAGTTAACGAATCCGGAATATTGATGTCTGAAATACTCACTGCGCTGGCCGAACCTGCCAGACAGAAATTCAGCAGCAATGACGATAACATCAGTGACAGAACCTTGTTCATTTTGCTTTCCTTTTCCAGTTATTCGTTTTGTGGGGACGACGACCAACACCTGTCGGCCACCGGCAATGGATTTTAACAGTGCGCAGGACGCCTCCCCATTACAGAGTTCTCATTTACGAAGGTATAAAAAACCGGCTCCGTAGTGGGGCCGGTCTTGCTGCTGTGGAAAGCAATTATTTGAACAGCATTGGGCCAGACAGCCCTTCCTTTTCAAGGATTTCCCGCAGACGACGCAATGCCTCGACCTGAATCTGGCGGACACGCTCACGGGTCAGCCCTATCTCCTGGCCGACCTCTTCCAATGTGCTGGTCTGGTAACCACGCAGGCCAAAGCGGCGTGACAGAACCTCCTGCTGCTTGTCGCTGAGCTGATCAATCCAGTTCTCGATACAGCCGCGCATGTTATTGTCCTGCAGCAGGTCGGCCGGATCAGAAGCCGCTTCATCCGCCACCGTATCCAGCAACGACTTTTCACCGCTGTTGCCAATCGGGGTATCCACCGATGCGACACGCTCATTGAGCCCCAGCATCCGTTTAACGTCCGATACCGGCTTGTCGACCATCTGGGCAATTTCTTCGGCAGAGGGTTCGTGATCCAGCTTCTGGGTCAACTCGCGAGCCGCTCTGAGGTAAAGGTTAAGCTCTTTGACCACGTGAATCGGCAGTCGAATGGTACGGGTCTGGTTCATGATCGCCCGTTCAATGGTCTGTCGAATCCACCAGGTCGCGTAGGTTGAAAAACGGAAGCCACGTTCGGGATCAAATTTCTCAACCGCACGGATCAGGCCGAGGTTGCCCTCTTCAATCAGGTCCAGAAGCGTCAGGCCCCGGTTGACATAGCGACGCGCAATTTTGACCACCAGCCGGAGGTTACTTTCGATCATGCGCTTGCGGCCGGACTCCTCGCCTTTGCGAGCCAGACGCGCAAAATACACTTCTTCCTCGGGCGTTAACAGGGGGGAGAAACCGATTTCGTTGAGGTAGAGCTGAGTGGCATCCAGCTGCTTCTGGGCTCCGAAGTAGCGTCCCGGACCCCGAATGGCAAATTCTTCCCGTTCTGATCCGGTGTCTGTAACAGCGGCGTCTTTCTCACCACTGTCCATGGTTGTTGTGTCGTCTTCCGAATCTTCCACGTCTGAAACTCGATCAATAATGAGCTCTTCATGTTCTGCTGACATAGTGCTAGCCCGCCTTTCAATGACCCTGTATTTTTCACTCACCGGCTTTTTGTTATCGTGAGCGCCTGCTGCTGTTCTTGCTGTTTTATTATCAGGACATCTTTGTTCACAGGGCCTGTCGTCGTTGCGATGACCCCTGGTTATTGTTCTGGTCGTTCATCTTCAGGACAGAATCAGTCACCGTGGAGGAAGATACGGTATCGGGTCCACCGGGCTCCCGTTTCTGCGTATCTCGAAGTGCAGCTTGTTACGGTCTGCACCGCTGTGCCCCAGCTCGGCGATGGTCTGCCCCGCTTTAACCTCGTCCCCCTCCTGCACCAAAATCTTGCGGTTGTGTGCATAAGCACTCAGAAAGTGCTCATTGTGATTCACGATAATGAGATTACCGTAACCCAACAACCCGTTACCCGCATAGACCACGTTACCAGACGCAGCCGCACGAACCGGATCGCCGGAATCTCCGGCAATATCAAGGCCTTTGTTGACTTTGCCGGATGTTGAAAAGCCTGCAAGTACGGTGCCAACGTGTGGCCAGCGCCATTCAATACCGGAGACTACCTGGGTCTGGTCAGCCAGTGGAGCAGAGCTTACCGGCGCCCGTTCAACGGTAGGGCGGGGGGGCGGTTTTGAGGTGTGAGCAACCGGACGATGAATCGTTTCATGGGTGGGCTGAGGCGCCCGGGCCGAGCCATCCGGTATTTCGCCGCGCAGATCCAACCGCAGTACCTGCCCCGCACGGAGGTTATAGGGAGGTTCGATACCGTTGGCATCACCCAGTTCACGGTAGTCACGACCGTAACGCCAGGCAATGCTGTACAGGGTTTCACCGGGCTGTACGACATGACGCCCCCAGTACACCGGCGGATTGTAGAGGTCGTCACGATAGATATCTGCGGTATTGCAGCCCGCCAGCAGGACAATGCACAGCCCCAGGATGGGTAAGAGACGCTTCAGGGATACCGACATCAGCCACGCCGGGTGTCTGGAGCCAGCCCGGGCTGGCCAACTCCGGAAGGGGCTTCGAAGGCAGACACGACGGTTAAAGAACACAGGTATATACAACGCCCTTTTATGTCTAATTGGTATTAAAAATAGTCCATTTTATAAAATACCCACGATAACTTGTTAATTTATTGCACATTTTGTAAGCGAATCCAAGTTACGTTTCAGCCACAGGTGTTACTCTGAGAAACATCCAAAGTGTGCTAAAAGTAACAGTCTGTCTATGAACACCATCAAATGCACTACTCAGCAACCCATTCAACCTTTCTGGCCTCGACGGCTCAAACGGGCCGCCAACCACTCAATTGCCAACACCAGAACCAGGCCGACAACGGCGGCGATTGCCGCATGCACTAACTGGGCGGAAGCACCGGTGAGCTCAGCGTAATGGCCAGGGGAAACATTGATTTCATTAAGCGGTACCCTGTTCCCGGCATGGTTTGTCCGCCAGGCCAACGCTTCCTTCCAGGGCCAGACCTTGTTTAATGCCCCGATCATGATGCCGGTCAACAGCGCCAGCATCGTGTCGTGAAACCGGTGAATGGCCCAGGTCAGCAGCCGGGCTATGGATAACAGGCCCACCACACACCCTGCCGCAAACAGGCCCAGCGAGGCCAGGTCAAATGACCTGACCGCCGCCAGCACGTGGCCATACATACCCAGAACCAGAAGAATAAAGCTGCCTGATATACCCGGCAGGATCATCGCGCAAATGGCCAAAACGCCCGATCCGAACAGGATGAGCGGCGTTGGCGTTACATCACCGGCCGACAGGGTAGTCACCCACCAGGAAAAGGCCGCTCCGATGGCCGCGGGGATCAGCAAAGCCATGGCAGGTTCGCGCACCGTGCGCACCACATGCCAGACAGACGCCACAATCAGGCCAAAGAAAAAGCTCCAGAGAATCACTGGATACTCAATCAACGCCCGACTGATTACGGCAGCCAGTGTCGCAACGCTGATCAGAATACCGCTGAGCAAGGAAACCAGAAAGTTGCCATCGCAGCGGCGCCAGAACGCATCCACCCGGCCCCGGCATAGCTCACCGGCAAACGCCGCCGGTACATTATTGATCGCCTCAAGCAGGCGAAAGTAAATTCCCGTAATGAAGGCAATGGTCCCCCCGGAAACACCGGGGACAATGTCCGCCGCGCCCATGGCAACGCCACGAAGCAGAACCCCTGCCGCCTGGCGCCAACTCAGGGGGCCGGCGAACGAATCGGGCGTGTCGGTGGTCCTCTGGCCAGTCATCGGATCACTCCGGACAAAAGGGGAACAAAGCGCACAGGTTCAATCTCCGTGATATCAAAGTCGTCGCCGCTGCGTACGGCCTGAACAAGCATCTGGGTGTCCTCTCCGACGGGCGCCACCATGACACCCCCTTCACTCAACTGCATTAACAACTCTTCCGGCAACTCACGCGGCGCAGCTGTGATCATGATGCCATCAAAGGGCGCCCGCTCCGGCCAGCCAATACCGCCATCTGCGTGCCTTAACTGAGCATTGCGCAGACCCAACGCGTGCAGGCGCTCCCGGGCTCTGGCCTGCAGTGGCTTGATGCGTTCTACGCTGTACACCGTTGTCACCAGGCGGGCAAGAATCGCCGTCTGGTAACCCGATCCGGTACCCAGTTCAAGCACGGTTTCCGGTTGGTGGCGCATCAACACCTCGGTCATGCGAGCGACGATGTAAGGCTGAGACAACGTCTGACTGTAGCCGATCGGCAACGCCGTATCTTCATAGGCCCTGTGTGACAGCGCCTCGTCAAGAAAAATGTGGCGCGGTACCTCGGCCATGGCATCCAGTACTTTCTGGTCCCGGATGCCGGACTCCCGCAACCGCTGAATCAATCGGGCGCGGGTTCGTCTGGAGGTCATGCCGATACCTTGAAGCTCAGCCGTCATCCGCGCACCTCCGAGACCCACTCGCGCAGAGAGGCCAGAGCTTCATGTCGCGTCATATCGACCTGGACCGGGGTTATGGACACGCAGTTTTCCCGCACCGCATGAAAATCCGTACCGGGACCCGCGTCGTGCCCCCCGCCCGGGGCGCCGATCCAGTAGCGGGCGCGACCTCTCGGACAGGTCACCGGCACGGCTCCTTCCGCGCGATCACGGTGCCCCAGGCGGGTAACCCGGAACCCGGCGATGTCCGACCAGGGAACATCCGGCACGTTGACGTTCAATATGCATCGAGGCCCCAGATCAACGGCCACCTTGTGTTCCAGCAACGCCCGCACGACTCTGGCAGCCGTGTCGTAATGGAAGCGGCCTTCGTTCACCAGCGACACGGCTATCGCCGGCAGTCCGAGGTTGCGCCCCTCAGTTGCCGCCGCGACGGTGCCGGAATAGATAACGTCATCGCCGAGGTTCGCATGGGTGTTGATACCCGACACAACCCGGTCGAAACTGTGTTCAAACAGCCCGTTAACGGCCAGATGAACGCAATCGGTCGGGGTCCCGTCGATTGAATAGAAACCGCTGGACTGGTGATCAACGGTCAGGGGACGGTTCAGGGTCAGGGCGTTACTCGCCCCGCTGTGATCCCGGTCCGGGGCCACCACTTCCAGATCAGCGATGCCCTCAAGCCCATCATACAGTGCCTTCAGGCCGGGCGAATGGACGCCATCATCATTGGATAAAAGAATACGCAAGGTCTTCTCCGCTAGCTTCTCCGACCGTACTCGCAAGTCGAACGTGATTCTTGTTACAAAGGCTAATATGCCCTGTTTAAGCTCCTTCCGCGAGCCCTGCCGCCCCGCAGGACAGATCGCGGATGGTAAAAATATCCGCCAGCACACTGGTGGCAAACTGCCCCGGCGACAGAGTGAAGGACAATGACAGAATCGTAGCGTCCAGCCACCGCCATGTCAGTTCATCCGGGGTCAACACCAGAGGTCTCCGCTCGGGTTTCATCCGGGTCTGTGAAAATACATGCTCGATCCGGGGATGACGACCGACAACCGATCGCTCAAGCTCGGCCTGGGCGCCTTCGGCCTGCGTTCCGCCGTCGCCCCACAGGGGGCCAGTCGGGCCCGGCGCCGCAGGCTCTCCGGTCATCGGCCGGTGCCAGTTACCGAGCGCAACCCGTTCTGCCAGCACTTCGTTGAATAGCCAGGACCGGGCAGCCGAGAAATAGAGCCCATCCCGACTGTTGCGCCCGCGCAGCTTGCCGGGCCGTAGACGGGCCGCCTGCCGGAGATTATTGCCGCCCCAGCCAAACCGCTGGGGCCCGAAGTAGTTAGGGCAGCCCTGGGTCTCAAGCCTGGCCAAACGCTGATCGATCAGCGGTCTGTCACTGCTGACGTGGGTCAGCACCAAATCAAAGCGGTTACCCTGATGCTCACCACGGCGTAGCTTTCGCCGGAACCGACAAACCGCCAACACCGACCAGCGCTCCTCGACTGCACTTATAAACACCGGATCAGTGGCCACCATTCCGGGCCGATAGACGCTGAACCACTGGCGCGTTATCGCGTGCCGGTCTTTCAGGCCGCAAAAGCCGATATCCTGTTGTTTGCAGCCTGACAGACTGGCCAACTCCCGGGAAACATAGTCTGTATTGTCGCCACGCTTCTCGACCCGGATAAACAGATGTTCTCCGGAACCGGGAACCCCGTCCGTGAGTGTGTCTGCCGGCTGCTCTGCCAGCAACCCCTCCAGCTCCAGTATCTCATCCACCTGAAAGTGAGCGGGGTCAGCCTTTATAGCCGCGCTGGCAAGCCGCTGCCCTGAGGAGGCAGGCCAGTCCAGACGCCAGTCAGACTCAAGGCTCACGAACTGCGCTCCAGCAGACACACCGCCTGACAGGCAATACCTTCGCCCCGACCGGTAAACCCGAGGCGCTCGGTCGTAGTCGCCTTGAGGCCAACATAATCAATGCCGACGCCGAGATCTTCGGCAAGGTTCGAGCGCATGGGTCGGATATAGGGAGCCATTTTCGGCGCCTCAGCAATAATGGTCGCGTCCACGTTAATCACCCGGTAATTGAGCTCATGGATTTTTGCCACAACCTGCCTCAGTAACACACGGCTGTCCGCGCCGGCCCATTCATCACTGGTATCGGGGAAAAAGTGGCCAATATCCCCCAGAGCCAAAGCGCCCAGCAGGGCGTCTGCGACGGCGTGCAGCAACACGTCGCCATCCGAGTGCGCTTTCAGACCGGCGTGGAAAGGAATGCGCACGCCACCCAGCACAACACTGTCGCCCTCGGCAAAAGCATGGACATCAAAACCCTGACCGATTCTCATGGCAACAATTCTCCGGTGTCAGCCCGGGCAGGGTCCGCCAGCTGATCCAGCACCAGCTCTGCAATCGCCAGGTCTCCCGGCCAGGTGATTTTAAGATTATCGGCCCGGCCCTCAACCAGGGCCGGCTGCACGCCTGTGCGCTCGATCGCAGACGCTTCATCCGTCACCGGTAACCCGCTGACTGCCGCGGCGGACAAGGCAGACTGCAAAGCTCCCAGACGAAACATCTGGGGTGTCAGAGCGCGCCAGAGGTCGTGTCGATCGACCGTTGCTTCAACCTGCTGATCCGGGGTCGCCCGCTTCAGGGTATCGGTGACTGGCGTCGCCAGAAGCCCGCCCACGGGATGGCCAGACAACGTACTGATCAACCGCTGCAGGTCATGCATGGTCAGGCAAGGCCGGGCAACATCGTGCACCAACACCCAGTCCTCCGGCGATGCGTGCTGACTGACCACGCGCAACGCGGCGCTCACAGAATCCTGGCGAGCGGCCCCGCCAGAACAGGTTTTGATGCGGTCGTCCTGGCAACTGTCGGTCGTCGTCCACCAATGATCATCGGCGTGCAGGGCAACCACGCAACCATCAAACAGACGGGAGTCCAGCAGTCGGGAAAGGGTGATATCGATAACAAAACGCTGCCGGATACGCAGGTACTGCTTGGGCAGGGAGGACTTCATGCGCCGGCCCGTGCCTGCAGCGGGCACCACCAGCCAGTGTTGTGATCTGTTCATGGCATCGTCGCTGAAACAGTGGTAGTCAGGGCTCTACCACCAGAAAAAACGTTTCGTCCTTGCCAACCAGGCCCAGATTGGTCCGGGCGCGCTCTTCAATGGCGCCCTGCCCGCTTCGCAGATTGCGAACCTCGGCATAAAGACGGCCATTGCGAGTCGCCAGCCGGGCATTTTCCTGCCGCTGTTCGGCAATGCTTTTCTCGAGGCTCCAGACTTGCGCAAAGCTGCCCTCCCCAACCCACAGTCTCACCTGCAGAAGGAGAATCAGCACAGCCATGACGGTCCACAACCACTTCATTCGAAACGCTTCCCTGATTGGCCGGAAAACCCGAAAATACCGCAAGGCAGCAGTCTCGGCGATACCGGTACCGCCTCGACTGGCCAATTCGCTAATCAGATCAGCGAATTAGCCAGCCTGGACACTGGCAGTCTAGTTCAAGCCCGGCGGTTTGGCGATCTTCCTCAGCCCTGACCCTTGATTTCGACCAGGCCCCGATACGGCGCCTTGCCATCCAGCGCCTCCTCGATCCGCAACAACTGGTTGTACTTCGCCACCCGGTCCGACCGGCACAGCGATCCTGTCTTGATCTGACCGGCACAGGTGGCCACCGCCAGATCGGCAATGGTGGTATCCTCAGTTTCCCCTGAACGGTGCGAAATCACCGCAGTATAACCCGCATCCTGTGCCATTCTGATAGCGTCCAGAGTCTCACTCAGGCTACCGATCTGATTGAACTTGATCAGGATGGAGTTCGCAACCCCTTCGTCAATACCGCGCTTGAGGATGCGAGTGTTGGTCACGAACAGATCATCACCGACCAGCTGCACCTTGTCGCCAATCTTCCGGGTGAGCGCCGCCCAGCCGTCCCAGTCACTTTCGTCCATGCCGTCTTCCACCGAAACAATCGGAAAACGCTCGCACAGACCCGCCAGATAATCGGCAAAGTCGTTCGGGTTATAGCTTCTGCCTTCACCGGAGAGGTTGTACTGGCCATCTTTGTAGAATTCGGACGAGGCACAGTCAAGTGCCAGGGTAATGTCCTTGCCCAGGGTGTAACCGGCCTTTTCGACCGCCTCCTGAATGATCCCGAGCGCTGCTTCGTTGGATGGCAGGTCTGGCGCAAACCCGCCCTCGTCACCCACCGCCGTACTGAGCCCTTTTGCTTTCAGCACTTTTTTCAACGCGTGAAAGATCTCGGCGCCCATACGCAGGGCTTCGGCGAAAGACGAGGCCGTAACCGGTTGAATCATGAATTCCTGAATATCCACGTTATTATCGGCGTGCTCGCCACCGTTCAGAATATTCATCATCGGCACCGGCATGGAAAACTTGCCGGCTGTGCCATTGAGTTCGGCGATATGCTCATAGAGCGGCCTTCCGAGTGCGGTAGCGGCCGCTTTTGCCGCCGCCAGCGAGACCGCCAGAATGGCGTTGGCACCCAGGCTTGCCTTGTTGTCGGTGCCGTCCAGATCGATCATGATATCGTCAAGCCTGCGCTGGTCGACAGCGTCCTGGCCAAGCAGGGCCTCACGGATTCGGGTATTAACAGCTTCAACGGCTTTTCTGACACCTTTCCCCAGATAACGCGACGGATCCTGGTCGCGCAGTTCCAGGGCCTCGCGGGAACCGGTTGAGGCGCCGGAAGGCGCACAGGCCCGACCCAGCGTACCGTCTTCCAGAATCACGTCAGCCTCAACTGTCGGGTTTCCTCGGGAATCCAGTACTTCACGAGCGTTGATATCAGCAATAGTCGTCATTGGCAGCATCTCCAAAACAGTCAATGGTTCAGGTCGAACAGGTTGTAAAAGGCGTTAATCCATCCCGCTGGCCTGGATAAGTCTCCCGACATCAGTGTGTGTCCAGCGGCTCAAACCCCTTGACCAGGTCATCAACGGCCTTCACCTGAGTCAGAAAGGGCTCAAGCTGGCTGAGTCGGAGCGCACAGGGGCCATCACACTTGGCATTGTCAGGATCCGGATGGGCTTCCAGGAACAGGCCAGCCAATCCCTGCGACATGCCGGCGCGAGCAAGATCAGCGACCTGGGCACGGCGTCCACCGGCGGAGTCGGCCCGACCGCCGGGCATCTGCAAAGCATGGGTAACATCAAAAAATACAGGGTGACCAAAAGACTTCATAATCCCAAATCCGAGCATATCGACCACCAGGTTGTTATAGCCAAAACTGGTACCGCGCTCGCAGAGAATGATGCGGTCATTGCCCGCTTCTTTACACTTGCGGATGATGTGCTGCATCTCCTGGGGTGCAAGAAACTGGGCTTTTTTGATATTGATGACGGCACTGGTCCGGGCCATCGCTTCGACCAGATCGGTCTGCCGGCTGAGGAACGCCGGCAACTGGATGATGTCACAGACCTCGGCAGCGGGCCGGGCCTGCCAGGGTTCGTGAACATCGGAAATAATGGGCACGTCAAAGTGAGTCTTGATGTCCTGCAGGAGTTTGAGCCCCTCTTCCAGACCGGGCCCGCGAAACGAGTGTATCGATGACCGGTTGGCTTTATCGAAGGACGCCTTGAACACGTAGGGAATACCCAACTTGCGCGCCACTTCAACATAGCCTTCCGCCACCTCAAATGCCAGGGCCCGGGACTCAAGTACATTCATGCCTCCGAACAGTACAAACGGACGGTCGTTTGCAATCTTGAGGCTGGAGACGGTAACGGTTTGCTGATTCATGAATCTGCTCTTTCTGTTGTACAACACCGGATAGTAAAACAACAACACTGGCGCAGAGAGATCCCGGCCAGCGTCGGAGTAATGATTATCTAACGTGCTGGCGATCGAGCGCCGCTTTCACAAAGCCGCTGAACAGAGCATGACCATCACGGGGCGTTGAAGTGAACTCCGGATGGAACTGGCAGGCTACAAACCAGGGGTGATCCGGCACTTCGATCACTTCGACCAGTGCGTCGTCCATGGAGCGTCCGGCTACCCGCAGCCCGGCCTTTTCAAGCGCCGGCAGATAATGGTTGTTGACCTCATAACGGTGACGGTGACGCTCACGAATCACCGGTTGTCCATAGCAGGCTGCAATCGTCGAGCCAGGCGTCAGACGACAATCCTGACCGCCCAGTCGCATGGTACCGCCCAGATCAGATTCGCTGGAGCGCTGCTCACGTTCGCCACTGGCATCCAGCCACTCGGTAATCAGGCCAACCACCGGTGCCGAAGTGTGCTCCCGGAACTCGGTACTGTGTGCATCTTTCAGACCGGCAACATTGCGGGCGTATTCAATCACCGCCACCTGCATCCCCAGACAGATGCCCAGGTATGGCACCTTGTTTTCCCGGGCGTACTGAACGGTGCGAATTTTTCCTTCCACACCCCGCTCCCCAAAACCACCCGGAACCAGGATCGCATCCGCTGACTCCAGCACTGAGGTGCCGTCGCGTTCAATGTCTTCCGAATCGATGTACTGCATTTTGATCCGTGTCCGGGTCTTGATGCCGGCGTGCAGCAAAGATTCAATCAGCGACTTGTAGGCGTCCAGAAGTTCCATGTACTTGCCGACCATCGCGATGGTCACCTCATGATCAGGATTAAGCTGCGATTCCACCACAGCGTCCCACTCACTCAGGTCCGCAGGGCCCGCATCCAGTCTGAAACGATCAATGACAATCTGATCCAGGCCAAACCCATGGAGCATACGGGGAATTTCATAAATTGAACGGGCGTCCTGCATGGGGATAACCGCCCGCTCTTCGACGTTAGTAAACAGGGCAATTTTGCGACGGGAACTGATATCCACTTCGTGCTCTGACCGACACAGCAATATGTCCGGCTGCAGGCCGATGGACCGCATTTCCTTGACCGAGTGCTGGGTTGGCTTGGTCTTTACCTCGCCCGCCGTCGCGATGTAGGGCACCAGGGTCAGGTGCATGAACAGTGCACGCTGGCCGCCCACCTCCACCTTCAACTGACGGGTCGCCTCCAGGAACGGCAGTGATTCGATGTCACCGACTGTACCGCCGATCTCAACCAGAGCCACGTCAGCACCCGCAGCGCCTTCCACTACGCGGCGTTTGATTTCGTCAGTAATATGGGGAATGACCTGGACGGTGCCACCGAGATAGTCGCCCCGACGTTCCTTACGAATCACTTCCTCATAGACGCGACCGCTGGTGAAATTATTGCGGCAGGTCATGGGCGTCCGGATAAATCGTTCGTAGTGACCCAGATCCAGGTCCGTTTCTGCGCCGTCCTCGGTGACAAAAACCTCACCATGCTGGAACGGGCTCATGGTACCGGGGTCCACGTTGATATACGGGTCCAGCTTGAGGATGGTGACCTTCAGGCCTCGTGCCTCCAGGATCGCGGCCAGGGAGGCCGATGCGATTCCTTTCCCCAAGGAGGACACGACACCGCCGGTGACGAAAATATAACGCGTCATGCAGATTCCGTGTGATTTATCTGGTTCGGTGAAGGAGGGAGATTATCATCTCAAGATGGGACGCCAGACTACCAGAACCTCGCCGCCTTCTCAATTAAAATCCCGCTCGCAGACGACCCGCCAACCGCTTGCCGGCGTATCACCAGCATAGTCTGCTGCCAGCCAGAGAGGCCCTACTGCAATCAGCTGATCACCGTGCCAGACCAGCGGCAGCCGGTTTCGGTCCCAGGGCGGAACACCCTTCTCCTGCAGCCACTTCTTCAGCGGGCGGGACGGGCCCTGCGGACGTTCGCGGATACGCTCGCCACCCTGCCGCGTAGTAACCCTGAACAAGGTCGACGCCGACTGATCCACTGGCGCCAGGCTGACCACAAAATCCCCCCAGGACACCACCTCGCCCGGTGCCAGCATCACCGACTGATCTGGCACTGCTGGCCGGTCAGGCACCCGATACAGGCACCCATTGAACCGACGCACAGCGAAGCCCTGGCCACGAATCTCCGGAGCCCGATCATCATTCGACGCCAGCAGCGCAGGCACTGCGGTGTTCCAGTGTCGCACAGACGGCACCGGCAGCCCTGCCTTGCGCAGCCACCAGGCCAGCAGATTTTTCTGTTCTGGCAGACTGAGCATCGCCATGGCCTGAACCCGAATCCGGTGATCGGGTGTCGCACACTGCGCATAGTGAAGCTCGGCCAACCGCTCAGTCAGTTGTTCTCCCTCGCGACACTGCGCCGAGGCCTGTCGCAACTGCTCAGACACATGGGGCCATCGCTCACGAAGCGCGGGTAGAATGCGGTGTCGCAGAAAGTTGCGATCGAATCGCTCATCACGGTTACTGGGGTCATCCACCCAGCGCAGCCCGGCATCCTTCGCCCATGCGCGCAGCTGGTCGCGGGTGAACGACAGAAACGGACGAAAAAGCTCTCCGGATCCGACCCTCCGACGTTCAGGCATGCCCGCCAGTCCGGTGGGACCGCTACCCCGGATAACCCGAAACAGCACGGTCTCGGCCTGGTCGTCCCCATGGTGAGCCATCAGCAGCAGGTCGCCGGGCTGCAAAACCCGACGAAAAGCCTGGTAGCGCAGCCATCGGGCTGCCTGCTCAAGTCCGCCAGTGCGGGTGTGAGGATGCTCACGCACCGGTACGTCGACCGTTTCGACGGTGAGCGACAACCCAAGCCTGCGGCAGGTCTGCTGGCAGAATGCCTCCGTTTCAGCCGAGTTGGCCTGCAGCTGATGGTTTACATGAATCGCCAGCGGGCTGGCACGCCTGCGCTGGCGCAGAAAGTCATGGGTGAGATGAAGCAGGAGGGTTGAATCGAGGCCGCCACTGAACGCCACCCAGACCCTTGAGGCGTCTTCAAGCGGCGCCAGGGAATGGAAAAGCTCAGCGGGCCAGGCAGGGGTAACCGGGCTGTTACCGCCCGGTGTCATAACGTGTCAGACGTTCATAGCGCCTGGCAACCAGCTCGTCTTCAGAGAGTGCGCACAGCTCGTCAAGGCCGGACTGAAGGTTCTTGCGCAGCGACTCTGCCATGGTTTCCGGACTGCGATGAGCCCCGCCCAGCGGCTCGGGAACCACCTTGTCGGTCAGCCCCAGGGATTTCAAGCGTTCAGCGGTCACCCCCATGGCCTCGGCGGCCTGGGATGCATATTCCGCGCTTTTCCACAGGATCGACGCACAGCCTTCCGGCGAGATGACCGCATAGGTGGAATACTGCAGCATATAAAGATGGTCGCAGACGCCGATCGCCAGCGCGCCACCGGAACCACCCTCTCCCACAACGGTCGAAATAATGGGCGTTTTCAAGCGGGACATAACCGCCAGATTGAAGGCGATGGCCTCGCTCTGACCCCGTTCTTCCGCGCCGATACCGGGGTAGGCGCCCGGGGTATCGATAAAGGTCAGAATCGGCATCCGGAAACGCTCCGCCATCTCCATCAGCCGGAGCGCCTTGCGATACCCCTCGGGCCGGGGCATGCCGAAGTTCCGCCGAACCTTGTCACGTACTTCCCGGCCTTTCTGGTGACCAATCACCATCACTGGCCGACCATCCAGGCGCGCGGTGCCTCCGATAATGGACAGATCATCGCCATAGTGGCGGTCGCCGTGAAGCTCATCGAAATCGTCGAAGATCAGGTCAATATAGTCCTGCGTGTAAGGTCTGCGCGGGTGACGCGCCAGCCGGGCGATATCCCAGGGCGCCAGGTCTGAAAAGATGCTTTCCGTCAGACTGACACTCTTGGTTTTGAGCCGGTTGATTTCGTCCGTAATGTTGATGTCGGTGTCATTGCCGACCATGCGAAGCTCTTCGATTTTAGCTTCCAGGTCCGCGATTGGCTGTTCAAAATCGAGATAGTTTGGATTCATGATGTTCCGTCATTTTTTGCTGGGCAGAGGGCTCGTTTCCCGCCAGTTCAGAGTTTGCCTAAAACTAACAGCGCAGCGCAAAGAGCAAAAGCGGACATTGGTATGAGTCGGTGCGCCGGTATACCGTCAGTCTAATCATAGACCAGTTCCACCGCCTGGTCGCCCACCAGATACCTCAGTTCAATCAACAGATCGTCGTCCGGCTGCACCCGCCAGCTCTCGCCAAGCTCGATCCGGGTGCTCGCCTGTCCACTGTTGTAATCAATCCAGACCGGACTGCCGTTTCCCCGGAACGGACTGAGGGTGGCATCCAGTTTTTCCAGCAACCCATTCTGCAGCTGGTCCGCACTGATCGCCAGTTGGAGCCCGCGACTGAAGCGCTGACGCGCGGTGCCGACGTCCATGACGTCGCTGACTCGCATTTTCATCTGGCCGGAGTAGTCATCGTGACTGACCTGACCTTCAACCACAATCACCTGGTCCGACTGAAGCAGTTCCCGGTTCTCATAGAAGACTTCGGAAAACAGCGTAGCTTCGATCCGGGCGCTGCGGTCATCCAGGGTAATAAAGCTGATGGTGTTTCCGGTCTTGGTTTTCATGGATCGTTGCGCGACCACCAGGCCGGCCACCCGCTGGCTGGCTTTCGCCGGCTTGAGCTCGGCGATGGGTGAGCGAACAAAACGGCGCACCTCGCGCTCGTATTCGTCAAACGGGTGACCGGTCAGATACAGGCCCAATGTGTCCTTTTCACCTTTGAGCCGCTGTTTTTCCGGCCATTCCCGAATGTGCGCTACATCGGCAAACAGGTCTGTACCATCACCACCTTCAAGCATGTCGCCAAACATATCCACCATACCCACGGATTCGTTGCGCGATTGCTGGCCCGCCTGCTGTATGGCTTTTTCGATGCTGGCCATGATGTGAGCCCGCCCCGGACCCAGCTTGTCCATGGCGCCGGAGCGAATCAGCGCCTCCATAGCCCGCTTGTTCACCTTGCGAATGTCCACACGGCGACAGAAATCAAACAGGTCCTTGTAAGGCTCGCCATCAGCGCGCCCGTCAACAATGCTCTGGATCGGACCTTCACCCAGTCCCTTGATCGCCCCCAGCCCGTAAACGATCTGGCCCTGGTCGTTAACGGTGAAGGTGTACTCGGACGTGCTGACATCCGGCAGCACCAGCTCCAGCCCGAGATGACGGCACTCTTCGACCAGCGTGACCACCTTGTCGGTGTTCTGCATATCGGCGGTCAGCACCGCTGCCATAAATTCGGCGGTGTAGTGAGCTTTCAGCCAGAGCGTCTGATAGGACACCAGCGCATAGGCGGCCGAGTGGGATTTGTTGAAGCCGTACCCGGCGAACTTTTCAACCAGATCAAAAATGTTTTCGGCCAACGTCTTGTCAATGCTGTTCTTTTCACAACCATCCAGGAATATCTGCTTCTGTTTGGCCATTTCTTCGGGCTTTTTCTTACCCATGGCCCGGCGCAGCATGTCCGCTCCACCCAGGGTGTACCCGGCCATCACCTGGGCAATCTGCATGACCTGCTCCTGATACAGGATTACTCCATAGGTGGGCTCCAGCACCGGCTTCAGACCTTCATACTGATAATCCGGGTGCGGGTAGGACATGGGCTGCCGGCCGTGCTTCCGGTCAATAAAGTCGTCAACCATCCCGGACTGCAGAGGCCCGGGACGGAACAGGGCGACCAGGGCGATCATATCCTCCAGAGAATCTGGCTGCAGGCGCCGGATCAGGTCCTTCATGCCACGGGATTCCAGCTGGAACACGGCCGTGGTTTCCGCTTTCTTGAGCATGTCGAAGGACGGCACATCGTCCAGCGGGATCTCGTTGATATCCAGCGGCGGCAAACTTCGCTTTTCCCGCCGCGGATTGATCATCTTCAGGGCCCAGTCGATGATGGTCAGGGTCCGCAGACCGAGGAAGTCGAACTTGACCAGCCCCGCGTCCTCAACGTCGTTCTTGTCAAACTGGGTGACCAGGCTTCCACCTTCGTCATCACAGTACAACGGTGAGAAATCGGTGATCTTGGTGGGGGCGATGACCACTCCGCCTGCGTGCTTGCCCGCGTTGCGGCACACACCTTCGAGTTTGAGAGCCATTTCCCAGATTTCCTGGGCTTCCTCGTCCTGCGCCAGGAACTCACGCAGCGGCTCTTCCTGCTCCACCGCCTTCTCCAGGGTCATCCCCACTTCAAACGGGATCATTTTGGAAAGCTTGTCGGCCAGGCCATAGGACTTGCCCTGCACCCGTGCGACGTCCCGCACCACGGCCTTGGCCGCCATGGTGCCAAAGGTAATAATCTGGGAAACCGCCTCGCGACCGTATTTTTCAGCGACGTAAGCAATGACGCGGTCGCGCCCTTCCATGCAGAAGTCAACGTCGAAGTCAGGCATGGAGACCCGCTCCGGGTTGAGGAATCGCTCGAACAGCAAATCGTATTCCAGCGGATCAAGATCGGTGATCAACTGGGCGTAGGCGACCAGCGAACCGGCACCTGACCCCCGGCCCGGTCCAACCGGCACGCCGTTGTTCTTGGCCCACTTGATGAAATCCATCACGATCAGGAAGTAGCCGGGGAACCCCATCTGGATAATGATATCCAGCTCGAAGTTGAGGCGATCGTAGTAGGCCTGTCGTTTGGCGGTGTAGTCCGGATCGTCCGGATCCAGAGTTTTCGCCAGGCGTGCTTCAAGGCCCTCCTCCGACACCTGCCGGAAGAACTGATCCATGGTCAGGCCATCGGGGATGGGGTAGTTGGGCAGAAAGTACTCACCCATTCGCACCTTGACGTTACAGCGGCGGGCAATCTCAACGGTATTCTCGACCGCTTCGGGAATATCCGCAAACAGTTCGATCATCTCCCCGGCGCTGCGCAGATACTGCTGGTCGCTGAACCGCCGGTCACGGCGGGGGTCATCCAGAGTGCGGCTTTCACCGATACACACCCGGGCCTCATGCGCTTCAAAGTCTTCCGCGTACAGGAAGTGCACGTCGTTGGTGGCCACCACCGGACAGTCAAGCTCCGCCGCCAGCGCCACCGATTGATGGAGACAATCCTCATCGCTCGCGCGGCCGGTGCGCTGAAGCTCCAGATAGAACGCATCGGGATACAGTGACATCCATGCCTGCGCCCGACTGCGCGCCAGATCCGGCTTCCCGGCCAGCAACGCCTTGCCAACGTCACCGAGCTTGGCGCCAGAGAGCATGATCAGCCCGTCGGCACGCTGTTCAAGCCAGCGCCGCTGGGCAATTGGCTTGCCATGGTGCTGACCTTCGGTGTAGCCGAGGGAAATAATCTCAGTCAGGTGACGGTAGCCGACCTCGTTCCGCGCCAGCAGGGTGACCCTGAACGGCTTTTCAGGCTCGTCGCTGTTTTCAAGCCAGATATCGGCCCCGATGACCGGTTTGACCCCCGCGCCCATCGCCGCCTTGTAGAACCGGACCAGGGAACACATGTTGGACTGTTCAGTGAGTCCCACCGCTGGCATGCCCAACTCGGCGACCCGGCCAATCAGCGGTTTGACCCGCACCAGGCCATCGACCAGCGAGTATTCCGAGTGAACGCGAAGGTGTACAAAAGTCTGAGCCATAACGTCGGGTTATTCCTGATCATCGAGATAGATAAAAGACGGTGCAGGTGAAACTGCCGTTACTCCGGGACTCCAGTTTCTCACATCCAGCCAATGCCAGCACCATGAGCATAACGATCACGGCGGGGTATTTCACGAACCGGCCTCCTGTTAGACTGTCAGGGCTCTGAACGATGCCTGTCGACCGACAACGACGGCGTCTCCGATCATTTCGTTTCCGGAATATATACCCGGGCAGGACGGCACAGAACGATGACAGAACCGACCCGAATTTTCCACAACCCCCGCTGCTCAAAATCCCGCCAGGCGCTTGCGCTGCTCCAGGAGAGGGGGATTGACCCGGAGATCATTCGCTACCTGGAAACACCACCTGACGAGTCCACCATCCGGGACATCCTTGGCCGCCTGCAGATCGGCGCCCGGTCACTCATTCGCACCACAGAGACCGAGTACAAGGAACTTGGCCTGGATAACCCGGCCCTGTCCGAAGACCAACTGATTCAGACCCTTGCCGCTCACCCCAGGCTGATCGAGCGTCCCCTGGTCCTGCACCAGGGGCGGGCCGCTTTGGGCCGGCCGCCGGAAAAAGTCCTCGAGATACTTTGAGCAACCTCCTGCCAAGCCTGTTGGCGATGCCCTGACCCGCGGCCTGCGAGACCACCACTGATGCCTGATCCCACACCCTATATACTGGTGCTGTACTACAGCCGCACCGGACAAACCGCTGAGCTGGCACAGCACATTGGTCGGGGCGTCGCCCGGGTCGCCGGCGTGGAGGCTCGATTGCGCACCGTGCCTCCAGTGTCACCCGACACGGAATCATCAGTTGCCGCGGTGCCGGCTGACGGCGCCCCTTACTGCACGCATGACGACCTGCGCCAGTGCGCCGGACTCGCGCTGGGCAGCCCGACACGGTTCGGTAACATGGCGGCGCCACTCAAGCACTTTGTCGACAGCACCGGCTCGCTCTGGGTCAATGGCGCGCTCAGCGGCAGGCCCGCGGGTGTATTCACCTCCACCGGCAGCCTTCACGGTGGCCAGGAGAGTACCTTGTTGAGCATGATGTTGCCCCTGCTCCATCACGGTATGGTACTGTGCGGTGTGCCCTACTCGGACCCGGGTCTGAACGGGACAACGGCCGGTGGCACGCCGTACGGCCCGTCTCACTGGGCCGGCACCGCTGAGCAACTGGCCCTGGATGCAACCGAGAAATCCATCGCCCAGGCTTTTGGTCAGCGCCTGGCCGAGGTCGCACTCAAACTGATGTCCTGATGGAAACCGCTGAATGCTCAATACACCCCGAGCCAAAATAACGCTGAGACTGACGGCGGCTGTCTACCTCACATTGATGGCAGCCCTTGCAATGACCACCTTCTACCCGGATCCGGTTGCCGACGTGTCGATCACCCTGATGCTGGGCGTCAAACTGATACCCCTGTTACTGTTTCTGGTACCCGTATTCCGGGGTGACAACCGGGGGTATATCTGGCTCAGTTTCGTGGTTATTTTCTACTTTACCGAAGCTGTCGTTTCCGCCTGGCTCAGCGAAGGCGCCCCGGTGCCGATGCTCCTGACGCTGCTGTCCCTGAGCCTGTTCGTGCTGGCTATGGTGCATCTCAAGATTAACCGGCCTGACGCCCGGACCCCGGGAGAATGACCGACATGGCGTCTGGCCCATCCCTGAAGCCCCAAGGCGCAGCGCTGAATCTGCGCCACCTTTGTAACGCCCTGGTTACCAGCGGCGAAATCAATCAGGAAGACGCTGAACGCGTACTCACCACCAATCTGGGGGCCAGGAGTCGCGACAGCCATCCGCTGGAAATCCTCGCAACGGCCGCCCTTACCAGCCGCATCAGTGGCCAGTCCCTGGATCTTGAGCGGTTGACCCACTGGCTGGCGGACTGGTCTGGACAGCCTTACTACCATATTGACCCGCTGACCATTAATGCGCCGGCGATTGCCCGGGTCATGTCCTATGCGTTTGCACAGCGACACGGAATCCTGGCGGTTGAACTGCATGCAGACGAGGTGGTCATCGCCAGTGCTGAGCCATTCAAAACGGACTGGGAGGCCAACCTGCGGCACGTTCTGCAGAAGGACGTTCGCCGGGTTGTGGCCAACCCCGAGGATATTCGCCGGTATATTATCGAGTTCTATCAACTTGCCAGTTCGGTCAGCAAGGCCAGTGGCAACCCGGGATCAAACGCGGCCAACCTGCATAACTTCGAGCAACTCCTTGAGCTCGGCTCCGATGCCAACCCGGACGCCAACGATCAGCACGTGGTCAAGATCGTCGACTGGCTCCTGCAATACGCCTACGATCAGCGGGCCAGCGACATCCATATTGAACCGCGGCGGACCGTCACTCAGGTCCGATTCCGGATCGACGGAGTTCTGCACAACGTGTATGAATTTCCCGAACAGGTGGGGATAGCGGTCACCAGTCGCCTGAAGATATTGGGCCGCCTGAATGTGGCGGAAAAGCGGCGCCCCCAGGACGGCCGCATCAAAACTCGCAAGCCGGACAACAGCGAAGTGGAACTGCGGCTGGCCACCATGCCCACCGCCTTCGGCGAAAAAATGGTGATGCGGATTTTTGATCCGGATGTGTTGCTCAAAGGATTTGAGCAACTGGGTTTTTCCCGCGAGGACCGACAACTCTGGGAGGATATTACCGGTCGCCCCCACGGCATTGTGCTGGTAACTGGCCCGACCGGATCAGGCAAGACCACTACCCTGTATTCAACGCTCAAACAACTGGCCACGCCTGAGGTGAATGTCTGCACGATTGAAGACCCGATCGAGATGGTCGAGCCTGCGTTCAATCAGATGCAGGTGCAGAACAATATCGGCCTGACCTTTGCCGATGGCGTTCGCTCACTGCTGCGGCAGGATCCGGACATCATCATGATTGGTGAGATACGAGATCTGGAAACTGCCGAGATGGCAGTGCAGGCGGCGCTGACCGGGCACCTCGTCCTGTCGACCCTGCACACCAACGATTCGCCCAGCGCCATTACCCGCCTGCAGGAACTGGGCATCCCGCCCTACCTGATTCGGGCAACGGTACTCGGGGTGATGGCCCAGCGTCTGGTCCGGACACTCTGCCCTCACTGCAAGCAGCCCACGACGGTGGATTCTGCTGCCTGGACGGCGCTCACCCGGCCCTGGAAATCGCCTGTCCCCAACCAGATTCAGCAACCGGTGGGCTGCCTGGAATGCCGCAATACGGGATACCTTGGCCGCGCAGGTGTCTACGAGATACTGCGATTATCATCCGGGCTGACCCGGATGATTGACGACAGCTGCGAGCTGGAACAGCTGCGCCTGGCCGCCTACAAGGATGGCATGAAGTCTTTGCGACTGAGCGGAGCCCGCAAGGTTGCCAGCGGCCATACCACCATAGAGGAAATACTGCGGGTGACACCGGAGAGCCAGCGCTGAACCGTTCTCGGGCTTCCCGGTCCATGGCTCAGGCAGCGGGGCGCTGTCCACACTGCTCCAGCAATCGCTGCCAGGCCCTGGTGTGCGCTTTGGTAGCCTCATCCAGCTGCCACCAGAGACTGTGTGATCCTTCGTCTGCCAGGTCCCTGCGGTAAAATACACGAAAAGCCCCTGGCATCACCGACGCCTGCTGCTCCGCGAGCTGCCTCAATGGCTTGATGATCGATTCCCTCACCCGCTGCACCCGACCCAGGTACGGCTGCACCTTGCCAACATAAATGTTGAAAAACAGCCCCCTAACGACAGAAAACTCCGCCGAAGGCTTGCCGTCCAGACACAAGGGTCGTTGCTCCAGTCGCCGGTCAATGAGCCGGGTGGCGTCCCGGAGTCGGGCGATGAGCTGCCGGGCGCTGTTGATCACCTGGCCGGCGCTGTGATCCGAGAGCCAGTGCTGATGCACCCTTCCGACCCGCCCCAGGGACACCGACAGGTCGCCCGCGAGCAAGTCACCCACCACCTGATCCAGATACTTCAGGTCGCTGGCACTTTGAGCCAGGCCCGCGACTTGCGGCTCGATCGGCACGGCCCCCTTGGCAAACGTCAGCAGGGATTCCGCCTCCTCGACACCCCAGGTCGCGTTCCATACTGCCACGGGGAGCGATGCCCGCTTGCTGGCAATGGCTTTCTTCAGGTCGTTGGCGAGTGATTTTCTGTCCAGGGTCGGCAGGCAGTCCTCTGCCGCACGAATGAAGGAAACTTCGTAGCGGAGACGATTCAGCGGTTGCATGACCCGCCCCATGATCGAATTTTTCTCGCCCACCACATACTGCAACTGGCAACCGTACAGGGAGAGGAAGTCCAACATATTCATGTCCAGCTCCGGCATCGCCAGGACTCGATCCCGGCGCCGTGGCAACCGTTCGGCGCCCACCGGTTGCGACGGGCTCACGTCGACCTCAAGCACCCGCGCCAGCCGCTGAACATACTCGTCGAGCGTCGAATCGGGCGCGGAAAACGGATCACAGCCCGACAGCATGGTGCTCGCCAGCAGAACCATGAGAAGCCGGTAGCGGGTCATCGCCATACTCGCAGGCTGGTGATGGCTAGCGCCGCTTCAACAGCCCGTCCACATCATCAAAATGACGCATGACCGGCCGATTTGACTGCACGGTGGCGCCGTCACGAACCAGCCAGGCGGTTTTCAGACCAACGGACTCGGCCGCAACCAGTTCCGCTTCTGAGTCCGACAGGAAAAGAATCGTGTCCGGCGCGACACCCAGCTCATCGACGATCGCATGGTAGGACGTTGCGTCACGCTTGGCGCCGATGCGGGTGTCGAAATAACCACTGAAAAAAGGGGTCAGATCGCCGTAATCACTGAACCCGAAGATCAGCTTCTGGGCCTTGACCGATCCGGATGAATACACATACAGGCGATAGCCTTCATCGTGCCAGTGGCGAAGATAGTCGGCAGCATCGGCGTAGACGTGGCCACGAAAATCGCCGTGTTGATAGCCCTGCTCCCAGAGCAAGCCCTGCAACGCTTTCAGCGGCGTTTCCTTGCGATCCTCGCGAATCCAGGTCTGCAGGACATCAATCAGCCCGTCAATATCGCCTTCGTCGACACCGGTGGCGGACGCTACGGCATCAAGTTGCTCTCGTACCTCCGGGTTGTCCGGGGCCTCAGCCTTGATAAAGGCGCCGAGATGCTCGGCGGCGTATGGGAAAAGCACATCGTGAACAAACGAAATCGAACTGGTGGTGCCTTCGATGTCCGTCAGTATCACCCGTATCATCAGGCCTCTCCAGCCAGGGCTTCAAACCGGGGCAAACGGCTGGCGATGTCTTCACCGGTAAAGTCCGCGACCCAGCCGTCGGGATTGGAAAACAGGCGAATACAGGTGAAGTCCGGTTCCGGGCCCATATCGAACCAGTGGCGGGTGCCATCCGGCACACTGATCAGGTCATTCTGCTGGCACAGGACGGCATAGACCTGCTCGCCAAAGTGCAGGTAAAAGAGTCCCTGGCCACGGACAAAGAAGCGCACTTCATCCTCGCTGTGGGTGTGCTCGTCCAGAAACTTTTTGCGCATGGCGTCCTTGTTCGGGTTATCAGCGCGAATGCTGACCACATCGGCGGTCTGGAAACCACACTCGGCCTTCAGGGTGTCCACCTCCGCTTCATAGGAATCGAGAATATCTTCTGCCGACGTATCTGCAGGCAGATCCCGCGTTGGCCAGCGCTCAAATCTTACGCCCTGGCCTGCCAGAGATTCGCGGATACCGGCCGGATCAGTGATCACTGATACGGGTGTCGTCGGGTCATCCTGATGGTAAATCGTTAACGTTGTCATCCACCGGTCCTCATCGTTAATAGCTCGCATTCGAACAGAAATTCGAAGGCTTCTATGTGTCTCAGGCAGTCTGCCATGGTCTTGCCCCAGGTATAAAGGCCATGCCCCCGGATCAGATAGCCGGGCTGATCCGCGTGGTTCCCGAACCAGCGCCGGGTTTCCCTTGCCAGTCCGTCAATATCCTGAGTGTTGTCGAATACCGGCACGCAGAGCTCACCTTCGTGGGTGTTAATGCCCTCAAAGGCCTTCTGTAGCTCATAGTCCCGGAGTCGCAAAGCATCTCCGGGCGGCACCAACCGGCTCAGTACAGTCGCGTTGACAGAATGGGTATGCAGCACGGCGCCAACCTCCGGAAACAGCTTATAGAGCACCGTGTGCAGGCCTGTTTCCGCCGATGGCCGGGCCCGGGTCTGAACCGGTGTCCCGGTCAGATCGACTACCATGACATCCTCAGGGCGCAATGCGCCCTTGTGGCGACCGGATACGGTTATCGCCAGATGCTGCGAATCGAGCCGCGCCGAGTAATTACTGCTGGTGGCGGGGGACCAGCCACGCTGGTAGAGGAAACGCCCCGCCTCCACAATAGATTGCGCGGCTGCGGCGTAATCACTGGCATCAAAGACGGACATCCGCTCACTCCTCGGTAACCGGCACTCATTGTGCCCTGGGCGGTATTATAGGGCGCTGCCGAACGTCAGCAAACGATAGCGGGCAGCAATCAGGTCGGCGACAACCGAGATGGCAATCTCCGGCGGGGTTTTGCTGGGAATATCGATGCCGATCGGCGCCTTCAGGCGAGCCAGTGAGTCGTCGTCAATCCCCAGCGACTGCAATCGATCCCTGCGTGCGGCGGAGGTTCGGGCGGACCCCATGGCACCGACATAGAAGCATTCTGACGACAAGGCGGCCAACAGGGCCATATCATCAATACGGGGGTCGTGGGCCAGGGCAAGCACGGCACAGCCTGTGTCACTGAATTCGGACATGACCAGGTCGTCCGGCAGCACTTCCCGCATATCGGCCTGAGGCCTTGCCCATCCCCGGGCAAACCGCTCCCGCGGCTCACACACCGTGGTAGCGAATCCGGCCGCCGTCGCAAAGTCAGCGACGTAGCCGGTGACCTCACCGGCACCGACCAATAACAGCCGGCATTGCGGGGTCAGCCTGTGACAGACCTGATCGCCAATGATCTCGATACGGGCACCCGGGGTTTCCGTTACCGAGATGGTCACCTCCCCGGTGGCCAGCGACACCTGCCGGGCCACTGGCTGACGGGCCATCAGAGCTTCACGTACAGCGCCAACCTGGTTGCGGTCCTGATCCGGCGTCAGGTGCTCGACCAGTAGCCGAATACGACCGCCACAAGGCAACTGGAAGTGCTCCCGGTCGTCATCCGTAACGCCATAGTCGAGCAGTCGGGGAATGGTCGTATCGGGGGCACGAAACCGCTCGATCAGATCCTCTTCGAGGCAACCGCCGGAGACCGAGCCAGACCACTGACCCGCGTCGTTGACGGCAAGCCAGGAGCCGACCGGGCGTGGCGAAGAGCCCCAGGTTTCGAGAATCGTGCACAACCAGACAGTCTGCCCGTCACCCAGCCAGCTATACACATCGCCGATGATGGTCTGTTGCAGACTGTTCATTCAGCCCCGCACCCCCGTCAAACAACCAATAGGATCAATCCGGCTCTCTTCACTACAGGCAATTTGTATGGTCATCAACGTGGTCATCAGCGTGGTCATCAAACTGTTGGGACAGCGCTGGCCAATCGATCCCACCTCTTGGCATTCGGTCTGATCAGCATCGTACATTCCTCTGTCGCCCGTATCGTTGGCGAGCGTTCAGCGCCCGTTATTTGATCACATCATTCCCTTTGGAATCTTTCCAGATGGTTCGCTCGCCTGAGTCCATCTTGCCCTCGGTATCCCAGACCTTCCGGTTCTGTGTAGACTTTTCGAGCTTACCGTTGTCGTTCCACAACACACGGTTCTGACAGCCGGCCAACGCCAGCCCTATCAGGCAGATAGCCAGTATTGTTTTCATAAACAGTCTCCAGTCAGAAAAATCAGGGGAAATCGCCGTTACCGCTCAGTGACCCTGATGGACTTCGCGGTTACGCTGTTTCTGCAGGTCGTTCTTCCGAATCATCACATAGACCGCCCCGGTGCCACCATGATGCCGCTGAGCGGAGTGAAAGGCCATCACATCGTCCAGCTCGGGCAGCCATTTGGCCAGATAACTCTTCAGGAGTGCAACGCCATCGGGATTGCGCTCACCTTTGCCGTGCAGAATGATGACTGAGCGCAGTCCATAGCGAAGGCAGTCCTGCACAAAACCGAACACTTCACGCCGGGCCTGTTCAACAGTCATTCGATGCAGGTCCAGCCTGGCTTCGATAGGGTAATGCCCCAGGCGCAGCTTGCGAAATACCCCGTGCTGAATCCCCGGCCTTTGCCATGAGAGAATATCATGGGCGGTTAATGGTTCGACCTGAGTAGCGGTCAGGGGGTTCCGGTCCAGAGCGGGTTGATCAAGGGCGGCGCGCTGACGTTCGATGTGGCCGGGAGTCAGGTCCCGTGGCGCCTTGATATCCGCCTTGTTCGGTTTGCGTATCCGGCGCACGTCCTGCATTTCTTCCAGGAAACGTTGCCGTTCATCTTTAGAGGTCATAGTGTTATCTGGTTACCCGCAACTGCCGGAACTGTACCATCGCCAATGAACGTCTTAAAGGCACAACGCTCCGGTTCAGTCGGTGACTGGCGCTACTATCCGCAGACTGCGGCCATTCAACCTGCTGGAAGATGCTCTGCAAAAGGGCAGAGTCTGCCTGCGCCACAACCGTTAGCTGGGCTATTATCGCATTCGAGAAATACAAGAGCTTCCTTCGTGCGGCTGAAGCACAAGAGACTAAACTGTATGATGTGGTCCGTTGTATAACAAACGGTCGGGTACCCGGTTCTTTTTGCTACCCTGGAAGTGAGAAAGTCCTTCTATGCTCAGCGTCTGGCTGCTAGTCCTGATTTCTATTACGTACATTTCGCTGCTGTTCGCGATTGCCTGGGCCGGCGACCGCAACCCGGCTCTTTACCGCCGCCGCTTTGCCCGCACACAGGTTTATGCTCTGTCACTGGCGGTCTATTTTACATCCTGGACGTTTTACGGAGCCGTTGGGCGGGCGACGCAGGAAGGTCTTGGTTTTCTGCCAATCTATCTGGGTCCGTTACTGGTATTCGTATTTGGTGCGCCGCTGCTGCGCCGCATGATTTACATCAGCAAACGCAACAACAGCACCTCGATTGCCGACTTCATCGCCTCACGTTATGGTAAATCCCAGTCACTGGCCGCGATGATTGCCTTTATTGCGCTGATTGGCAGCGTGCCCTATATCGCCCTGCAACTGAAAGCCATCAATATGGGCTTCGGGGTACTTTCCGGATCCAGCCAGACCGGAGAATTGCTTGGCGCCGCACCTCAGAGCGACTCGGCCTGGTATATCACTATTGTGCTGGCAGTATTCACTGTGCTGTTTGGAACCCGTCATCTGGAGTCCACTGAACATCACCGCGGGATGATTCAGGCCGTGGCGTTTGAATCGGTGATCAAATTGGTGGCCTTTGTGGCCGTGGGCCTGTTTGTCGGCTTTGGTCTGTTCGACGGCTTCGGCGATCTGTTTGCCAAGATCAAGGCGGCTGACCTGATGGGAACACTAACGACCGATTCTGTCACCGCGCCGGCGTTCATTACCCAGACTCTGGTGGCGATGCTGGCGATCGTTTGCCTGCCTCGCCAGTTCCACGTCATGGTCGTCGAGAACACCGATCACCGGGACTTTGAAACGGCACGCTGGGCCATGCCCGCCTATCTGATTATAGCCAGCGCCTTTGTATTACCGATTGCGGCCGCTGGCCTGCTGGCGCCGCCCTCTGAGCTGTCCAATCCCGATACACTGATACTCAAGCTTCCCATAGCTGCCGGGCAACACTGGCTGGCCATTCTCGCGTTTCTGGGCGGGGGTTCGGCGGCCGCCGCAATGGTCATCGTCTGTTCAGTGGCCATAGCCACCATGGTCAGCAATGAAATCATCATGCCGGCACTGCTACGATTTTTCCGTCCCCGCATGAACCGGCGCGACGATCTCAGTTTCCTCTTGCTCAGTATTCGGAGGGTAGCGATTTTCGTGGTGTTGCTGACGGCCTACGGTTTTTACCGGATGGCAGGTGCCGACTACAGCCTGACGGCGTTCGGGTTGCTGTCATTTGCTGCCGCGGCGCAATTTGGTCCCGCGCTGGTGGGTGGCATCATCTGGCGACGGGGAAACCACACTGGCGCTGTATGGGGGCTTGCCCTGGGTTTCCTGCTCTGGTGCTACACCCTGCTGATTCCTGCAATGGCGTCCACCGGATGGCTGGCCGACTCACTCATCGATGAGGGGCTCTGGGGGCTGAGCTGGACACGGCCGACAGCCATGTTCGGGCTCGAACTCGACCAGGTCAGTCATGGCATCATCTGGAGCCTGGGAGTAAACGCCCTTACCTACATTGTATTGTCGTTGCTTACCCGGCAACGAGTGCGGGAAAAAATTCAGATTGCCTCGTTCTTCCAGGATCCTCAGCCTCGTGCCGAGACGCCGCAACAGCACGCCTGGGAAGGCGAGATACTGACCTCTGACCTGCAGGCCCTGGCGGACCGGTTCATGGGAGAGGAGCGCGCCGAGGCCCTCTTCCGAAACTACGAACGGCGGAACGCCATTCGCATTTCGCCTCAACGCCCGGCGTCCACTCACCTGATGAAACACATTGAGCGGCAACTGGCGTCGGTTATTGGCAGCTCGACCGCACGGGTGGTGCTTGAATCCACGCTGACCGGCCGGGATATGCAGATAGAGGACGTTGTGAGCATCGTGGACGAGGCGTCCCAGGCGATGACATTCAGTCGGGAACTGCTTCAGTCGGCCATCGAGAATATCAGCCTTGGTGTATCGGTCGTCAATCATCAGCAGCAGCTGGTGGTCTGGAACCAGCGCTACCTGGAACTGTTTTCCTACCCCAAGGGCTTCGTGCGGGTCGGACGGGCTATCGAGGACCTCATGCGCTTCAATCTGACCAGCGCCAACCTTCCTGCCCGGAAGATAGATGACATTATTGATGAACGCTGTACCAGCATGCGTTTTGGCCGCCCCATGTCCTACGAGCGTCACCGTCCGGACGGCACGGTCCTCAAGATCGATGGCAGTCCGATTCCCGGTGGGGGGTATGTCACCACCTTCCAGGATGTAACCGTCATGCGGCGAACGGAGAAAGCCCTCAAGGAAACCAACATCTACCTCGAACAACGGGTCAAGGAGCGGACCCAGGAACTGCAGGTTCTCAATGAACAGATGCTCAAAGCCAAATCTGTCGCAGAGCAGGCAAATCACAGTAAAACGCGGTTTCTGGCTTCGGCCAGTCATGACCTGTTGCAACCACTCAATGCCGCCCGGCTGTTTACCTCAGCGCTCTCGGGCAAATCCCAGTCGGACGAAACCCGCGAGCTAGTCGAGCATATTGACAGCTCGCTAGGCGCCGCAGAGGAAATCATCAGTACCCTGCTGGACATTTCCAAGCTGGATGCGGGGGCACTCGAACCCAAAATCAGCCATTTTCCGGTAAACGATATTCTCCGCCATCTGGCCACCGAGTTTTCCGCGATCGCCACGGATCAGCAGCTTGTTCTGGACCTGATCCCCAGCAGCGCATGGGTTCGTTCGGATGCAAAACTGTTGCGGCGAGTTGTTCAGAACTTCCTGTCCAATGCCATCCGGTACACACCTCAAGGCCGGATTCTGCTAGGCTGCCGACGACTCAAAGGTTACTTGCGGATTGAGGTCTGGGACACCGGCCCGGGGATCCCCGAAGATCAACTAGCGAGAATCTTTGAAGAATTCCGCCGCCTTCAACACGGCCGTGATAAAAAAGGGCTGGGCCTGGGCCTGGCAATCGTCGACCGTATCAGCGGAATGCTTGACCACCCGGTCCAGGTCCAGTCCGTGCAGGGACGGGGCAGTGTATTCAGCATTACCATTCCCCGTGTGGCCGCAGAAAAACCTGATGAGTCCGCCCGAAAGCCCCCGGTCCCCACCCGTGGCCTGGCCAATCTCAGCGGCCTGCACGTTTTGTGTATCGATAACGACCCGAATATTCTGGATGGCATGGTCGCTCTACTGGCAAACTGGCAGTGCACCGTCACCTCTGCCGAAAGTCTGGAGCACGCCCACAACCGGCTGCAGGGGCAAGCTCCGGACATCATTCTGGCAGACTATCAGTTGGATGAGGGGAAAACCGGACTGGGTGCCATGGACGCCCTTCGCCAGGCCTTTAATCCCCATTTGCCGGGCATACTGATCACCGGTTATATGAGTCCGGACGTACGGGAAGACGCCATCCGGCGAGGCTACCAGGTGCTGTACAAACCGGTGAAACCTGCGGCGTTACGGGCGCTGGTCAATAAACTGCTCAAGCAGCAACGGGTTTCATGAGTTCCTCACCGACCACGCCGCGAGATAACGGCTTCCGTCAGCTACGCTATCTGATCATCGATGACTTTGAGAGTTTCCGGCTGTCGATGAAAGAAATGCTCCGTAGTTTCGGCGCTGAAAAGGTAGAAGTGGCAGCACAGGGTTCAGCTGCAATCCAGCGCTGTGTCTACGAATACTTTGATGTCATCCTCTGTGATTACAACCTTGGGCGCGGCAAAAACGGCCAGCACATTCTGGAAGAGCTCCGGCATCGTAAACTATTGCGCCACACATCGTTGTTTCTGATGGTTACAGCAGAAACGTCCAGGGACATGGTGATGGGCGCCCGGGACTTCCAGCCGGATGCCTACCTGACCAAACCAATCAACCGGGCCATGCTGGAAAAACGCCTCGGCAGCCTGATTGCACAGCGTCAGTCCCTGCTCCCCATCAACCGGCAGATCGACCTGGAGAACTATCCGGAAGCCGTGTCACTCTGTGTGCAGGCCATTCCCAGGCTGCCAAAATACAAATCCTGGCTGATGCAGACTCTGGCGGACCTGTACATTCGAATCGGCGATTTTCACCACGCCATGAAAATTTACGAAGACGTGCTTGCGCAGCGGGACCTTTCCTGGGCCCGGCTAGGTAAAGCAAAGGTATTGGTTGCCGAGCAGCGCTACCCAGAGGGGATCAAAGAACTGCAGTCACTGATTGAAAGTCATCCGGATTTAACTGAGGCTTTTGATCGACTCGCCGAGGTTTACCAACGATCCGGGCAAACCGGGAAAGCCCAGAAAAGCCTCGAACAGGCGGTTCGTTTGTCGCCCAATGCCCTGCTCCGACAAAAAAATCTGGCGACGGTTGCGACCCTCAATCAGGACTTCGATACCGCGGCGTCAGCGTGGCGGCAGACAGTTAATCTGGGTGCCCATTCCGTTCACGACAGCAGCGATCATTATCTGTCGCTCGCGTTGTGCCTTACGGATCTGAGTGATCAGGATACCGAGTCCGAAGGGCGGGGACGGGATTCGATGCAGAAGCGGACACCGGAGGCGCTGAAAACGCTCCACACCATGGAACGTCGTTTCCCGAACGAACCCGATGTGACGGTTCGCGGCATGCTGATCAAAACCAGAGTGCTCGCGGCCCGTGGAGGAGAACAGGATGCGAACGCACTGCTCGAACAGGCAACCAGCCGACTTGACATTGATACAATCAGCGCCAAAGTCGGCCTGGAACTGGCGCAAAGCCTCCTCCGACTCGATCAAGAGGCAAACGCACGCAAGCTGCTTGGCCATCTGGCTCAACGATTCGAATCGGATGCAGAGACCATGGGACAGATAGAACTGTTAATGGATGAACCGGTTGGCGTTGTCGCTCAGCGTCAAGCGAGACAGTTTACCCGCGATGGTATCGAGGCCTTTGAGCGCGGCGATCTGGAAACGGCAGCCGATCATTTCTTGAATGCAATAAACATCGCGCCTAATCATACGGCACTTAACCTGAACCTCGTTCAGGTCCGCCTGAAACAGTTCGACCGGGGGCCTGCCGATTCCCGGCTTCTGGCTCAATGCCGGCAATGCCTTGCTCGCCTTGATCAGCTACCCCCACAACATCGCCAATATCGGCGTTACCTTGCCCTCCGGAAAAAACTGGGTACGTATGACCATGACAAGACAGACTGATCCTGACCAGCCTATCGCCGGACCGAACCAACAACCCATCGACTTTTCTTTGGTAATCGCTTCTGCGGTTCACGATATGAAAAACTCTTTGGGCATGTTATTGCATTCGCTGGACGAACTACGCGAAGAATACGCCGACAGCCCTGCCAGCTCGGAGCGCTTCAATACGCTTCAGTATGAGGCTGAACGGGTGCACAGCGACCTTATTCAGTTGTTGGGGATATACCGACTGGGTGAAGAACACCTGACTGCCCACGTGGAAGAGCATTTTGTGCCGGACTTCCTGGCCGAGCAGCTTGCCCGCCATCAACCCCTGCTGGAAGGGCACAACATTCAGTACTCGATCAATGATGAAGAGCTTAACGGTTTTTTTGACCGCGACCTGCTCATCGGAGTACTCAATAACACCATTAACAACGCGATCCGCTATACCTCTGGCAAGTTGATCCTGTCCGCCCGTCAGCGCGACGGGTATCTCGTTCTTGGTGTAGAGGATGACGGCCAGGGCTATCCCGATGCCATGCAACTAGGCGGCAGCGGTGCTCATAACTCCCTGGACTTTAACAGTGGCAGCACCAGCCTGGGCCTGTTTTTTGCGGCATCGGTTGCCCGTCTTCACAGCAACGGTGGGCGCCAGGGCTTTATTAGACTGCACAACAACGGCGACCTGGGAGGGGGCACTTTCGAGATCTGGATACCCTGACCAAATAAAAAAATGCCCCAACATCAAGGATGCTGGGGCTTGTCTATTTAGGAGCCTTTACGCCATTTCCGGTGTGACGATGACCTACTTTGCTCAGGCCAGTCGGCCTTCGGCCCTTCGGGCCCGTCGTCACGGTGTTCCGACGTCCTGCGCTTACCTGCGGCAAGCTTGTCGCATGGGGCCTTTTGTAGCTGACAACAGATCATCGAATCCAATCGAGTAGGAGGGGGAGTTACCTCCCCCGTCCTCTCACACCACCGGGCATACGGTTCCGTACCACGGCGGTTCATGGTTGGCTCGGAAGCCGAGTCATCGTATCCAACAAGCTTACCAGAGACAGACGGTCGAACACCTT